>NZ_JBIVMZ010000009.1:226031-382375 GCF_044753355.1 Streptomyces sp. NPDC088400 | reverse complement strand
AGTACGCCAAATTCTCCCTGGCCTCAAGGGGCATTTCCCCAATGAGGCCAAAGAGCATTTTCCGGACATCCGGAGGGAAATTGATCTCCTCCACTTAGTGCCTACCGCCTCCGACTTCATCGGAGGGGACGTCGAGCTTCGCCGCCTGCTGATCGATCGCGTCCTGCGCGTAGGACTGCGTGCCCGCGATGTTCGAGAGGTTGCCGAGCGTGGCCAGTTCGAGCGCCGAGAACGCGCTGCTCATGCCCCTGAGGAACGACACGCACATGTCGTTGTTCGCCTGGTACTTCGGGTGGACCTGGTGGTAGAAGTCGTCCGAATAGCCGTCCCAGCCACGGTAGTTCGCCTGGTCGGCGATGAAGTTGTCCGTGACCTCGTCCGTCTCACTCGACAGGCCCGAAATATCGTCGGCCCCCTGCTGGAGACCGGGAACATTCGCCTCGTACCTGCCCCAACCCATGCCCATGTTTACCGTCCCCTCGGCAGTGTGTCGTCCGCGTCTTCATGAATCTCGTCCCGCAGACGGTCCCCCGCGGACCGCCTCATACCGCTTCCCGGACCTCCGTCGAATGCCGAGCCGAACGCCCGCTCCCAGTCGATGTCCACTCCCCTGACCCCTGTCGCCCCGCCGCTCCCCTGGGCAAGTGGCGCGAACATGTCCATTACTTTACGGGCCATCTGCGCGCGCCCTTCATCGGCCGCCTCCAGTATGGACGCTGCCAACTGCGGTCCCGTCATGGACTGGTGCTTGCCGTCCAGGAATTTGAGCCCGGTCAGCTCGCCCTGCGGGCCGACCGTGGCCTCCACGACGCGGTCACGCGACCGCACGGTGGCCGTGGCCCGGCTGAGTTCGCCCTCGGCGTGTGCGACGGCGTTCTGTACGGCCTCCAGTTCGGCCATGGCCTGCGACAGCTTCTGTTCCATCGACTCGCTCAACGAACACCCCTCCAACTGGTCGTGCGGGTTTCCCCGGTCGTACGGGTCACCCCGGTCGTACACGTCCGACGCATCCGATACGGCGTCACCGTCACGCTCTCCGTACCGTTCACCGGCCGATCACCGCCGGCGCGCCGCCTTCGTCCGTTCCCCAGACATCCTCGTCCTCGGGCACCCACGAGTCGCGGGCACGGTCACCGCTCTGGGTCTGGGTCTGGTTGGGCGCGCCGCCGCCTGCCATCGGCGGGAGGAACGGGTTCTGACCGGCGGTGTTACCGCTGGCCGCGACCCTGACCTCGTCGTCGGCGTAACCGCGGCTCCCGGGAAGGGGCGGCCTCGCGCCCGGCTGCGGACGGCGGTTGCTGACGACATCCCCGTCGATCACACTGCGGACGCGCTCGGCCTTCGAGTCCTGACCGCCGCCCGCGCCGCCCATGCCGCCACCCATACCGCCCATGCCGCCACCCATGCCGCCGCCCATGGGCATCCCGCCCGAGCCGGTGCCGGTGCCGCCCGAGGACGAACCCATGGCGTCCGCGCCGCCCCCGCCGAAGCCCGGGAGCGGTCCGCTGTTCAGCTGGGTGCGGTTGTGGTTCGGCGCGCTCGACCCGGAGGACGCCGCCGCCGCGTTGCTGTCCAGGGGCGACTCGTAGGGGTTCTCGTCGAACAGCTCCTCCTCGTAGCCGGAGAGGTCGTACGAAGGCGAGTTGTAGCCGTCGAGGGAGCCGCTGTTGAGGGGGCCGGAGGTGGGGGGCTGGTAGCCGTTCAGCGGGTTGTCGAGGTCGTTGAGGTAACCGGACCTCGTCGTGCCGTCCGGGTTGGTGATCGTGGTGGAGCCGGTGTCCGGGTCGATCGTCTGGCTGGTGCCGTCCGGGTACTCCATGACCACGTTGCCCTGCGGGTCCAGCCGCGTCGTGCTGCCGTCCGGATTGGGCAGCAGATCACCGGTGTTGAGGGGGCCCGAGACGGTCGTACCGTCGGGCCGCGTCAGGGTCGAGCTGTGCGTGAGCGGGTCGATCGTGGTGGAGCTGCCGTCCGGGTATTCGGTGACCAGCCGGCCGTTGTCGTCGATGTGCGACTCGCCGCCGCCGGGGACGTCCAGGACGTCGCTGACGGGGAGGTTGCCTTCGTTGACGGGACCGGAGATGTCGGGCGAGAGAAGATCGCCACCGTTCAGGAGCCCTCGGCTCTGGTCGCCGAACCGCGCCTCGGCCTCGTTCTGCTTCTTCTCCGCCTCTTGCTGAAGCTGCTCCTGCTTCGCCTGGGCCTCGTTCTGCTTCTTCTCCTGCTCCTGTTGGAGCTGGTCCTGCTTGGCCTCGGCCTCGTTCTGCTTCTTCTCCTGCTCCTGTTGGAGCTGGTCCTGCTTGGCCTCGGCCTCGTTCTGCCTGGCCTCCGCCTTGGCCTCCTGCTCGGCCTGCTTCTGCTCGGCCTCCTTCTCCTTCTCCTCCTGCTTCGCCTCCTGCTCGGCCTGCTTCTGCTCCTGCTCGGCCTGGAGCTGCTCCTGCTTGTCCTCCTGCTCGGTGCGGATGCGGTCCGCCTTGGCCTCCTGCTCGGCCTGCTTCTGCTCGGCCTCCTTCTCCTTCTCCTCCTGCTTCGCCTCCTGCTCGGCCTCCTTGGCCTCCTGCTTCTTCTCCTGCTCTGCCTGCTTCTGCTCGGCCTCCTTCTCCTTCTCCTCCTGCTTCGCCTCCTGTTCGGCCTGCTTGGCCTCCTGCTCGGCCTCCTGCTCGGCCTGCTTCGCCTCCTGCTCGGCCTCCTTCTTCGCCTGCTCCTTCTTGGCCTCCTCCTGCTGGGCCTTGGCCTGGTTCATCTGGAGCATCTGCATCTGCTCCTGACGCCCCTGCGCCTCCTCCTGCTTGCGCTCGGCCTCTTCCTGCTTGGCCTCCTGCTTCGCCTGCTGCTCGGCCTGTTTGGCCTCCTGCTCCTTCTCCTTCTGCTCCTGCTTCGCCTCCTGCTCGGCCTGCTTGGCCTCCTGCTCCTTCTCCTTCTCCTCCTGCTTGGCCTCCTGCTCGGCTTCCTTGGCCTCTGCCTTGGCCTCCTGCTCGGCTTCCTTGGCCGCCGCCTTGGCCTCCGCCTCGGCCGCCTTCTCCTCCTGCTCCTTCTCCTTCTGCTCCTGCTTCGCCTCCGCCTCGGCCGCCTTGGCGTCCGCCTTGGCCTCCGCCGCGGCCGCCTTGGCCTCCGCCTCGGCCTTCTCCTTCTCCCTCTCGGCCTTCGCCTCTTCCTTCTCCTTCTCCGCCTTGGCCTCCGCCGCGGCAGCCTTGGCCTCCGCCTCCGCCTTCTCCTTTGCCGCTTCCTCCTTCGCGATCCTGGCCTGCTCCTTCTGCCAGGCTATGAACTCGTCCTGCTTCTTCTGGGCCTCTTCAGCAGCCTTCTTTGCGTCGTCCTCCTTCTTCTTGTTGTCATCCTCCAGCTTGTCGGCCTTGTCCTCGGCGAGCCCCTCCTTGAGGGTGTCTCCACCTCGGGACTTGACGGTCCCCAGGTCGAAACTGCTGTTGCTCCAGGCGTTCTTCACATATTCCATCGCGTCGATCGCGGCGGCCTCAAGATTGTCCTTGACGGACTGCTGCCACATCTCGATGGATTTGTTCCCGATGGCCTCCCAGGTACTGAGATCCTTGAGGTCACCGAAGTCCATCAGCGTGTCCCGCTGCGCCTTGGCCCTGTTGTCGAACCCCTCTTCCGCAATATAGTTCGTGTAGTAGCTGTAACCGGCACCCTCGATCTCGTAAGTGATCTTCGTTATGTTGTGATCCCACGTATAGTTCATCACGTCTGTCAGCAGATCGCTGAGCCAGCGCAGCGGGTTCCCCATTTTGAGTTCCCAGTCCATCCAGACGTTGTGCAGATCTATCACCGCCTTCTGGAGGTCCTTTTTCGCCTGCCGGATCTCATTCCCCTGCTTCGACTGGTAACTCCCGTTCGGGCTCGTGTCCTCCTTGTAATCGGTGTACTGCTTGTTGATTTTATTGAGGAGGTCCCAGAAGACACCCGCCGCCTGGCCGCGCCACGCCTCGTTCTTCTCCGTACCGAGCCTGCCCGCCCATTCCTCCACTATCGCCTGCTGCTTCACGAAGAACTCGGCGACCCGGTCGAAGGAACCGGCCACCACGTCGAAGGTCCCGAGCGACACGGAGTCGGCGTCGGCCACGGGGAGGCCGTTCCAGGCGAAACCGTGGGTGCCGAGCTTCTCGTCGTTCCGCAGCTTCTCCAGCGCCAGCCCGGTGCCGTAGGCGTACTGCGTGAGCTTCGTGGTGTCCCAGGTGGGCTTGCCGTCCATCCCCAGGTGTCCGTCGATACTGCTGCTGAAGGTCCCGCCCTCGTAATAGCCACCGGTCGGCGGCCCGTCCACCGACTTCTGACCGAGCAGCGTGATGCGCGCCTTGTGCATCGTCACGTCCGACCCCGCACCGCCGCTCGTCGAATAGAACGGGATGACGAAGTCTGTGTTGTTGATGTCGTAGCCGGCGTTCTCGTACAGCCAGTTCAGGTCTTCGGTGTCGACGTAGTCGACATAGCCGACATCGGATATCTCCACCTTCATCTGGGGAATACCCTCATTGCCGACCAGCGTGTCGAAGAGATCGGCCCGCGGTGGCGCTTTGAATCCCGTGAAGAAGCTGATGGCCTCCGCCCACTTGTCGTTGGTGCCATCGAGTGCGCTGGTAATCTTGCTGGGATCGAGCGCCATGCCGGGAGCCCTTTTCGGTCAGGAGGTACGGGTCAGGGAGTACGAGTCGGACGTACGAGGGAGATGCGATGCGAGAAAATTCAACAGGCCTGCGAGGAAAGCGGGACAGGATCAGTCCTCGTCTTCGTCATCCCCGCCCCCGCCCCCACCGCTGCCTTCGGAGAGCACATCGTCGACGTCCTCGAAGAAGTCGACGAACTTCTTGCCATCGATCTTGTCCAGACTCTCGTCCTGCGTCTTGAACATCTTGTCCATGCTGTCTTCGAGGTTGGCCTCGATCTCCTCGAACAATTCGCTCTGCTGCTTCAGGATCCCGTCGAGCTGCTCCAGAATGGTGTTCAACGACTTCACCAGGTAACCGCCGTTGACCCGCCCCCCTTCGTCAGCCGCCATCGTGCCGATCGCGATCGGAATCTTCTGTCCGTCGTAAAAGCCCGACGCCGTCTTCGCCCCGTTGTCCGCCAGCAGATTCCCCACCGCCGGAACCGCCAGGTCGTCGCCCGGGGCGGTCCCGTCCTCCCTGATCAGCCTGATCGCCTCCCGGAACGGGCCCACGTCGTCGGTGAGGAAGCTCTGCATCCAGGCCTTGTTCAGATTGACCGTGGTGGTGTTCTCAGCCATGCCGTTCTCCTCCTGTTTGCGCGAAGGGCGGCCGTCCGCATGACGTACACGCGGACGGCCGCCCGGGAAAAAAAGGGGGGGTGTCGCCTACGCGGTCAGCCGCCGATGCGCACGGTCTCCCACAGCTGCGTGAGGGACTTCTCGCTGTACGAGTAGCTGTCGGAGACGTCGGTGAGCAGCGCCGAGTTCTCGGCGAGGATCCTCTTCATCTCCGAGACGGCGTTGTTCCACGCCGTCTGCTTGTCGGTGTACACACCCCGGTCCTCACCCTCCCAGGACTCCTTGAGGGACTGGAGTTCCGCGTCCAGGTTGGTGAGGATGCTGTCGATCGCCTTGGTCTGCTGGACCATGTCGTCGGCGGCGTTGTTCATGTGGGAGTAGTCGACGTAGATCTGTCCGTCGTTGAAATCAGGCATCGTTGACCTCATCTCGCAGCAAGTGCGTCAGGTACAGGTGGGGGAAACGTTCATCCGGACACCCCTTGCGGAGGGGTGTCCCGGCGCGTGGGCGACCGGTGTCCGGATCAGCCGTGCAGCGCGTTGAAGATCGCGTCGGCCCGGCCGCGCTGCTGCTCGATGGCGTCGCTCGACTCGACCTGCTGCATGCCCTTCGCCCGGCGCGTCTCCTCGAGCGTGTCGGTCATGTTCTGGAGGTTGAGGGAGATGATCTCCGCCTGGCGGTCCCACGCCTCCAGCAGCTTCTGGTAGGCCCCACCGTCGCCACCCTTGTAGCCGGAGGACAGGTTGTTCTTCATGTTCTCGACGTCCTGGCGGCAGTTCTGGACACCGCTGAAGGCACTCTCCAGAGCGGTGATGCCGTTCGCTGTTGCCTGATCCTCCGACTGCTGCCTACCACTGGGACCTGCCATGGGCGTGTGCCTCCTGATTTTCGCCGCCCGGCGTACGGCCCGACGGCATGCGCGACCGGACGGGGAAGGTCTGCATCCGGTTGGTCTGGACAACTGAGACTAGAGAGTGGCCAGTTCCGGCTTCAATGGCCTCACTCACTTTCTTCTAGACACGCGTTCGCTTTAGGTGGTTCCCGGTGGAGATCTCACCCTGGTGAAACCCCATGAGATGAATCTCACTCCTTGCCGCACCGTGGTGCGGTCGTGCCGCTCCGGCCCAACGCGGCGGCCTCCGGCGTCAGATCAGGCCCCGTCGGCAGCATCGCCAGCAGCGGCGACGGGAGTCCCCGCGCCTGGCCTTCCGAGTAACCGAACGCCGCGAGCGCGTCCGCCGAGCCCACCCGGTACTTCATGCCGGTGTCCGTCACCAGATAGACCGTGGCGCCGACTTTGCTCCCGCCCGCGCCCAGCGCGCGCACCAGGGCCCCGCCGCCCGGCGGCACGGTGATCCTGCCGACCCGCAGACAGGCCGGCGTCAGCCCCTCGGCCGGCGCCTGGGCCTCCGGCCCGAGCTCGCCCGCCCCGACCAGGGCCACACTGATCCGCGGGCCGGGGTTGTCGGACTCGACCCGTACACAGGCGGTCCGGTCCTCCGGTACGGCCACCGCCTCCGGCGGCGCCTCGGGGAGGTCCGCGTCGTGCACCGACTCGCCCGCTCCCGGCGCGAGATGACCGCTCAGTACGTCCGCGCCCAGCACGGCCACCTTCGCGGCGCCGCCCCCGTACACCTTCTCGCGGGTCTCCGGGGCGCCGAGCAGCAGCGCGGCGCCGGTGGCGGTGAGCGGGGTCAGGCCCTCGCTCCGCAACAGGTAGTAGCGCTCCGCGGAGCCGGGCACCGTGACCCGGAAGACTTCGCCGACCTTGGTCGCCCGGCCGCCGAGCGACGGTCCGTCCTCGCCCATGTCCGGCACGTCCTGCGGGGTCAGATCGGGCCCCGACGGCAGGGAGTTGAGGAAGGACGCCGACACGGGCGCCAGCGGTGTGGAGCCGTAACCGAGGGCTTCCCTGGCGCGGTTGTCCTTGTCGAGCCGCAGTTTGCTGCCCCGCCACACCAGATAGCCGGCCTTGTCGGGCCCGGCCACCAGCAGTGTCTTCGAGGTGGCCAGGCCGGACGCGTCGGACTGCGCGCCCACGGCGAGGATCGTGCCGGCCGGGCCGGTGCTGCCGCCCGAACACACCTGCCACGGGCCGGTGTCCAGGTCCCCGCTCGCCGGCAGCGCGTCGGGAGCCCCGGTGATACCGACGGGTGCCCCGTGCGGCGTACCGCTCAATGAGCCGGTGCCGACGGCGGAGGCCTTCATCTTGGCGCCCAGGAGCAGCCGCGCCGAGGCGTAGTTGCGTACCGGCCGCAGCCGCCCGTCCAGATAGAGATAGCGGGAGCCGGTGTCCTTGTTGACGACGAGCGTTCCGGATGCCCGCCAGGAGTCCTTGGTGCCCGGCTTGAGCAGACCGAGGACGAACGCCCCGGCCGACAGCAGGACGGCGATCACCACACCGATGACCACACCCCTGTTGGTCCTGCCCTGCGGGCTCTCCGGGGCGTCCGGGTCGGCGCGCAGCATGCCCGAGGTCAGCCGCCCCATGATGAACATGTGCGCCTGAACCTGATCACGTTTGTTCTGCATGGCAGCGTCCCCTCCGGTTCAGCCGTTGATGGCGCGCAGCATGCCGTACACGCCGAGCACCCACAGGCCCAGGGGCAGCAGGCTGATCGCCAGGCCCGTGTGCAGGATCTCCCCGAGGCGTCCCCAGTACGGGACGAGGCGCCGCCCGGGAACGGTCCAGGAGGCGATGGCGACCGCCGCCGTGGCCGCCAGCAGGCCCGCGGCCGACACCAGTCGCATGCCCGGCGAGTAGTCCGGTACGTAGACGATGACCAGCAGGAGCAGGCCTCCCACGCCCGGGATCACCAGGGAGAGGCGCTGCCAGATGTTCCCCAGGCCCTGCGCGTGCAGGATGAGCAGCAGGGCCAGCGCGACCGTCATGATCGTCTCGGCGAGCTCGGCCTGCCGGGCCAGTACGGCCAGGCAGGCGGCGCAGACCACGCCCACCGCCCCGTACAGCGAGGTCATCCAGCCGTCGGCGAGGATGGCGCGGGCCGACACCGAGGCGGTGGAGTGCGGTTCGATGCCCTCCTGCAACTGCTGTGCGTTGGTCGGCAGGGGCGGCATGCGCATCCCCGACATGCGGAACGACAGCGAGGGGACGAACGCGCCGAGGATCACCGCGACGACGGAGAGGATCCCGGCGGTGTGCACCGGAGCCAGGTCCGTGGCGATGATCAGGACGGCGGCGAGCGCGCCGAACACCGAGATCACGGCGACGCCGAGGTAGAGCGCGGCGAACGAGGCCACGATGGCCAGCGCGAGGACCGCGCCGCCCGCTCCCGCCGCGCAGGCGGCGAGCAGCCGCGCGCCCAGCGTCTCGTACGCGTGCGGGCCGCTCAGCTGACCGCCCGGCAGCAGCCAGCCGGCCAGGGCCAGATACGGCCCCACCATGAAGCCCAGCACCGCTCCGGCGCCGGAGTCACCGACCGCGCGGCTCGCCGCGCCCGCGCCCGCGAGCAGCAACAGCCCCGCGGCGGCGGCGAACGCGGCCCTGGGGAGCGCGGAGCCACCCGGCAGCGCGATCACGATCATGCCGCCGACGAGCACCGCGATCACGACACCGAGCAGCGCCCACCGGCTGACCTTCGGGCTCCAGCCGTACGGGTGCTCCCGCATGGTGGTGGAGATGCCGTCCACCAGGTCGTCGAGGTGCACTTCGGGCAGTGCCTCGTTGCGGGGTCTGAGGTAGAGGGTCTCGCCGTCCCGCAACCCGTACGAGTCGAGGGTGCGTTCCTCGTCCATCGGTTCGCCGCCGAGGCGCTGAAGTATCCAGCCCCCGTGGTCGATACCGGCTTCTTCGAGATCGTCGCCGCCGTAGCCGAGGACGGCGGGCAGCAGGTCCGCGACGGGAACGTCGGCGGGTACGGCGAGATCGATGCTCTTGGCGGGGGCTCGTACCGTCAGACGGCACAGCTCGGCCACCTGATTGTCAGTCATCGGGATGGCTCACGCTTCTCCGTTGGTACTACTGAGAATGGGACGGAACGCTGGATGACGCGCCACCGAACGTCACGCGTCGCTGTCGCGCTCCAGAACAAGCTGAATGGGGCCGGTTGGTATCGGCCAGCGGGACGATCGTAGTATCAGCCGCCTGCCGTGGACGATGTGGCCTGTGGCACAGACTTTCTCATGACGAGTGGGCGTCCCAGCCCGTCAACGACGTTCTGCCCCGCTCTCCCTCACCCTGCCCCGTAAGGAGACGGTTCCTTGAGTGTGGTCCTGTTCCGCCGCCCGGCCCGACGCCGCGGCCCGGAGATGCCCGACGGGGAGCTGAATCTCCAGGAGCCGCCGACGCTCCCCGAAGTGGTGCCCGACACCTCCGCCGTGTGGACCTATCTCCCCATGGCACTCATGTCCGTTTCCATGATGTTCATGTTCATGCGTCCCGGCATGACCAGGGGCAGCGGCGGATTCATCTATCTCGCCCTGGGTCTCATGGTGGTGGCCTCCGCCGCCATGCTGATCGGCCAGATGATGAAGCGCAGCGCCGAGCGCAAGCAGAAGCTCAAGGGCGAGCGGCGCGACTACCTCCGCTACCTCACCCAGATCCGGCGCAAGGTGCGCGGCGCCGTCGTCGACCAGCAAAAGGCGCTGGCCTGGCGCCACCCCGAGCCCGCCGCGTTGTGGTCGATGGTGGGCACCACCCGGCTGTGGGAACGCAGGCCGCGCGACGAGGACTTCGGCGAGATCCGGGTGGCGGTCGGCGACCAGAAGCTGGGCCTGAAGCTGACCCCGAACGCCACCACCCCCGTCGAGGACCTGGAACCGCTCAGCGCACACGCGCTGCGCAGCTTCATCCGCGCCTACGCGACCGTGCCCGACCAGCCCATCGCGCTCTACCTGCGGGCCTGGGCCCGGATCCTGTTCCGGGGCGACGAGGAGCGGATACGTTCCGTCGCCCGCGCCCTCGTCGCCCAACTGGCCACCTTCCACTCGCCGGACGACGTGTGGATCGCGCTGTGCGTCTCCGACGAGCGGCGCGCGGACTGGGAGTGGGCGAAGTGGCTCCCGCACAGCCTCCACCGGCACGACACCGACGGAGCGGGCCCCACCCGGATGACGGTCTCGGCCTTCAACGAGCTGGAGGACCTGCTCGGCGCGGAGTTCCTGGAGCGGCCCCAGTTCGACCCGGACGCCGTCGCCGGGCGCGAGGAACCGTTCACCGTGATCGTGGTGGACGGGGGCACCATCCCCGGCGGCCACCGCCTGGACGGCCCCGGCTTCCGCAACACCGTCGTACTGGACCTGACCGGCGCGCTCAGCTGGCGGCCCGGCCGGGTCACCCTCCGCTTCGAGGTGACGGAGGACTCCTTCGCGCTGGTACGCACCGACCGGGACCGCAAGGAGCAGACCACGCGGCTCGGCACCCCGGACAGCTTCGGCCCGACGGCCGCGACGGCCCTGGCACGGCGGCTCGCCCCGTACCGCATGGGCATGGGCGGGGGTTCGGACGCCTCCGAACCGCTGGCCACGAACGTCGAACTGACCACGCTGCTGGGCATCCCGGACCTGCACCGCCACGAACCGCCCGAGCTGTGGCGGCAGAACGTCGGATCCAACCGGCTGAAGGTGCCGATCGCGCTCGGCGCGGACGGCGAACCGGTGGAACTCGACATCAAGGAATCCGCGCAGGGCGGCACGGGCCCGCACGGCATGCTCATCGGCGCCACCGGCTCCGGCAAGAGCGAACTGCTGCGCACCCTCGTCCTCGCGCTCGCCCTCACGAACTCCTCGGAGACGCTCAACTTCGTCCTCGTCGACTTCAAGGGTGGCGCCACCTTCCTCGGCCTGGACGAACTGCCGCACACCTCCGCCGTGATCACCAACCTGGCCGGCGAGGCGGCACTCGTCTCCCGTATGCAGGACGCCCTGCACGGTGAACTGATGCGCCGTCAGGAACTGCTGCGGTCGGCCGGCAACTACACCTCGGCCCTGGACTACGAGAAGGCGCGGGCCTCCGGCGTCGCGCTGGAACCGATGCCCAGCCTGTTCGTCGTCGTCGACGAGTTCAGCGAACTGCTCGCCGCACACCGCGAGTTCATGGAGCTGTTCGTGATGATCGGCCGGCTCGGCCGAAGCCTCGGCGTGCATCTGCTGCTCGCCTCGCAGCGCCTCGACGAGGGCCGTATGCACCAGCTGGAGAGCCATCTCTCCTACCGGATCGGTCTACGTACCTTCTCCGCCATGGAGAGCCGTGGCGTCCTGGGCGTGCCGGACGCCTACCAGCTGCCGCCGCACCCCGGCAGCGGCTTCCTCAAGTCCGGTGTGGAGGCGCTCGCCCGCTTCCGTGCCGCGTACGTCTCCGGCCCGTACCAGCAGCGGCGCGGCAGCGCCAACCAGGCGCGAGTGGCCAGCCAGACCGTGCCGTGGACCAACAGCTACGTCGTACCGCGGCAGTTGCCCGACACACCGGAACCCGAGCCCGTGCAGGAGGAGGAGACCGGCGACACACTGCTGTCCGTGGCCGTGGAACGGCTCCAGGGCGCCGGCCCGCCGGCCCACCAGGTGTGGCTGCCGCCGCTGGACCTGCCGGCGACGCTCGACCAGGTCCTGCCGCCGCTCACCCCGGACCCCGAACTCGGGCTGACCACCGTGGGCTGGGCGAACCGCGGCAAGCTCACCATCCCGATCGGCATCGTCGACCGGCCCTTCGACCAGCTCCGCGACCTGCTGACCGTCGACCTCTCGGGCGCGGGCGGACACATCGCCATCGCCGGTGGCCCGCAGAGCGGCAAGAGCACGATGGTGCGCACCATCCTGACGGCGCTGGCGCTCACCCACACGCCCCAGGAAGTGCAGTTCTACTGCCTCGACTTCGGTGGCGGCACGCTCGCGGGGCTCAACGGACTGCCCCACATGAGCGGGGTCGCGGCACGCCTGGACACCGAGCGGGTGGGCCGTACGATCTCCGAGGTCACCTCGCTGCTGGAGGCGCGGGAGCGGTTCTTCCTCGACCAGGGCATCGACTCCATGGCGAGCTTCCGCCGCCGCCGTGCCGCCGGGGAGTTCCCCGACGAGAAGCACGGCGACGTGTTCCTGGTGATCGACGGCTGGTCGACGGTCCGCCAGGACTTCGACCGGAAGGTCCAGACGTTCGGCGCGATCGCCGCGCGCGGCCTCAACTACGGCATCCACCTGATCGTCACCACCGCCCGCTGGGTGGAGCTGACCTCGTCGATCCGCGACCAGGCCGCGACCCATCTGGAGCTGCGGATGGGTGACGCCATGGACTCCGAGATCGACATGCGCCGCGCCGCGACCGTACCGCGGCTGCCCGGCCGGGGCCTGACCCGTGAGGGCAAGCTCCACTACCTCACCGCGCTCCCCCGGATCGACGGGGTGGAGTCGGCCGACGATCTGTCCGAGGGTGTCGCCGGCCTTGTCGCGGCGCTCAAGGAGAGCTGGCAGGGCCCGCCGGCCCCACGGGTACGGATGCTGCCGGCCAAGCTGCCGATCGCCGAACTGCCCGCGCCCGAGGGCGACTTCCGGGTTCCCATCGGCCTGGAGGAGGAGCGGCTGTCCACTGTGTGGCACGACTTCTCCGAGACTCCGCACATGATCGTGGTCGGCGACACGGAGAGCGGCAAGACCAACATGCTGCGGCTCACGGCCAAGGCGATCATGGACCGGTACACCCCGGCCGAGGCCCGGATCATGGTCGTGGACTACCGCCGCGCCCTGGTGGAGGCGATCCCGGACGAATACCGCCTCGGGCACGCGGTGTCCATGGACGCGCTGAAGGAACTGATCGCCGGCGCCGCCCGGGCGGTCACGGCACGCCTGCCGGGCGAGGACATCTCCCCGTCCCGGATGCGGCTGGCCGACTGGTGGACCGGCCCGAGGCTGTTCATCCTGGTCGACGACTACGACATGCTGGGCACGAGCCCGATGAACGCGCCGTTCGACCCGCTGCTGAATCACCTCGCGCTCGGCTACGAGGTGGGCCTGCACCTGATCGTCTCCCGCTCGGCGGCCGGCGCGGGCCGCGGCCTGGGCGAGATCCTGCTGCGACGCATGCAGGAGGTCAACACCCCGACCCTGCTGCTGTCCTGCCCGCCGTCGGAGGGCTTCATCCTCGGCAGCCTCAAGGGCCGCAACCTGCCGCCGGGGCGCGGGACGCGGATCACCCGTCGCAAGACGATGCAGGTGCAGACGGCGATGCTGGGGGACGGAGACATCTGACCGGGCCGGGGCCTTCGGGCCCTGACGAGCCGTGGCGAGCCGTGGCTGGGCCCTTCCCGAACCGGGAAGGGCCCTTCCCGTTCCGGGCCCCTGACGGGCCGGCGTACGGGCCAGCCGTACCGAAATTCCCGGGATACGGAGTTCCAGGTACGGGTGGGGCTGCTCGTACCCCTGGCCTCCCCCGCGAGCCCCGGCCGCGGGGGGCGACGCGAGCCCCGCGCCGTAAGACAGGGTCTACCTTCCCGCCGGGCGCCAGCCGCGCGCGCGGCCTCGGGGGATCACCACCGCCGCCGCGGCCACCAGGAGCACGATTCCCCCGCCCACCCCCGCGATGACCAGCGCTCGTTCGCGCGGTACGGCGGAGAAGGCGGGCGGGACCACTGCCGCCGCCGGCCGCGGCCTGTCGCCCTGACGCTCCGTCAGTACGGCCGTCAGCGCGGCGTACGGGTCCAGCCGCGGCGGCGCCGCCGGGTAGGCCGCCACCGTGAGCTGCCGGGAGACCTCCGCCGCCGACATGTCCGGATGCCGCGTCCGCACCAGCGCCGCCGCGCCCGCGACGTTCGCGGCGGCGAGCGAGGCGCCCGAGCCGATGAAGTGGCCCGAGCCCTCGGGGCCGACGCTCACCACCGCGTCGCCGGGCGCCGCCAGGTCCGCGCCGGGTACCACCGGGGCGTTGTCCGGGCGGCCCCCGTCGGGGCCGTAGTCCGTCACGGCCAGCACCCCGGGGGCGGCCGCGGGCCAGTACCAGGGCTCCGGCTTCTCGGTGTCGCCGGTGGCTCGGTCCTTGGGCAGCGCGTCCGGGGCGAGCGGGGCGACGACGAGGGCGTCCTTCTCGCTCGCGTACTCCACTGCCGCCGTCAGCACGGACTTGCCGGTGGCCAGCGCCTGTCCGACGTAGATGACGGAGGCCCCGGCATCGGCGGCCTCCCGTATCCCGCCGGCGAGTTGGTCCGCCGTGGCCTGGCCCCGCTGGTCCGTGCCCTGTACGGCCAGGATCCGCGCCTGGGGCGCCACCCCCGCCAGGCCCTTGCCCCCGGTGCGTGTCGCGGCGATCAGGCCGGCCGCGAAGGTGCCGTGCCCGACACAGTCCTGGCCCGCGCCACCGAGCGCCGTGACCCGGCCGGACAGCCCGGCCGCGTCCTGCCCCACCCCGGTGTCCACGACCGCGACCGTCGTCCCGGCCCCCCGCGAGAGCGTCCGGGCCCGTTCGAGCCCCAGCGCCCCCGACGTCCACGATTCGGCCTCGGCCTTCTTCGCCGAGGCCTCCACGCACGGCTCGTCCGGCCCCAGGGCGGACCGTACGACAGGCAGTCCGACGGATTCCGCGGCGGCGGGCGCCGCTCCGGCGACGGTCAGCGGTACGGCCACCAGCAGGGCGGCGGCCACCGCCGACGCGACCGGACGGCGGTGGATACGAGCACAGTCCATGGCGCGCATGATATGCGCCGCCGGTGGAGGCGGAACGTACAGGTGGGGGCCGTGAGTTCAGGAACGGGCGGAGGCCGGACGTACGGGAACAACCAGACCTACGAAAACGGGAACAACCGGACCCAGGGAAACGGGAACAACCGGACGTACGGAAGCAGATGGAGGCGCGACGTGTGGAGGGACGAACGGCCGGCGCGACGCCCCGAAGAGCACCGGCCGGACACCGGAAGGGCAAGCGACGGCCGACGGGCACACGGCGCCCCGCGCGGGTGCGCCCGGCCGACAACGTGAACTCCTCCCTCTCGCCTGGAAGATCTCAGCATCGTTCCCGTAGCCTTCAACGCGTGCGCACAGCCGTACGAAGATCCTCTCCCCCGTTCCGCCCCGGGCGGGGAAGACCGGCGGCAGCGGCACCACAACGAGGAGGTTCGAGCGTGTCACGGCAGTTGCTCACGGTCTGCCCGGAACAACCGGAGAGCTTCCGGACGATCGGTGAGGCTCTGGCTCAGGCGCGTACCGGTGCGGTGATCCGGGTCCGGCCCGGCCGTTATCCCGAGAACCTCACGGTCAAGACCCGCGTCACCATCGCCGCCGAGGGCGAGCGGGGCAGCGTGGAGATCTGCCCGCGCCGGGGCACCGCGATCCTCCTGGTCGCCGACGCCGTGATGCTCACCGACCTGACGCTGCGCGGCGGCAGCGAGGACCTGCCGGTGGTGGACTCCCCGCGCGGCCAGGTCGCCATGGACGGCTGCACGGTCGTGGGCTCGGGCTGGACGGCCGTGATCGCCCGGGACACGGGCTCCGTGGCCATGCGGGACTGCCGGGTCAGCAACCCGGACGGCGCCGGAGTCGTGGACTCCGCGCCCACCGGCAGCACCGTCGCCGATTCCGTCCTGGAGAATTTCGGCACGTCCGCCGTCGTCATGGGCGAGCAGGCCCGTACGACCGTGCGCGGCTGCCGGTTGCGCGACGCCCGCGCCAACGGCGTACTGGCCAGCGGCGAGTCGCAGGGGCTGGTGGAGGACTGCGAGATCTCCGGCACCGACAAGCCCGCCATCGCCCTGGAGGGCCGGAGCAGCACCCGCGTCCTGCGCACCACCGTCCGGGGCAGCGCGGTCGGTGTCTACATCACGAGCGGCTCGCGCCCGTCCCTGGAGTACGTGACGGTCACGAACACCACGGGCCCCGGCTTCATGCTCGCCTCGAACGCCGATCCCGAACTGCTGGGCTGCCGCACCTCACGCACCAAGGGCAGCGGTCTCGCCGTCACCGAGCGCTCCCGGGGCACCTTCCAGGACTGCGAGTTCGACTCCGCGGCCGAGCCCGCGATCCGGGTGATCGGCTCCAGCGCGCCCAGCCTCACCGGCACCGTGGTGCGGGACTGCGCCGACAAGACCGCCGCCGTCCTGCTGGAGGAGGAGTCCGCGCCGGAGTTCGACGGACTGGTGGTCGCGGACTCGGCCGCCACCGCGATCCGGATACGCACCGGCGCCAATCCGCTGGTGCGCCGCGCGCGGATCACCTCTCCGGGCGGCCACGGCGTGGAGGTGATCGAGGACGGGCGCGGCCGGCTGGAGCACTGCGAGATCGAGAAGGCGGGCGCCACCGCGGTCCGTATCGCCTCGGGCGGCAATCCAGAGATCCGCGACACGGTCATGAACGCGGCGGCCGAGGCCTCGGTCTCCGTCGGCTCGGAGGGCCTCGGCACCGTACGGGACTGCCGGATCGAGAACAGTTCGGCGTCCGCCGTCGTCGTGGAGAACGGCGGCGAACTGTCCGTGGTCCGCGCCCACATCATGGACTCGGGCGCCCACGGCGTCCTGCTGTCGAGCGGCGCCCGCGCCTCCCTCAACGCCTGCCAGATCACCGGCTGTCTCGGGGACGGCGTCCGGATCGACAGCACCGAGACGGTCTCCGTCGTCGGCTGCTCGGTCCGGGACAACCGCGGGGCGGGCCTGCGGCAGTCCCGCGCGAGCGAGCGGCTCACGGTGGAGGACCTGAACAGCGCGGGCAACGTCACACCGGACGCCTGGGGCGACACGCTGGTCGAGATGGGCGCGGCGGGAGGAGCCGCCGGCGACAAGGCCAAGGTCCCCGAAGGTCCGCTGGAGGAGCTGGAGTCGCTGGTCGGCCTCGCCGACGTCAAGCACCAGGTACGTACGCTCGTCAACCTCAACCAGCTCGCCCAGCGCCGCGCCCAGCTCGGCATGCCGGTCCCGCCGATGAGCCGCCACCTGGTCTTCTCGGGCCCGCCCGGCACCGGCAAGACCACCGTCGCCCGGCTGTACGGAGGCATCCTGGCGGAGCTGGGAGTGCTGCGTTCCGGGCATCTGGTGGAGGTGTCGCGGGCCGACCTCGTCGCGCAGATCATCGGTGGCACGGCCATCAAGACCACCGAGGCGTTCAACGACGCCCTCGGCGGTGTGCTGTTCGTCGACGAGGCGTACACCCTTCTCTCCGACAGCAAGGGCTCCGGCGCGGACTTCGGCCGTGAGGCCGTCGACACCCTGCTGAAGCTGATGGAGGACCACCGCGACGACGTCGTCGTCATCGCCGCGGGCTACACCGACGAGATGGGCACCTTCCTCTCCTCCAACCCGGGCCTGGCCTCCCGGTTCACCCGTACCATCGAGTTCGCCAACTACGCGGTGGACGAGCTGGTGACGATCACCGAGAGCATGTGCGAGGCCCATCGCTACGAGCTGGACCCGCGGACCCTGGACGCCCTCGCCCGGCACTACGAACTGATGCCGCGCGACGCCACCTTCGGCAACGGCCGTGCGGCCCGCCGGGTGTTCGAGGAGATGGTGGACCGGCAGGCCTTCCGGCTCAGTTCCATGAAGGACCCGGCGGAGAGCGACCTGACGCTCCTGCTGCCCGAGGACGTGACGCCGGACACCGCCACCGGCGCGGACTCCGGCCCGGACTCGGTGCAGTTGCTCGCCGAGCTGGACGCCATGGTCGGCCTGGCGGCCGTCAAGAACGAGGTGACCGCCCTGGTCAACCTGCTCACCGCCACCAGACAGCGCGAGGCCGCCGGGCTGCCCACCCCGAAGATCAGCCAGCACCTGATCTTCTCCGGCCCGCCCGGCACCGGAAAGACCACCGTCGCCCGGCTCTACGCGGACCTGCTGCGCTCCCTCGGTGTCCTGCCCAAGGGCCAGCTCGTCGAGGTGGCACGCGCCGACCTGGTGGGCCGCTACGTGGGCCACACCGCGCAGAACACCAAGGAAGCCTTCGAACGGGCCATAGGCGGTGTGCTGTTCGTCGACGAGGCGTACACCCTCACGCCCGAGGGCTCGTCCTCCGACTTCGGCCGCGAGGCGGTCGACACCCTGCTCAAGCTGATGGAGGACCACCGCGACGAGGTCGTGGTCATCGCCGCGGGCTATACGGAGGAGATGCAGCGCTTCCTGTCCTCCAACCCGGGCCTGGCCTCGCGGTTCTCCCGTTCGGTCGAGTTCGAGAACTACACCACGGACGAGCTGATCGAGATCCTGACCAAGCACGCCTCGGGCTACGGGTACGACTCCGCCCCGGAAACGCTCAAGGCGCTGCACACCTACGTGGACGCCCTGCCGCGCGACCGTTCCTTCGGCAACGCCCGCACGGCCCGCCAACTGCTGGAGACCATGATGACGAGGCAGGCGGGCCGCATCGGCGCCCTGCCCGCACCGGACCTGGACGACCTGCGCCTGCTGCTCCCGGCGGACCTCCCTCCGCTGTCCGTCCCCGCCTCGCAGCGAACGGGCTGAGAGGCGGCCGGCCCCGGGCAGCCCTGAGTGGACTGACCGGGGCCGTGACCGTCACCACGGGTGCCGGAGAGCCAGATCACCCCTCGCGCGGTGGATATCGATTGCGCGCACGGAAAGGATTCCTCCCACAGGCGGTACTCACGCGGTCGGAGGGGGACGGGTGCGGGGGCATGAGCGTGGAGACCACAACGAACTGAGCGGTACGGTGCACGGCGCCGCTGTACAGGCCGGGGCGGTGTACGGCGGCATCCACATCGGTGCCGGGGCCGCCTCGGGAGCGCGGGCACCGCAAGTGCCCTGGCAGCTCCCGCCGTCGGTCCCTCTCACCGACCGCTCGGCGGAGCTGGACGCGCTGGAGCGTCACCGAACCCGCGCCGAACGGGCGGGCCATCCCATGCTGACGGCGGTCAGCGGTCTGGGCGGGGTCGGCAAAACCGCCGTCGCGCTGGCCTGGCTGCACTCGCTGCGCCCGCACTTTCCCGGCGGTCAGTTGTACGCGGACCTGGGCGGCCAGGCCTCGAACGGGCCGACGACGCCTGGCGAGGTCATCAACGGCTTCCTGCGGGTGCTGGGGGTACCGGCCGAACAGGTGCCCACGACACTCGCCGAACAGACGGCGCTGTACCGCTCGTTGACCGCAGATCGGCGGATCGTGGTGCTGCTCGACGATGTCGCCACCGCGGCCCAGGTCCGGCCGCTGCTGCCGGGGGGCCGGAGCGTGACGGCCGTGACGAGCCGATGGCGGATTCCGGGCCTGACCGTCGACGGCTGCTACGCGGTCCATCTGGAGCCCCTCGGCACGGAGGCCGCGGTCGAGTTGCTGGCGGCGACCCTCGGTGACGACCGGGTGGCCGCGCAGCCCGACGAGGCGCGCGCCCTGGTGGAGCTCTGCGCCGGCCTGCCGCTGGCGGTCCGCGTCGCCGGGGCCCGTCTCGCGGCCCGCCCGAGACGCCGTATCACCACGATGGTGCACGCACTCACCGAGGAACACGACCGGCTGGAGGCGTTGGCCATCGACGGCGATCACAACGTACGGGCGGCGCTGGATCTGTCGTACCACGGGCTGCCCCCGGGGGCAGCCCGGCTCTACCGGCTGCTGGGGCTGCACCCGGGCCGGGAGTTCGACGGCGTGGCCGCTTCGGCCGCGCTGGCCGGGGACGCGACAGAGCCGCTCGACACCCTGCATGACGCGAATCTGCTCATCGATGTCGGGGAGGAGCGCTACCGCTTCCACGATCTCGTACGGCTGCACGCCGCCGCGAGGGCGGCGGCGGACGACTCCGCCGAGGACCGCGACGCGACGTTGCGCCGCATCGCCGACCACTACCTCGCGACAGCCACCCGCGCCGAGGAGATCATCGACCCTCAACACCGCACGCTCCCCCGCGACTACGGCGAAGGACCGGTGATCACGACGGATCTCGGCAATGACGCCGAGGACGCGCTGAACTGGCTGGAACGTGAACTGCCCAATCTGATGGCTGTCGTCCACCGTGCCCGCCCCGCGGGTTTCCCGACCGTGGGCTGGCAGCTCGCCGACGCTCTGTGGCCCCTCTTCCTGCGGCGCAAGTTCTACGGGCACTGGCGTGCGGCCCATGCGGAAGGGCTCGTCGCGGCGAGGGAGTTGGGTGACACCACGGCCGAATGCCGCATGCTCACGTCGGGTGGGGTGGGTGAACTCGGCTCGGGGAATCATGAGGGCGCCCTGGATATGTTCGAGGAGGCGGCCGGCATCTTCCGGAGCGGCGGTGACGCCCGCGGCCATGCCCGCACCCTCAACTACCGGGGACTGGCCCACCAGAGACTCGGCCACCTGGACCGGGCGGCCGAGCTCTTCTCACGTGCCGCCGCGGAGTTACCCAGGTGCGGCGATCCACGGGCCGGCGGACTGGCCCGGCTCAACCTGGCCGATGTCGCCCTCGCACGAGGACTCCCCGAGGAGGCGATCGCCGACGCCGACGCCGCCCGCCGCGTCCTCGCGGACGAGGGCGACACGTACAACGCCGCCCGCGCGGCCAGACTTCTGGGCCGCGCGCTCCTCGATCAGGCGCCCCTCGACCACGGTCTGCTCGACCGGGCGGAGGAGCTCCTGTCCGGCGCGCTGACCACGTTGCGTGGCATGGCCGCCGACTCCGAGACAGCCCGCACCGTGGAAAGCCTGGCCCGGCTCTCCGAGCGGCGCGGGCAGCCCGGCCGCGCCCGGAATCTCTACCGGGAGGCGCTGGATCTCTACTCCGCGGCGGGCCGGTCGGAATCGGCCGACGCCCAGGGCGTACGACTCCGGATCGAACAGCTGGAGGGCGATGCCACGGCCTGAGCCCGCCGCAGCCGCACCGACGCCGATCCCAGTGCCTCGGCCGGCAGCCCGGCCACCAGGCAGGTGTGGGCCAGCGAGGCCCAGATCCCCCAGCCAGGCGCCGGGGCCCGCCGGGCTCGCAGCGTCAGTGTCGGGCCGTCGGCACCGAAACGCATCCAGCAGTCGGGGCCACGATGCACCGCCACCACCAGGGCGCCCGGATGGCACGCCGCCAACTGCGCGGCGCTCTCGGCTCCTTCGCCCTCCCTCAGCAGTACGTCGGCGAGCTGGGCCCACCGGCCCGGCGCGGGGAGATCGACACGCAGATGCTCGTCCACGACCGGGGCGTCGGAGTCCAGCCGTACCAGCGCGACCCGGACCCGGAGAACCGGCCCTCGCACCCCGGCCGAGCCGGGGACTGCCGAGCCGGGCGCCACCGCGCCGAACTCGACCGCCTCGGACATGGCCACGTCGTAGTCGGTCGCCTCGGACACGGCCGCCTCGGACACGACGACACTCGGCGCCGTCACAGCGCTGCGCTGCCGGGCTCGTCGTGGCGCACCGTGAGCGGCAGGCGCGCCGGCTCCACCGTCTGTCGTATCGCGGGTGCCCGCAGGCGGAGCTTCCGGTAGATCAGCGCGCGCATCTTGCGGGCGAACTGCCCCGGCTCGGAGGTGATCCGGGCCGCGACGCGTTCGTGACGCAGCGCGTCGTACGCCGTGGAGCTGCGGCTGAGCTGCGGGCGCAGGGGCCGGTCCCCGCGCAACCGGGGTGCGAAGCGACGCAACTCCGCCAGGGGGGAGCCGGGGTCCACCTCCGCCTCGGGGAGGCCGGCCATCAGTACGGGGGCGCCGGTCATGACGCCGTAGAGCGAGACGGAGCCATGGTCGCCCACGATGTAGTCCGCCGCGACGAGCGCCCCGACCCAGTCGCCGTACTGGCTGATCAGCGTGAGCCCCGCGCGCTCCAGCCCCGCCAGCCAGCTGCGGATCTGCCACTCGCCGTGGGCGTTCCAGACGTGCGGGTGCAGCAGCGCGGCGACGCGGTACTCGTCCCGGGGCAGTTCGTGGACCAGTCGCTCCAGCGACTCCCAGTTCCGCCCCAGCAGCGAGTCGGACCCCCAGGTCGAACAGGCGAGGACCAGCCGCTGCCGGGCCCTGGTGTGCAGAGCCTCGCGGTAGAGCGCGCGCGAGGGCAGGCTCGCCATGATGCGGTCGAAGCACGGGTCGCCGACCACTTCCGCCGCCGGCAGGGCTTCGGGGCACTCACGGCCGAGGCGGGTCAGCTCTTCGTGGTGCGCCAGGACGATCGCCTCGGGCACCACCGTGCCGTCCCTGATCAGCCGTTGCCTGCTGAGCCCGTACACACCCCGCTCCGCCACCAGCCGCCCGCGCCGCCCGCCTGGGGTGATCTTGTTGTGCCCGGCGCCGTGCGGGAGCACGATCACGGGGGCGTGGAGTTCGTGGAGGCCGCCGTGGCTCGCGGCCAGCGCGAGGTCGAACTCCGTCTGCACCGCCTGGCTCCATGGCAGAACCAGCCCTTTGAGCTGGTCGAGAAAGGTGGCGACGCCATTGCTGAAGACATCGGGCGCCGAGGTGAAGAACACCTGCACCTGCGAGTCGCCCGCCAGCAGTCGCACCGCCTCGAGCAGCCGCTGCCCCGAGACCACCGTGTGCACGACGGCCAGGACCCTTCTACGGATACGGCGGGTGGCCCAGCGCTCGACGTCAAGGCGCACCGGCACATGACGCCACTGGGTTTCCGGCACTGTCACACTCATCAGATCAATCCCCCGGTTCTTCTCAAGTCCAGTGATCGGTCCGCTCTGCCGCGACGATCCGGCGCGGCCACGTACCAGAGTTCCCCCGGAGGTTGGACGGTCGGCTTGCAGGAATCCTGCATTCCCCGGGCAGCGGTCGTGGCGATGGGCAACCGGGGGGTGTGCGCCCGCCGCGCTCCTGTGCGCCGTTCTCTGCTACTCCTGGCCCCGCGGAAAGAATGGGACGAATGCCATAGAAATATTCAGTCGCTGCCTGAGGCGGCAGGAAAGAAGCACACCTATCGGGGGCGATGGTGGAACTTCTTGCTCTGGGATCCCTTGAGTTGTGGCATGAGCAGCAGCGGCACGCGCTCGGCTCGGTGAAAGAGCTCTGTGTGTTGGCCGTTTTGGTCCACGCCCGGGGCGAGCCGGTCACCGTGGACACGCTGATGGACCGTGTCTGGGACGGCGACCCTCCGCCAACAGCCGTGGGCACCATGCAGACTTACCTGTCCAGGCTGCGGCGACGGCTGCATCACGCGGTCGGTGACCTGGCCGGGATAGACCGACCCTCCCCACGCCTCTACCGGCTCCTCGCGGATCCGGAGGACATCGATCTGCTGCGGTTCCAGCGGTTGCGGAAGGCTGGCACCGCGGCTGCCGGAAGAGGGGAGCGGGAGGCGGCCATCAGCCTGCTGCACACCGCCGAAGGCCTCTGGCGAGGTGAGCCGCTGGCCGAATTCACCGGGAGCTGGACCGTGTCGGCGCGCGCCCGGCTGATCGAGGATCACCGCCGGGTACGGGAGGAACGGATCCGCCTTGAGCTGGAGTTGGGGCGGCACGCGGATCTCATCGGCGAACTGCGCGAAATGGCGTCGCAGAATCCGCTCGCCCAGAAGGTGGTCGCCTCACTGATGCTGGCTCTGTACCGCTCCGGGCGGCACGACGAGGCTCTCACCCTGTACCGGACCACACACCGGCGCCTCCATGAGGAGCAGGGCATCGAGCCCCGGACGGAACTCCAGGAACTGCATCGGCGCATTCTCGACCAGGACCGAACGCTCATGGAGACACACCCGGGCGCCGTCGCGTCGGCGGCTGCACCGGGCTCTCGCAACAACCTCCCCCGGGACACTCGGGATTTCACCGGGCGTACCGGCGAGCTGCGCATTCTGCTCTCGGAACCGGTGTCCGACAACAACGGGACCAAGGCCCTTCCGCTGACCGTGATACACGGGATGCCCGGCGTCGGGAAGACCGCACTGGCCATCCACGCCGCACACCAGCTGAGCTCGTCTTACCCGGATGGCTCGTTCTACGTCGATTTGCACGCCTACAGTGGCCACCCACCCCATGAACCGGCCGAGGCGCTCGCCGTCCTTCTCCGGGCCACGGGTTCATCCGGAGAGCTGCCGGCCTCGCTCGACGAACGTGTCGCCAGATGGCGGGAGTGGACCGCCCGCCACCGTGCGCTCGTGGTACTCGACAACGCCAAGGACGCCGCACAGGCCAGTCCCCTGCTGCCGGGTACTCCCACCTGCCGGGCGATCGTGACCAGCCGGAACCGACTGGCCGGGCTGGAAGGCGCCACATCGCTCTTCGTGGACGTCCTGTCAGGGGCGGAGGCGGCCACGCTGTTCACCCGGGTCGCCGGCGCCGCTCGACTGGCCCCCGACTCCGAAGCCCTGGGCCAGGTCGTGGACGCGTGCGGTTGCCATCCGCTCGCCCTGCAGATGACGGCGAGCCACTACCGCCACCGGGACTCCTGGGACCTGCGCCATCTACTCGACCGACTGACCCAGGCGGCGGACCCACTCGACGAGTTCGACGCGGCCGTCACCTCGGCCTTCCGGCTCACGTACGCCGAACTGAGCACTCCGGCGCAGACACTGTTCCGCCGCGTGGCGCTGCATCCGGGCCCTGACATCACCCTCCGGGCGGCAACCGCACTCGCCGGACCGGAGACGGGGACGAATTCCGGCACGAAAGCCTGGGCCGGCTCCGTACAGGTCCGCAGAAGCCTGGAAGAACTGCTGGACTGCCACCTGCTCGAAGAGCCCGTACGCGACCGCTATCGCCTCCACGACCTCGCCCGCGCTTTCGGCCTCCAGATCTGTATCCGGACCGAGCCGGAACCCACCCGTCAGGAGGCGGTCGACCGGCTCCTCGCCTACCACCTGACTACCGCCCACCGTGCCGACCGCCTCGCGAATCCCAACCGTCGGGCGCTTCCTCTGCCCCCCGAACGGATCTCTCCGCACGCGATCGAACTCGCCGACCCGGACGAGGCGTCGGTGTGGCTCACCGTGGAACGCGCCAACATCCTGGCGGTCGCGCGTACGGCGGCTGCCGAGCGACCGGACTACGCCGCACTGTTCCCGCACGTACTGGCCAAGTCGCTCAAGACATGGGGAACATGGGACATCGCGGCCGAGCTCTACAGAGCCGCCGTGCCCGCCCTGCGCGCGAACGGCGACCGAGCGGCTCTCGCACGGACCCTGATGGAGCGCGCGGACGTGCTGGCACAGAAGGGTCACGACGAGGCCCTGCGCTGTGCGACGGAGGCCCTGTCCCTCTTCCGGGATCTCGACGACCCGCACGGCTGCGCCGATGCCCTGTTCCAATCGGGCCGTGCCCACCTGGCGGCGGGCCAGCACGACACGGGCCTGCGGCTCGTGGACCAGTCGCTCGGGCTGTACCGGGTGGTTCACGACCGGCACGGCGAGGCCGAGTGTCTCAATCTCCAGGGCATGGTGCTGTCTCGAGCCGGCCAGTACAACGAGGCGATCCGCAAGGTGCGGGCCATGCACGACATCTACGAGGAGATGAACGACCTGTACGGGGTGGCTCAAGCCCTCAACAACGAGGGCGAGTTGCATGCCCTTCAGGGACGTGACGCGGACGCCCGCGACTGCTACGAGCGCTCGCTGGTGCTGATGCGGCGGCGCGGCGGAAGGCAACAACTGGCGATTTTGGAGACCAACCTGGGGGCGCTCAATCAGGCGACCGGGCAGACCGCACTGGCACTGGCCTGCTTCCAGCGGGCTCTCGACAGCCACCGGGCCGGCGGCGACACCCTCGGCGAAGCGAATGTGCTGATCAACATGGGCACGGCATACGCGGAGACTCAGCGAAGAGACAAGGCCCTGCTGCATTTCAACCTGGCGGAGAAAGTGGCCCGCGGTATCGACAATCCGTACGAGCGTCAGCGCGCGCTGATCGGGGTGGCCGATGTTCAGCGCGATTCGGGACGGTTCGACATCGCGCTGAGAGTTTATGAGCAGGCGCTTGACGTGGCTCGGAGCATCGAATTCCCACTGGGTTGCGCACACGCGCTCGCGGGACTCGCGCGAACCACCCTGTTCTCGCACCGAATCGAACTGGCCCGGCAGTACGGGAGAGAGGCCATCGCGCTCTACCAGAGCCTTGAAGCGGAGGCGGAGGCAGAGGGCCTGCGGCGCCTCCTGCGGGCCACGGCGTGACCGGCTCCTGATCACATGCTCAGAGAGCCGGCCCCTTTACCGATGAACCGGATCAGACGCTTACGCGGCTGCCCCGCTCCATCCCGCGCGCCACATCCACTGGAACACGTTCGCCAAGACGGTACACCCCGTTTGAACCGACTCGACGGCAGTGGCTATGACGGCTTTACAGGTAGAGCTCACTTCACTCCTTACGTGTGAAAAGACGGTGACAACAGGTAGCGATCAACGTTGCTGCCTGGGAAGATACACGTCCGTGGACGCGTACGTAGAAACAGTTGCGAAGACGCGATCAAGGCGCTAGGAGGCGTCCGTCCCGCGTTCCCGCCGGCAACCACCGCAGGCGGTGTGTGTGAGCGATGAAGTGTGACCGATGGTGCGTGTTTCCGACCCCGCACCCGCGTGACCCACCGCGTTCAAGGGAGCGGCGGAGCCGTCGGTGAGACCGGACGACGTCGTCAGCACACACGGCACACGACAGTTTGAGCTTGTGCCGCCTGACCGGTGATCGACTTACTCACACACCGACAGGATCGCGCCCTGATTTTCCGCAGCCGCGGCTCCGCCCACGGTGACCGAGGGGACGAACCCCGGACGCTCCATATGCCCCTTCTGTGCAGACAGGGCGATTCCCTCCCGCATTCGCCGCTCGCCCAATACCCGCCGGCAACGCTCTCCTGCCGGCCGGCAGGCAGCCGACACCCGCGCAGCCGCTCCCCCGGAGGAGCTCTTCCGGCATTCCGGACCGTACCGCCGGCCCGGTCCCGTACCCTCGCCTCACCGCCCCGCGCGATCCCCCGGTCGGGTGGCCGCCCACCTCACGGGTGATTCGAACGCGCCCTTACGGTCGGCCACCCGCACCTGGCACGGCCTTCGAGTTCACCTCGAACGTTTGTTCTATGATTCCCCCGGCGTCCCCCGTTACAAGCCCTTGATCAGGGGCGTTGTCCGGACGTCCGTCCCGACCGCAGCGAACCCCGGAGGAATCATGCGACCTGTCCCCGCTCCCCTTGGCGTCACCCCCGGACATCCCGCGTTCGAGAACGCCGGTGCGCCCCGCCCGTCGAGCACCCGCCCGGTTGACGCCCCGCGCCGCCGCGTGGCCCTGTCATCACGACCGTCACCGAGGTGGGGGGCATGAGTCACGAGCAGAGCCGGGGCCACGCTCCCCTCCCCCTGCACGCCAAGGTCCTGCCGTCGCCACTGCGGGCATGGGCCGAGCGCGTCGTAGGACCTCTCTCCGCCGTGGAGGACACGTCGCATCCGCGCGCGAGTTCGCGCGTCTGGGGTGTCACCGACAGCCGTGGACGGCGCTTCTTCCTGAAGCAGTCACCGGCGCCCACGTTCTACGAACGCGAGACCTTCGGGTACCAGTCCGCCGTGCCGGCCCTGGGATACGGACACGCACCGAGGCTCGTGGACAGCGATGCCCACCGGCTGGCGCTGCTGCTGACCGCCGTGCCCGGCACGCCCGTGTCGCGGCTGGCCCTCATCCCCGCCGAACACCGTTCCGTACACCGCCAGTTCGGCGCCCTGCTGCGGCGGCTGCACGGCTCGGAGAAGCTGCCGGCCGGGGCCCGCCGCGACGCCGAAGCGGCGATCGGGCGCACAGCCGCCGACGCCGGGGTACACCTCGCGCGCGCCGGTGACCTGCTGACCGACGGCAGGCGCGCGCTCGTCCGCCGCGCCGCCGACCATCTGCTCAGGCTGACCGACCGGCTCACGCCCGGCCATATCCACGGCGACGCCCAGGAGCGCAACGCCCTGTGGTCGGGCCGGCTCGCAGGGCCCGGCCGGCTGGCAGGGTCCGGCCGGCTCGCGGTCATCGACTTCGAACGGTCCCGGTATGCCCCGGCCGTCCAGGATTTCGTACGGCTGGCCTGCGGGCCGTGGCAGGACCGCGACGACCTGCGCGCCGCGTTCTTCCAGGGGTACGGCCGGCCGCTGACCGACGCGGAGCGCCAGGCGCTGACGTGCCTGGCGGCGCTCGACGCCGTGAGCTGCCTCGCCTACGGGCCGGCCCACGGCGAACACGACGTCACCGCGCGGGGGTTGCGCACGATGGACCGGCTGGAGCGAGGGATCTTCGTATGACCCGGCCGGGTCATACGACCCGGGCGCCCCGGTCAGGTCGCATGACCCGGGCGCCTCGGCCGCGTCGTACGCTCCGGGCGCCCCGGACTCCCCGGCCCGTCAGGGCTTGCGGGCCACCCCCGCGTAGATGGACACCGCCGCGTCGGTGAGGCCGTCCTGCGGTTCGCCGTCGGGACGCCACTTGTGGGACACCACGACGCCCGGGTCGACCAGGTCCAGGCCGTCGAAGAAGCGGACGACCTCGTCCCGGGCCCGTACCTGAGCGGGTATGCCACCTCGGTGGTAGATGTCCACGGCCTTCTCCCAGACGTCCGGGGCGAAGTCCGGAGTGCAGTGGGAGAGAACCAGGTAACTGCCGGAGGGCAGGGCGTCGAGGAGGTACGCCACAATCTCGTACGGCCGGTCCTCGTCCGGAACGAAGTGCAGCAGCGCGTTGAGGGACAGGGCCACCGGGCGGTTCACATCGATCGTATGGTGCAGCCGCTCCGACCCGATGATGCCCTTCGGGTCCCGGACGTCCGCCTGGATGTACGCGGTGCGCCCCTCGGGCGTGCTGCGCATCAGGGCCTCGGCGTGGCGCAGGACGATCGGGTCGTTGTCGACATAGACGACCCGGGAGTCCGGGGCCGCCTCCTGGGCCACCTGATGGAGATTGGGGCGGGTGGGGATGCCCGTACCGATGTCCAGGAACTGGCGTATACCCGCCTCCTTGGCGAGCCAGCGCGTGGCCCGGTGCATGAACAGCCGGTTGGTCCGCGCGGTGATCTTGATGGTCGGCAACACCGACTCGACCTTGGCGGCGGCCGCCTTGTCGACCTCGTAGTAGTCCTTGCCCTCAAGGTAGTAGTCGTACATGCGGGCGGGGTGGGGCTTGGTGGAGTCGATCTCGTCGACCGCCGGGTGGCCGAGGTCCGTCATGCTGGTCCGTCCGTTTCTGAGGTCGCGGGGGGAGTGGATAGGGGCAGGGATGGCGAGAGCGGAGATGGAAAGGGCGGGGAAGGCCGGAGGGGGCGGGCAGGCCGGGCGGGTGGGGCGCCCGGCCGCTACAGCAGAAAGTCGGCGAGACCGCCCTTCGCGCCCTCGATGAACTCGGCCATGGCGGTTGTCGTGCAGATGAGGCTCGGCCCCGACGGGTCCGTGGACTGGCGGAGCGCGATGTACCCGCCGTCCACCTTCTTGGTCTCGACGCAACTGCCCCCGTTGGGACCGCTCCACGGCTTCTCCCAGCCATCGGCACCCAGCTCGTCGGCGGACATGCCGTTGCAAATGTCCGGCATCAGAGCTCCTTGCGTATCCCTTGAAGAAAAGCTCTGGTTGCGTCAACAGGGGCCGCACGGGCGGACATGTTGTCCAGGACTTCGAGGTAGGCGGCGATGTCGGGGCGCTGTTCCATATAGACCGCACCGGTCAGGTTCTCGGTGTAGACCACGTCCGGCAGTTCGGGGATGTCGAACCGGAAGAGATGGAAGGGTCCGAACGCCCCGAGATGCGGACCGACCGAGAACGGCATGATCTGCAAGGTCACATTCGACAGATCAGTGGCTTCGAGTAACCGGTCGACCTGCTTCCGCATGACCTCCGCGCCGCCCACAGGTCTGAGCAGAACCGCTTCCTCCATAAGGATCCACAGAATCGGCCCGTCCGGTTTGTCGAGCAGCTGCTGGCGCTTGATCCGCAGCGCGACACGCCGCTCCAGCTCCTCGGCGTTGCGGTGGGCACCCACCCGCAGCACCGCGCGCGCGTAGTCCTCGGTCTGCAGAAGACCGGGAACGTAGTGCGGTTCGTACGTCCTGATCAGACTGGCTTCGTCCTCAAGGCTGACATAGGCGCTGAACCAGCTGGGCAACGCGTCGCGGTAACGGTGCCACCAGCCGGGCCGGTTGGCGGCCTTGACCAGCTCGATGAACTCCTCGGCCTCGGTCTCGGCCACTCCGTACGCCTGGAGGAGAAGCCGGACGTACGGGAGCTTGAGGCTGACTTCCGAATTCTCCATCCGCCGAACGGTCAGCGGGGTCACATCCAGAACCTGGGCCGCCGTTTCGCGGGTCACCCCGGCGCTTTCACGCAGCGCGCCGAGGCGCTTGCCCAGGACGATTCGCAGGACTGTGGGTGCAGTTCCCGTACGGACCTCACTCACGTGCCGCCTCCTGACGCCGACTCATGTCACAAAGTCTGACAGGTAGTTGGGGCTCCATCCAGAGAGATGGTGAGCATTCTGAAATTATCAGAACGGTTGGTTGCGAGCTGAGTGCGTCAGCCCGCATAGTGAAGACGTGGCTCATATCACGGATCACCGTGCACACAAGCAACGCCAGTCGGCCGCTGGGGAGTTAGGACCTGTCCGGGGCGCTGCCCCAGAGGCGCGGGCCCATCACCCCTGGGGAGCCTGGTGCGCTTCCGTCCGCAGGCAGCCGGAGGGAAACACCTCCGGGCTCCGGCTCCGTGCGCACGGTCAGGATTCATACGGGCATGGGGTGCGCGTGCACGGGCACGCGTGGGACGGCGTGTTCACGCTTCCCAGCCGTCAGGACTCCGTGGCCAAGGCGAGACACCGGGTCGGCGCCGAGCTTCAGCGCCGGAGCGTGTCCGACGACCTGTGCGACATGGCCGTCCTGCTGATGTCCGAGCTGTTCACCAACGCCGTGCTGCACACGGCCAGTGCGCAGATCAGCTGCGAGGTACGGGTCACGTCCGCACACGTACGGCTCGATGTGCACGACCAGGGGGCGCAGGACGGGGCGCTCAGCCCCCGGTGCCCCGACTCCCGCGCGGAGGGCGGGCGAGGGCTGCTTCTGGTCGACACCCTGTCCGAGGCGTGGGGCGTGACGGCGCGCGCGGGCGGCGTCGGGCGCACCGTCTGGGCGGTACTCCCCCGCATCTGACCCACGATCCCCCACTCACCTCACAATCCCCACCCGCCTCGCAATCCCCCCACCCACCTCACGATCCCCACCCGCCTCACGATCCCGGTGGCCCGCGATCCACCCGCCCGGCGAGTGGCCCGCCCGGCCCGCTCGGCGAGTCGCCGCTCAACAGGCCGTACGGGAAATGGAGTTGCGCCACCCGAGCCACGCGTCAGCATGGAGGGACGACGGTCCCGACCGGCAGTACAGGGGTCTGCCGGTCGGGCGGAAACCGTCAGGACGCTGACGCGACGGGCGGCTTCCTGGTCCGCCGCACGGACCGCCCCCCACGGCCGGGGCTATGGCCGGGGGCGGTACCGCTGCGGCGACCAGGGGCTGCCGGTGACGTCGCGAGCGACCATCACCTTCCCATCCTCTCGCACCTGAAGACTGGATTGCCGATCACTGGCATGGAGTCGCCACTCTCTGAACTGGCACTTGTCACGGTACGCAATCATGTGCGTACATGGAGTGGCGTACGACTCCGAGGGGATGGCGGGGGTGGTCAGCCGTGGGGGATGTTCCAGGTTCTGTGCTCAACAGGTCGACGCTGTCTGTGGGGGTGGCAGGGGAGGACGTGTTGGACACGTACCATCCGCCAGGTCGGCCGATCCGAGGTGTGCGGCAAGTGACGGCCACGCTCACCGCGTTGGTCCGCTCCGCCCGCCGTGAGCTGCTCATCTTCGACGACCCGGGGAGCTGTCTGGGCCAGTGCATTCCGGAGCAGTTCCTGGAATTCGCGGGCGCCTGTGTGCGGGCCGCGGGTGAGCGGTCCTGGGACGATGTCGGCCCGGGTGCCCTCGCCGGTACGGTCGCCGGCACCGGCAGGCGGGCGCGTCCGCCCACGATCACCGTCCGCCGGATCGTGCCCCGGCACGGGCTGGCCGGGCTTCCGTATCCCTTACCCCCGCAGCTCCCCGGCCGGGCGAGACAGACGGACTCCATCCCGTTCAAGTTGATCCTGGTGGACCGCGCGGTCGCCGCGGTCCCCCTCGATCTTCAGCTGCACTACCACGGGCTGCTGCTGATCCGTGACCCCGTGGTGGTCCAGGCCCTGGTCCGTACGCACCAGATGTGGTGGGAGACGGGCGAGGACCTGCCCACGGCCACGCTCCCCACACCGGGAGTCCTGCCGGGGCATCTGCGGCCGGTCCTGGAGGCCCTGCTGGCCGGGCTCACCGACGAGACGGCGGCCACCCGACTGGGCATGTCCAGCCGGACCTACAGCCGCCGGGTGGGCGACCTGCTCACAGCCCTCGGCACGACGAGCCGCTTCCGGGCGGGTGCGGAAGCGGCTCGTCGAGGCTGGGTGTAGGTCCTGGTGGTGCGCGCCGCGCTGCTTGGCGGACACGCCCCGGGCCGGGCGTTACGACACGATGTCCTTACGGGAGAAGCCCCGGAAGGCCAGCGCGAACAGCACCACGGCATACGTCACCGAGATCGCCGCGCCCTTTGCCATGCCGCTCCACTCCAGCTGTGGCTGAAGCGCGTCCGCCCAGGCGAACTGCCAGTGCGCGGGCAGGAAGTCCCGCCATGAACCGAGCGCCGTCACGGCGTCCAGCACATTGCCGATGATCGTCAGCCCGACCGCGCCGCCCACCGCGCCCAGCGGCGCGTCGGTCTTGGTCGACAGCCAGAAAGCGAGGGCGGCGGTGACCAGTTGGGAGACAAAGATGAACGCGACGACCAGCGCGAGCCGGGGTACGGCTTCGGAGGTGGCCAGGGAACCGCCCGTGGGCAGTTCGAGGGGCGCCCAGCCGTACGCCGCCGTGCCCGCGGCCAGCGCGACCAGGGGGAGCAGCAGCATCGCCGCGGCGCTCATACCGAGGGCCACCGCCAGCTTGCTCCAGAGCAGCCGGGCCCTCGGCACGGGCGCGGCCAGGAGATAGCGCAGCGACGACCAGCTGGCCTCGGAGGCCACCGTGTCGCCGTGGAACAGCGCGACGGGCACCACCAGCAGGAAGCCCGCCGAGACGAAGAGGCAGGTAGCGGCGAAGTTGGCACCGGAGGCGGTCGCGGTGTCCATCAGCGTCACCCGGCCTTCGCGATCACCGCCCGGTGTACCGCCGATGGCGAAGGCCACGATCAGCACGAAAGGAAGGACGGCCAGCATGGCGCCCATGGCCAGTGTCCGCCTGCGCTTCAGCTGCCGCAGCGCCTCGACCCGCAGCGGCAGCGTACGGCGCGCGCGGTAGCCGGGGGCCGATTCGATCAGCGCGCTCATGCGGAGCCTCCTGAGATCAGGGTGAGGAACGCGTCCTCCAGGCGGCGGTGCGGTCCGACGCCCGTCATGGGGACGTCCAGCCGGACCAGTTCGGTGATCAGGGTGCTGGTGCTCGCGCCGTCCAGCTGGACGAGCAGGCCGTCGTCCGTGCGGACGGCGGAGCCGATCCCCGCCAGCGCGGAGATCTTGTCGACCACGGGTTCCGGCACCTGTTCCGTGGTGGTGACGAGCAGGGTGTCACCGGAGCCGGTGATCTCCGCGACGGGGCCCGCCTGGACGAGCTGCCCACGGTCCATGACCACCAGATGAGTACAGGACTGCTCCACCTCGGAGAGGAGGTGACTGGAGACGATGACCGTCCTGCCGCCGGCCGCGTACCTGATCATCACGTCCCGCATCTCGCGGATCTGGGGCGGGTCGAGACCGTTGGTCGGTTCGTCCAGAATCAGCAGGTCCGGCATGCCGAGCATGGCCTGTGCGATGGCGAGCCGCTGCCGCATGCCCTGAGAGTAGGTGCGTACGGCGCGGGCGAGCGCGTCGCCGAGACCGGCGATCTCCAGGGCCTCCTCGATATGGGAGTCCTCGGCGGGGCGGCCGGTGGCCTGCCAGTACAGCTCCAGGTTGGCGCGTCCGGACAGGTGCGGCAGGAAGCCCGCGCCCTCGACGAACGAGCCGACCCGGGAGAGCACCGGAGCGCCCGGCCGGATGGCATGCCCGAAGACCCGGATCTCACCGGCGTCGGGACTGATCAGCCCCATCAGCATGCGCAGGGTGGTGGTCTTGCCGGCGCCGTTCGGGCCGAGAAGGCCGAGCACCTGACCCTTCTCGACGCGGAAGGAGAGGTCGCGGACGGCATAGCGGTCGGAGGACTTGGCGTACCGCTTCGCCAGGCCGGTGATCTGGAGGGGCACATCGGCGAGCGCGGGATCGGGCGCCGGAGCGGTGGTGCGGCACCGGGCGGTGAGCAGCAGCACGGCCGCGATCAGTACGCCGGCGGCCGGAAGTCCCCAGGTCCACCAGGGCAGTCCGGTGGAGCCGGCGGTGAGGGCGGGCACGGTGGGGACGGTCAGCGCGCCGTCCACGGACACCTGGTAGGTGGCCGGGGTGACCGGTGAGGCGTAGGCGAGGTCGGTGGCGGCGACGACGACCCGGAGCCGGTGGCCGGGGACGACCTGGTGGTCCACGGCGGGCAGGGTGAGTTCCACCGTCTTGCCCTCGCGCGCGTCCTCGACCCGTACGGGCGTGACGAGTTGTGAGGGCAGCACCTGCCGGCGGCCGTCGGGGCCGACGTCGTACACCTTGGCGAAGAGCACCGCGTCACCGCTGTTGGAGCTGACCGTGGCCCGGACGGTCGGTGAGCCGGTGATGCGGATCGACCGGTCGAGCGGCTTGGAGTCGAAGCGCGCGTACTGCCCGGGGAAGTCGAGGGAGAGCCCGACGCCGAGCGTCGACAGCTGGGAGAGTCCGGCGCCGCCCAGGCCCGGTACGGCGGAGATGGCGGGCGGGCTCGCGCCCGCCGGGTTCTTGAAGGTCTGTGTGCCGCCGGTGAGCGGGATCGATGTGGTGCCGCTCTCCAGGCCCGGATAGCGGTCGCTGCTCGCCCCCCGCAGCAGGGTCTGGCCGTCGGTGGAGTCGACGCCCCCGGTCCGGCTGACCCGGAACGCGGGCCCGGTGTCCGTGCCCTTGTCGTCCTTCAGATAGCGGCCGAACCAGGAGGAGATCCGGCCCTCGACCCGCGCGACCTCCCGGTCCCCGCCGTCGTGTCCGCCCGCCATCCAGTCGACGTCCACGGGTGCGCCGTTGTCACGGATGGCCTTGGCCATGGCGTCGGCGTGGCCGAGCGGGAAGAGGGAGTCGGTCTGCCCCTGGACGATCAGCGCGGGCACATCGATCTGGCCGGCCCTGGCGGACGGGCTGCGCTCCTCCAGGAGTTCACGGGCGGCGTCGTCCGGCTTCCCGGAGACGGCGACCCGCTCGTACATGTCGCACAGCTGCTTCTCGAAGGTCTCGCAACCGCCGCCGGTGGAGAAGAAGATCCCGGCCCACAGCTTCTTGAAGACACCGTTGGGGAAGAGCGCGTCGGCGAGGTTCCAGTAGGTGATCTGCGGAGCTATGGCGTCGACCCGCTTGTCGTAACCGGCGGCGAGCAGCGAGACGGCCCCGCCGTACGAGGAGCCGGTCATCCCCACCCGGGGGTCGCCCTTCCCGTCGAGCCGCACCTCCGGCTGCCGGGCAAGCCAGTCGATCATCCGGGAGACGTCCTTGACCTCGTGGTCGGGGTCGTTGAGCCCGATCTCACCGGTGGACTTCCCGAAACCGCGCGCCGACCAGGTCAGCACGGCGTATCCGTCGCGCGCGAGCTTCTCGGCCTGGGCCCGCACATCGTTCTTGCTGCCGCCGAAGCCGTGCCCGATCAGCACGGCGGGCCTGCGCCCGCTGCCCGAGGTGAAGTACGACGTGTCGATCTTGGCGCCCGGCATCTCCAGGACCTGGTCCTCACGGTGCACGGCGGGCGCACCGTCCGAGGCGACGGCGGTCCAGGTTCCGGCACCGACAAGCACAGCGGCGGCGGCCAGAACGGCCGGCCACCGTGCGCGCAGCCAGGCCCTGCGGGGGGTTCGGGTCTCCATGATTGAACCCTAAACGGGCCCGGGACCAGGGATCGCTGTCTGCGGTCTGAACGGCGGGACATCCTCGGGTAGTACGAGGTGCCCTCGCCGTACACCAGACGCGGTACACGCCCGGCCCGCCGCCCAGTGGGGGATCCCCCGGGAGAAACCGGCCGTTGAGCGCGCGCACACCGGTCCCGGCGGCCACATCACCGGGTATCGGCTGACGTCAGAGTGAGCGCTGCCTCCGCGAGTCGCGATCGCCCCGCCCCGGCCCCGTCTGTCCTCACCGCTCGTGGGTACCGTCGCCTTGATGCCGGTTGCCGACCGCTGTCTGTTCTGCGGCCGACGCTACCGGTTGGCGGTAATCGAAGGAGTGGGTACGGGCATGCCGTCTGGTGCCGCACGTCGCGCGGGAGAGGGATTCACGGCAGCCGGTGCCACAAGGGTTTTGGGCGCGGCGTGCCGGCAGGCGGGACTCGACGGAGATCGGGCGTCCCTGATCCGCCTGGGCGAGAACGCGTTGTTCAGGCTGGCGGCACACCCCGTGGTGGCGCGCATCGCGCGCTCGACGGAGTATCTGGAATCGGCGCGGGGCGAGGTGGAGGTGTCGCGCTGGCTGTCGCGTGAGGGCTTCCCCGTGACCCGTGTGGTCGATGATCTGGAACAGCCCCTCGTCGTGGACGGCCATCCGGTGACGTTCTGGCACCTGATCCAGGAAGGCAACAGGAAGGCGACGTACGGGGAGTTGGGCGCCGTCCTCCGTGATCTGCACTCGCTCCGTCTGCCGGACACGCTGTCCCTGCCCCCGTATCCGGTACTGGACCGGACGGAACGACGGATCAAGGCCGCGGTCGACATACCGGAGGATGACCGCGCGTTCCTGCGAAAGCGGGCACACGAGCTTCGGGACCGGATCAGAGGCCTTCGGTTCGGATCCGAGAAGGGGCCCGTGCATGGCGACGCACACGTACAGAACCTCATGGTGGACCGGAACGGCCAGGTGGTTCTGATCGACCTGGAGCGGTTCAGCTTCGACTTTCCCGAGTGGGATCTGATGGTCACAGCCACGGAACATCACAGCCTGGGGTGGCAGACCAAGGATGAGTACAGCGCCTTCGTCGGCGCGTACGGCAGGGATCTCCGTACCTGGCCCGGCTTCCCCACCGTGCGGGCCGTGCAGGAATTCAACATGACGACGTGGCTCATGCAGAACGTGTCCGAAAGCGCCGATACGGCAGCGGAGTATGCCCGACGTATCTCCTCTCTCCGGAACAAGGACGCCCCGCGCGACTGGAAGCCGGGCTGATCTCGGCTATTCGTCGTCCAGCCGGTTCATCGCGTCCCGCACCTGCCCGTTGAACTGCTGAACGACAGAGTTCGCCGCATGGGCGGAAATCTCGCGCTGGAAGTCGGCCACGTACCGCTGGAACCGCGCGGACTGCAGAGCGTCTCCCGCTTCGACGGCGAGACGCGCGGTCGCCACGGCCTCTTCGAGTTCTCCATTGAGCAACTGGCTCTGGGCGAGCACCATTCGACAGAATCCGAGCGTACGAACGTACTTGGGATCGGTGAGCGCAACGGCCAGTTCGGCGAAACGGACGGCTTCGGGGCCCTCCCCCAGATCGCGGAAGCAGTGGCAGAACTCGCCGAACAACTCGGCCTCGTCCATGTAGATGAGCCATTCAGGATCGTCGGAGCTGTCAGCCCGCTCGAAGAACCGTTCTGCTTCATTCATCGCGCGAGCAGCGCCCTTTCGGTCCCGCGCGGTCGAGAACGCGCGTGCCTCGTGCGCGGAGAACAGCGCCATGGCGCGGGGTGTGGAGCTGCTTCTGCCTCCCTCGACGGACGCGCGGGCAAGCGTCAAAGCCCGGGGCGCCTGCCCCAGATAGTTGGCTTGATGGCTCATGTTGGTGAGGATGCGCGCCCCCATCATGCGGTCGCCCGCCACTTGGGTGAGACGCAGCGTCGACAGCATGTAACGGCCGGAATGAGCATGGTTGCCGCTGTCGTACGCACTCCAGGCAAGGAGCTGCGACATTTCCGAGGCGGCACGGAAAAGAGACTCCCCTACTTTGGCGCTGTAGCTGGCTCCGAGCAGGGGCAGCACATCTTCGCGGAAGTAGTGCCTGAACGCCTTGTGAGCGTGCCCGCCACCAAATTGGAAGTCCAATTGCATGAAGAACCCGGCGGCGGTCCGGATCGCGGCAACATCCCGCATGCCGACTCGGCGAGCGGCGGGAGTGTCTGTGGGTAAGCCGTCCGGGCGAGAGACAAGCCAGGCAAGAGCGGCCGAGTTCACGTCACTGTCGGGGAGCGGCTCATCCGCCGGCCCGTCCTCCGGGCGCTGGTGCGTGAGGCCGTCGAGAATGCTCAGCGTCTCGGTCAAGGAACCGGCGTAGGGCATTCCTACTGCCGGGGTCGGGATGGAAGTTATGCCAGGGAAACCGATGTCCTTCGGCGCGATCCTTCGCCGCAGCTTGTCGCTCAACGCCTCTGCGACGAACACAGCGGTCTGCCGCTGAATCCCTCCGCCGTCCAGCCATCGCTGAACGGCGACGTGCGTGGTTCCCACGTGCTCACCGTGTCGCTGCGCGACCTCGCGAACGCGTTTGGCCAACCCTTTGTTCGAGGCTCCGGCCTCCCTCATGACGGAGGCCAACTGATGGTTCGGGTCCCTGTTCACATTCTGCCCCCGATGTCACGTCACGTGTTCATCCTGTCACAGCAGTTTCCGTCATGAGGGTTCACCGTGAACCTCCGTCATGGGGGTTCACCGTGAACCCCCATGCCCGCTCCTCCTGTTTCCCGTGTGCGTACGAACCCCCTTATGAACTCTGCCGCTTGGCCAAATCCGGTCGTTGACTGTCAAGACACAACAGACCCCGGTGGTGCATGCCGGCACCCAGGGGCGTGGCCTACTGAAGAAAGCGGGTCGACATGCGGAACCCTGTCGGCAGAAATTTCGAGTGGCTGCTGAGGCTGCTGTTTCCTGCTCCGGGCCGACATCGAGGGGGTGGGGTTCGTACGGCCGTGGGCTGCTTGGATGAGCCGACGCTGAGCGTGCCGCGCATCCCTGACTCGTGCCTCTGGCCGCCAGCTCGCGGCGAGGAAGTCCGTCTCGTCAGGCCGTACGTGATCGCGCACGAGCATCAGATGGAGCAACGGCATCAGTGCGGCTCCCCCCTCGGGCTGGACTGCGGTGCGCTCTGGACGGGGGTGGCGAGGTGAGTACTCCTCCTCGCTTGTTGCCATGGCTGTGCCAGGCCGGGCAACGCATCTATCTGGTGACCGACGAGGACTGCGGTGGTCCTCTGGCTCTGTTGGCTGACGAGATCGAGGAGATTCAGCTGCGCGCGGGTGAGATCCTGCTCGGTCACGCTACGGAGATGCTGAACGCCTCGAACGCCGAAGCCGGGGAGCTCCGTTTCCTGAGCAACCGATTGTGTGAAGCGCTGCGTGACACTCTGCGGGTGGCCGAAAGCAGGGGCGGGCGACTTCCGGCAGTCGTTGACAATGACGAACACAGCGACGGCCAGGCGCAGTCCGAAGGCACATCCGGATGAGCCATACCGAGGACGGGGAACAGGACTGGCGGATCGCACCTGTACCGAGCCGATCCCTGCGTCGCGAGCAAGACGGCCAGCTGGCGCTGACCTTTCAGATCGTCCGCCATCGGAAGCACGTCGCCCTTGCTCCACTGCTACTGACCGCGGCTGAGGCGGAGAAACTCCATGCCGATCTCTGCTACGCGCTCGACAAGGAGCCGGCACCCGACGACGCGCCGGAGTGCCGCAAGCCAGTCCAGTACTCCGGCAGCCGAGACAGATTCTGACCTCTGACTCTGGGACCGGACCGGGCGGGGCTGCCCTGCTCAGTGAGCGTAGACGTGACACCGGCCCCAAAAAAGCCACGCCGGCGGACGGGACACCGCACGCGAGTGTCTCCCGAACGGAACCCGCGCGGCTTTTCGAGCATCTGGTCTCATGCGACGAACCTGACGGCGCCGGCCGAGGGGGAGCCCAAAGCAACTCTTCTGAACGGAGCACCGCCACAGGATGCCGACGTCGCCGCGATTATCGCGATTCAAGCAGGTGTAATCGCGCCTGCCTTCCTGTCACATGGAGAGAAAACTTGAAGAACATACGCCGCGTTCTGGCCGGTTCCGCTGTGGGTGTCATCGCCGCTTCGACTCTGGCACTGGGAGCCGGTACGGCCTCCGCCTCGCCGGAGTCGCCGCGGGAGCCGCAGTCGCCGCGCCTCTTCAGCAGCGCCCTTGCTTGCCAGACCACCGGTAACACCTGGGCCCAGCAGGGAAAGCTCACGGGCTTCCGCTGTGTCCAGGAGGGCAACGCCTGGGCCCTCTACACCTGGTAGACCCCAGATGAGTAAGTCCGAAGTAGCGTCGTCCGCCCAGAGGGCGGGCCCGGGGGCGTCTGGTGCGTGCGATCGCAAGGCGCCGGAGTGTCTTCGTAGCGGAGCTACGGGGACATTTCGGCAACGCGGCGAGCGTGCGTGCCAGGCGTTTCCGGGCAGACGGGACTTCGGACTTACTCATCTAGGTGCTGATCCCCGGGGCGCCCCTGGCATGGCGCCCCGGAAACCATTCCGGGGCGCCATGCCAAACGGGACGCGAGGGGCCTGTAACCGCGGAAGGGCCCGTGCGGTTGCCCCTCGGGCCGGGGAGCCGCCCCTCACGAGAGCGCGATCTCCGGGTTGTAGATGTCCAGCCAGAGCGCCAGGTCCAGCGTGCGTTCCAGGCCTCGGCGTGAGGCCACGGTGACCTGGGGGGTCTCGCGTTCCGCCGCGCGGCGGAGCCTGTCCGGGGCGATCAGTTCGAACACCCGGTGGGAAGGGGTGGCGAGCAGGTCCTTGGCGTGTTGCTGGAGGGCCAGGGCGTACTTGGGGTCCTGGGTGGAGGGGTACGGGCTCTTCACCCGGTCGTAGACCGACTTCGGCAGTACGTCCGCCGTCGCCTCGCGCAGCAGGCTCTTCTCCCGGCCGTCGAAGGACTTCAGGGACCACGGGGCGTTGTACACGTACTCGACGAGCCGGTGGTCGCAGAACGGCACCCGTACCTCCAGGCCGACCGCCATGCTCGCCCGGTCCTTGCGGTCCAGCAGTATGTGCACGAAGCGGGTCAGGTGCAGGTTGCAGATCTTGCGCATCCGGAACTCGAAGTCGCTCTCGCCGCCGAGGCGTTCGATGCCGCTGATGGCCGTGGCGTAGCTGTCGCGCAGGAATGCCGGGACGTTCAGCGCCGTGTTCAGCTCGGGCCGCAGTACGTCGGCGTCGTCACCAACGTACTTGTCGTACTGCACCAGCCACGGGAACATCTCGGCCTGTCTCGCCTCCTCGTGGAAGAACTGGAGGTAGCCGCCGAAGACCTCGTCCGCCGATTCGCCGGAGAGTGCGACCGTCGAGTGCTCCCGGACCGCCTTGAACAGCAGATACAGGGACGCGTCCATGTCGCCGAGGCCCATGGGGAGGTCACGGGCCCTGATCACCTTGGCCCGTACGGCCGGGTCGGCCAGGGCGTCCGAGTCGAGGACGATGTCCTGGTGGTCGGTGCCCGAGGCACGCGCGACATCGTGCACGAAGGGGGCGTCCGGGGTGGTACGGAGTTCGTCGGCGACGAAGTGTTCCGTACGCCCGACGAAGTCGACGGCGAAACTCCGCACCGTCTCACCGGTCTCGGCCAGTTGTCGCGCGGCCAGTGCCGTCATCGCGGAGGAGTCGAGTCCGCCGGACAGGAGCGTGCAGCGCGGTACGTCGGCGACGAGCTGGCGCCGCACGATGTCGTCCAGCAGGGTGCGCACCCGCCCCACCGTGGTCGCCCGGTCGTCGGTGTGCGCGCGGGTCTTCAGGGCCCAGTAGACGTGCCGGCGCAGGCCGCCCCGGTCCACGGTCACCACCGTGCCGGGCTCGACTTCGCGCATGCCGTCCCAGATCGCGTGGCCGGGCGTCTTCACGAAGGTGAACAGCTCACGCAGCCCGTCCAGGCCGACCCGGGCGCGGGCGAGCGGGTTGGCGAGGATCGCCTTGGGCTCGGACCCGAACAGCACCCCGTCCGGGGTCGGGTAGTAGTAGAACGGCTTGATGCCCATCCGGTCGCGGATCATCACCAGCTTCTGCTCCCGGCCGTCCCAGATGGCCAGGGCGTACATCCCGTTCAGCCGTTCCGCCATGGCCGCGCCCCACTCCAGGTAGCCGTGCAGCACGACCTCCGTGTCGGAGTCGGTGGTGAACCGGTGGCCCCGCCCGGTCAGTTCGCGGCGCAGTTCCGTGAAGTTGTAGGTCTCGCCGGAGTAGACGAGCACGAGCGTGCCCTGTGGGGTCTCAAGTGTCCGTGGGGTCTCAAGTGTCCGTGGGGTCTCAGGTGTCCGCGGGGTCTCAAGTGTCATCGGCTGCCGCCCGCCCGGCAGGTCGATGATCGCCAGGCGGCGGTGGCCGAGTGCGGCGGGGCCGTCGATCCAGGTGCCGGCGTCGTCGGGGCCTCGGCAGGACATCGTCTCCGTCATCGCGTCCAACGTCCCTGACTCGGCACGCAGTTCACGGTCGAAGGAGACCCAGCCGGTGATGCCACACATGTACGTCCTCCTGCTTCCGATCCGAAGCCGGGGCGCAGGTCATCAGCCAGGCCGTGTACATGCGCGTGTACGGACAGCGCGTCCATGGCAGGTGAGTGCGCCGGGGCCAGATCGGTTGTATCCGGCATCTGTGTCGCGGGCGTGAGTCGTACGCCCGCGCCTGGTCAACGCGGCCGTGACACGGTCGGTCACGGGACCCGGCGATTTCCGCCGTACGCGGTGAACAGCCGCCTGCCTGGAAACGCCTGCGGCCCGTACGGGCGGGGGAACGCCGTACGGGCCGCAGCGAGTTGAGGAAGTGCGTGGGTCGGTGGTGTGCGGGTCGGTGGTGCGTGGATCGGTCGTTCGCGGGTCGGTCAGTGGTTGCGCGGGAATCCCAGGTCCACGCCCGCCGGGGCGTCCGACGGGTCCGGCCAGCGGGTGGTGACCACCTTGCCGCGCGTGTAGAAGTGCACTCCGTCGTTGCCGTAGATGTGGTGATCGCCGAAGAGCGAGTCCTTCCAGCCTCCGAAGGAGTGGTAGCCGACCGGCACCGGGATCGGCACGTTCACCCCGACCATGCCGGCCTCGATCTCCAGCTGGAACCGGCGGGCGGCGCCGCCGTCGCGGGTGAAGATGGCCGTGCCGTTGCCGAACGGCGAGGCGTTGATCAGGTTCACGCCCTCCTCGTACGTCTCCGTACGCAGCACGACCAGCACCGGGCCGAAGATCTCGTCGCGGTACGCGTCCGAGTCGGTGGAGACCTTGTCGAGGAGGGACAGCCCGATCCAGTGGCCGTCCTCGTTGCCCTCGACCGTGTAGCCCGTACCGTCCAGGACGACGTCCGCTCCCTGGGCCGCCGCGCCCGTGACGTACGAGGCGACCTTGTCGCGGTGGGCCTTGGTGATGAGCGGGCCCATCTCGGAGGCCGGGTCGTTGCCGGGGCCGATCTTGATCTTCTCGGCGCGCTCCCGGATCCTGGCGACCAGTTCGTCGCCGATCCCGCCGACCGCCACGACCGCCGAGATCGCCATGCAGCGCTCGCCGGCGGAGCCGTACGCCGCCGAGACGGCCGCGTCCGCCGCCGCGTCCAGGTCCGCGTCCGGCAGTACCAGCATGTGGTTCTTGGCGCCGCCGAGCGCCTGTACCCGCTTGCCGTTGGCCGAGGCCGTCGTGTGGATGTAGCGGGCGATCGGGGTGGAGCCGACGAAGGAGACCGCCGCCACGTCGGGGTGCGCGAGCAGGGAGTCCACCGCGACCTTGTCGCCGTGCACGACATTCAGCACGCCGTCGGGCAGCCCCGCTTCGTGCGCCAGCTCCGCCAGCAGGTTCGCGGTCGACGGGTCCTTCTCGCTCGGCTTCAGTACGAAGGTGTTCCCGCAGGCGATCGCCAGCGGGAACATCCACATCGGCACCATCGCCGGGAAGTTGAAGGGCGTGATGCCCGCGACGACGCCCAGCGGCTGGCGGATCGAGGACACGTCCACCCGGCTGGCGACCTGGGTGGACAGCTCGCCCTTGAGCTGAGTGGTGATCCCACAGGCCAGCTCGACGATCTCCAGACCGCGCGCGACCTCGCCGAGCGCGTCCGAGTGCACCTTGCCGTGCTCGGCGGTGATCAGCGCGGCGATGTCGTCACGGCGCGCGTCGAGCAGCGCGCGGTAGCGGAACAGGATGCTGGTGCGCCGGGCAAGGGACGAGGTCCCCCAGTCGGCGTACGCGGCCTTCGCGGCGGCGACCGCGCTGTCGACCTCGTCGGCCGAGGCCAGCGCGACCTGGGTGGTCACGGCGCCGGTCGCCGGGTCGGTGACCGGGCCCCAGTTGCCCGACGCGCCCTCGACGGCCTTGCCGCCGATCCAGTGGTTGACGGTCTTCATTGCGTACTCCTTCACAGATGACGGCGCCGGGCGGCTGCGTGGCGGTCGTACTCCTCACGGGCCCTGACGGCGGATGTACGGGTCGCGGTCTCGGCCACGGGAACATCCCACCACGCCTGGGCCGGGGGGACGCCCGACACGATGTCTGCCGTTTCGGTCTCCACATAGACACAGGTGGGGGCATCGGAGGCGCGCGCCTCGGCCAGGGCTTCGCGCAGGTCACGGACGGTCTTGGCGCGGATGACCCGCATCCCGAGGGAGGCCGCGTTGGCGGCGAGGTCGACGGGCAGCGGGTCGCCGGTGAAGGTCGCGTCGTCGGCCCGGAAACGGTAGGCGGTGCCGAAGCGTTCGGAACCGACCGTCTCGGAGAGGCCGCCGATGGAGGCGTAGCCGTGGTTCTGGAGGAGCACGATCTTCAGGGGCAGCCGCTCCTGGACCGCCGTGACGATCTCGGTGGGGTTCATCAGGTACGTACCGTCCCCGACGAACGCCCAGACCGGCCGCCCGGGGTCCGCGAGCAGCACGCCGATGGCGGCGGGGATCTCGTAGCCCATGCATGAATAGCCGTACTCGACGTGGTACTGGTCGCGGGAGCGGGCCCGCCACAGCTTGTGGAGATCGCCGGGGAGCGATCCGGCGGCGTTGATGAGGATGTCCTCGTCGGTAGCGAGGGCGTCGAGCACGCCCAGGACCTGCGCCTGGGTGGGGCGTACGAGCTCCTCGTCGGCGGCGAACGCGGCCTGGACGCGGTGCTCCCAGCGCTCCTTGTCCTCGCCGAACTCGCTGGTGTAGGCGGGGTCGACGCGGTGGCCGGACAGCCCCGCGGTGAGCTGTTCGAGCGCCGTACGGGCGTCGGCCACCAGGGGGTGGGCCGCGAGCTTGTGGGCGTCGAAGCCGGTGACGTTGAGGTTGAGGAAGCGCACGGCGGGGTTCGAGAAGAGCGTGGCGGACGCGGTGGAGAAGTCCGACCAGCGGGTCCCGACGCCGATCACCAGGTCCGCTGTCCTGGCCAGTTCGTCGGCGGTGGCAGTGCCGGTGTGGCCGATCGCGCCGACGTCGCTGGGGTGGTCATGGCGCAGCGAGCCCTTGCCGGCCTGGGTGGAGGCGACCGGGATTCCGGTCGCCTCGGCGAGCGCGGCCAGCGATTCCTCGGCCGCGCTGTAGTGGACACCGCCGCCCGCGACGAGCAGGGGGCGGCGGGCTTCCCTGACGAGCCGTACAGCGTCGGAGAGCTCTTCCGGATCGGGCGCCTGGCGGCGGACCCGCCAGACGCGCTCGGCGAAGAACTCCTCCGGCCAGTCGTACGCCTCCGCCTGTACGTCCTGAGGCAGCGCGAGCGTGACGGCCCCGGTCTCGGCGGGGTCGGTGAGTACGCGCATCGCGGCGAGGGCGGCCGGGATGAGCGCTTCGGGGCGGGTGATCCGATCGAAGTACTTCGAGACGGGCCGCAGGGCGTCGTTGACGGATACGTCGCCCGCGGTGGGCACTTCGAGCTGCTGGAGCACGGGGTCGGCGGGACGGGTGGCGAACGTGTCGCCGGGGAGCAGCAGCACGGGGAGGCGGTTGATGGTGGCGAGGGCCGCACCCGTGACGAGGTTGGTGGCGCCGGGGCCGATGGAGGTGGTCACGGCATGGGTGGAGAGGCGGTTGCTCTGGCGTGCGTAGCCAACGGCGGCGTGCACCATGGCCTGTTCATTGCGTCCCTGCAAGTACCGCATGTCCGCGGTGGCCTCGACAAGGGCTTGGCCGATACCCGCCACATTGCCGTGGCCGAAGATGCCCCAGGTGGCGTTGATCAGCCGCTGTCGGCGGCCGTCCCGCTCGGTGTACTGCCGGGACAGGAAGCCGATCAGCGCCTGGGCGACGGTGAGGCGACGCGTCCCCGTCGGCGGATTCGACGGCCCGTTCGTCGGCGCGCTGTCCGGCGTGTCCTTCGGCGTCGGCGCCTTGTTCGGCGAGATCGGCGGGGTGGTCATCGGGGTCCCTCCTCGGCTCCGTCGGGGCCCTCTTCGGCTCCGTTTGGTCCCTTCTCCGGTCCGCGAGCGTCCTTCCCCGGGCCGCGAGCGCCCTTCTCCGGTCCGTACAGCGGCAGCCGCGGGTCCACGGCGAGCCCCGGCCAAGTGTCCCGGATCCAGCCGTGGTCGGGGTGGTCGCGGATCAGCCACTCCCGGGACTCCCCCGGGCCCGCCATGACATTGAGGTAGTACATGTCGCGGCCGGGCGAGGCGATGGACGGGCCGTGCCAGCCGTCCGGGATGAGGACGGTGTCGCCCGTACGGACCTCGGCCAGGACATCCGTACCGCCGGGGCGGGAGGGCGAGACCCGGTGGTAGCCGAGGCCGCCGCCGTCGATCTCGAAGTAGTAGATCTCCTCCAGCTCGGCCTCGATGCCCGGGTGGTGCTCGTCGTGTTTGTGCGGGGGGTACGACGACCAGTTGCCGCCTGGTGTGAGCACTTCGACCGCGATGAGCCGGTCGCAGTCGAAGACACCGGCCGCGGCGAAATTGTTGACCTGGCGCGAGCAGTTGCCCGCGCCGCGCAGCTCGACCGGGACCTCCGGCGCGGGGCCGTAGCGAGCGGGGAGTCGTCGCTCGCACTTCGCTCCTGCCAGGGCGAAGCGGCCTCCCGCGCCGGAGGCGATCTGTGCATGGGCATCGCGGGGTACGTATACGAAGTCCGTGGCTCCGCTGAACACGCTCTCCCTGCCCAGCAGTTCGAAGAACTCACCTTCTGTGTGGACCGTGCAGCCGCCCGTGAGCGGGAGCACGATCCATTCGCTGTCCCCGGTGGTGAGGGTGTGCGCGCCGCCGGGCGGAAGCTCCAGGACGCGCAGAGCGCTGTGGGACCAGCCGGCCCGCTCGGGGTCGATGTCCAGGGCGTACGGGCCCGCGGCGGCGCTGCCCGCGGGGATATGACGGTCGTGCGATTCCTGCGACTTCTGCACCGCCTGTGACTCCTGCACCGCCTGTGACTCCTGGTCCGCTGGTTCGGTCCGGTTGGCTGTCATGAGGTCTCCGTACCTGTCAGAGCAGTCCCACTGCCGTGTCGACAGCCCCCGCCACGTCCCCGTCGACCGGATAGAGCAGCGAGCGGCCCACCACCAGCCCCTGAACCGTGGGCAGTCGCAGCGCCGTGCGCCATTTCTCGTACGCGCCCTCCTGGTCGCCCCCGATCTCGCCGCCCAGCAGGACGGCCGGGAGCGTCGAGGTCTCCATCACCCGGGCCATATCGTCGGCGTTCTCGGTGACGGGAACCTTCAGCCAGGTGTACGCCGAGGTACCGGCCAGTCCCGAGGCGACGGCGATCGACCGTGTCACGGCCTCGGCGCTCAGGTCCGTACGGAGCCGTCCGTCGACGCGACGGCATATGAACGGCTCGACGAAGACCGGGAGTCCGCGTTCGGCCATGGCGTCGATGGCGCGGGCGGTGGAGTGCAGGGTGTCCAGGGAGCCCGGGTCCTCGTAGTCGATACGGAGCAGCAGCTTGCCCGCGTCGAAGCCGAGCCGGGTGAGGTCCTCGGGGCGGTGTCCGGTGAAGCGGTCGTCCAGCTCGAAGGCGGCGCCGGCGAGGCCGCCGCGATTCATCGAGCCGACGACGACGCGGTCCTCCAGGGCGCCGAGCAACAGCAGGTCGTCGAGGATGTCCGCGGTGGCCAGGACGCCGTCGACACCGGGGCGCGAGAGAGCGAGGCAGAGCCGCTCCAGCAGGTCGGCGCGGTTGGCCATGGCGAGCCGGCTGTCCCCGACGGCGAGGGCGCCACGGGCCGGATGGTCGGCCGCGATGATCATCAGCCGGCCGGTGGAACCGCCGTTGGTCGCGTCAGGCCCTGTGGTCGCGTCAGTGCCTCCACCGGCCGGGCGCAGCAGGGGGCGGCGGCTCCGGCGGGCGGCGGCTTCGGCGATGGCCTCGGGGTGGTGGGCGCGCAGCCTGACCAGCTCGGACACGTCGACGCCGGTCATGACGGGGTCCCCGGGGACGGCGTGGGCGACGGCACGGGGGCCTGCGCGGGCTCCTGTGCCGGATCCTGCGCCGGGACCGGGCCGCCCGCGACGACCTGGGCGACCTCCGTGTCGTACGGCATCGCGGAGGAGCAGGCGAGGCGGCCGGCGACGATCGCGCCCGCGGCGTTCGCGTACCGCATGATCCGCTCCAGCTCCCAGCCGGCGAGCAGCCCGTGACAGAGGGCGCCGCCGAACGCGTCCCCGGCGCCCAGGCCGTTGACGACCTCGACGGGGACGGGCGGCACTTCGGCCCGGGTGCCGTCGCGGTGCAGGGCGAGCACTCCCTTGGGGCCCTGCTTGACGACGGCCAGCTCGACCCCGGCGGCGAGCAGCGCCCGCGCGGCGGCGTAGGGCTCCCGCTCCCCCACGGCCACCTCGCACTCGTCGAGATTGCCGACGGCGACGGTGGCATGCCGCAGAGCCCGCGCGTACAGCTCGCGCGGATCGGCGTCACCCAGATCCCCCGGGTCGCCCGGATCGGCACCGGAGGCCGTCGGCCAGAACATCGGCCGCCAGTCGAGGTCGAAGACGGTGGTCCCCGACGCACCGCGCGCCTCCAGCGCCGCGAGCGTCGCCGAACGGCTGGGCTCCGCGCACAGGCCCGTACCGGTCATCCAGAAGATCCTGGCCGCCCGGATCGCGTCCAGGTCCAGTTCGTGTGTGTGGATCTCCAGGTCGGGCGCCTTGGGCCGACGGTAGAAGTAGAGCGGGAAGTCGTCCGGCGGGAAGACCTCGCAGAAGGTGACCGGGGTCGGATACCGCTCGACGGGCGTCACCCAGCGGTCGTCGACCTCGAACTCCCGCAGCGCCTGGTGGAGATAGTCCCCGAAGGGATCCTGGCCGGTGCGGGTGATGACGGCGACGCGGTGCCCAAGCCGGGCCGACGCGACCGCGACATTGGTCGCGGAACCGCCGAGGAACTTCCCGAAGACGTCCACCTGCGCCAGAGGTACGCCGGTTCGCAGCGGATAGAGATCCACTCCGATCCGGCCCATGGTGATCACGTCGTACGGCGCGGACATACGTGTCCCTTCGGTTCGGCGGCCACGACTGGTCCTGGCTCGACTGCTTCCGGCCTGCTTCTGGTCTGCTTCTGACCCGACTGGTTCCGGCTCGACTGCCCCTGGTTCGCCCGGTCCTCGCTCGCTCCAGGCCCCAGGGCCCGTCCGGCGAATCTCCTCTTCGCGGGACACGCCTCAGGTGTAATGCTCTCGACAGAGTCCTGTCAATACTTTGTCCTTACATTCGGACGAAGGCCTGCGGAGTCGCGGCGACCGCTCCCCCGACTGAACTGACGCATGAGTGAACTGACGCATGAGCAAACGGTGTTACCCGCCGGCCGAACCCCCAAAACCGACCTGACCCGGCGAACCCGCACCACATGTGCCGTATGCGTGACAAGAGTCCACTTTCCGTCATACATATCTCCATTACGGGGACGTCCGGTCACGGAGTGGTGGCAACCTCGACCTCCTGGTCACCCTGCGTCGCCCGACGGGCACAGGCTGGGTGATCGCCACCGCTCAGCCGCAGTTTCCTCGACGGCCCACCGGCCGCCCCTGCGGCGAGCGCAGGGAGGTGCCACTGATGACGGACCGAAATCTCTGGTCCTACAAGGAGATCGCGGCGCACATCCGGGTGCAGCCGGACACCGTCCGTTCGTACCGCAAGCACGGGCTGCTCCCACCGCCGGACCACGTGGAGAACGGCAAGCCCTACTGGCACGCGGACACCGTCCGCACCTGGGTGGCCAATCGTCCGGGCAACAGAGGCAACAGACGCTGACACAAGGGGCCGACATGGGGTCCCGTGCCGGATTCCTGCACGGGACCCGCCCCCCCACCGCCCGACACCGCTCCGGCACACGACCCCGACCTTCGCTTCTATACCCCCTAGGGGTACAGTTTTCTCCGCTGGACCCCCGAAGCCGAACCTTCGAAGAGGAGAACGCCATGACCGCCGAGACGAAGACCGGGACCACCGAGGCCACCGAGGCCACCGAGGCCACCGGCTCCTGCTGCTCACCCACCGGCTCCTGCCACGACGGTGCGGCCGACACCGAGGCCGGCCAGGTCACCACCGTCTACCAGGTCACCGGCATGACCTGCGGCCACTGCGAAGGCGCCGTCTCCGACGAGATCTCCGGCATCGAGGGCGTCATCTCCGTGCAGGCCGTGGCCGCCACCGGGCAGGTGACCGTCGCGTCCAAGGCCCCGCTGGACGAGGCCGCCGTGCGCGCCGCCGTCGACGAGGCGGGCTACGAACTGGCCGACCGGGCCTGACTCAGATCCGATCCAGGCCGGGCCCGGACCCGCCCCACACCGGACCCGGCCTGACCAGGCCCGACCGGCAACCCTGCATAATTCCCCCAAGGAACCGAGGCGGTTACCAACTCTTTGCGTCGCCCGCCCTTCACATGAACCACAGGACCTTCACAAAGAGATCTAGATCACATAGATTAATGGGTAACCATTAGGTTGGCTCGCGTGTCTAAGAGGACGATGCCAGAGAACGTCTTGGGGGACGTTCGACGGTATGTCGCGGGATGTCTTGGGGGACATCCTGGACAAGCGATTGGCCGGGGCACGTGCACCGGGGAGCTTTGAGCGGCCCTCCCGTACGTACCCCGGTCCGACCGCGCGAGTAGCCGTTATCGGTTACGGCAGACGCCCGGCCGGATCCCGTGGGGGGAATCCGCTCCGGGGATATGGAAAGCGCCCCGCTCGCCGACCCGTGGGGGGATCGGTGGCGGGGCGCTTTTCCTCAGGCTGCGTCTTCAGGCTCCGGCCTTCGGGGCCAGCCTTCAGGCCGCGTCTTCAGGCTCCGGCCTTCAGGTCCGGCCTTCAGGCTCTGTACGGTTCAGCCCGTACGGCCCGCCGCAGCCCACTACAGCACTGAGCCGTACAGCGCGAGAAGCGCCGTACGGCAAGTGCGCGCGGGACGCGGGCGTCACGAGACGCGGGCGTTCCGCCTCAGCGGGACTCGACCGGCACGAAGTCGCGCAGGACCTCGCCGGTGTAGATCTGGCGCGGGCGGCCGATGCGGGAACCCGGCTCCTTGATCATCTCGTGCCACTGGGCGATCCAGCCGGGCAGCCGGCCGAGCGCGAAGAGCACGGTGAACATCTCGGTCGGGAAGCCCATGGCCCGGTAGATCAGACCCGTGTAGAAGTCCACGTTCGGGTAGAGCTTGCGCTCGACGAAGTACTCGTCGGCCAGCGCGTGCTCTTCGAGCTTGAGCGCGATGTCGAGCAGCTCGTCGGACTTGCCGAGCGCCGAGAGGACGTCGTGCGCCGCCGCCTTGATGATCTTCGCCCGGGGGTCGAAGTTCTTGTAGACGCGGTGCCCGAAGCCCATGAGCTTCACGCCGTCTTCCTTGTTCTTCACCTTGCGGATGAAGGTGTCGACGTCGCCGCCGGCCGCCTGGATGCCTTCGAGCATCTCCAGCACCGACTGGTTGGCGCCACCGTGCAGCGGGCCCCACAGGGCGCTGATGCCGGCGGAGATCGAGGCGAACATGTTGGCCTGCGAGGAGCCGACCAGACGCACGGTGGAGGTCGAACAGTTCTGCTCGTGGTCCGCGTGCAGGATCAGCAGCTTGTCGAGCGCCGAGACCACGACCGGGTCCGGCACGTACTCCTGCGCCGGGACCGAGAAGGTCATCCGCAGGAAGTTCTCGACGTACCCGAGGTCGTTGCGCGGGTAGACGAAGGGGTGGCCGATCGACTTCTTGTACGCGTAGGCCGCGATGGTCGGCAGCTTGGCGAGCAGCCGGATCGTGGAGAGGTCGCGCTGCTTCTCGTCGAACGGGTTGTGGCTGTCCTGGTAGAACGTCGACAGCGCGCTGACCACGGAGGACAGCATCGCCATCGGGTGGGCGTCGCGCGGGAATCCGTCGTAGAACCGCTTGACGTCCTCGTGCAGCAGCGTGTGCTGGGTGATCTCGTTCTTGAACGAGGCGAGCTCGTCGACCGTCGGCAGCTCGCCGTTGATCAGCAGATACGCCACCTCGACAAAGCTGGACCCGTCGGCAAGCTGCTCGATCGGATAGCCGCGGTAGCGCAGGATGCCCTGTTCGCCGTCGAGATAGGTGATCGCGGACTTGTAGGCGGCGGTATTGCCGTAGCCGCTGTCCAGGGTCACCAGACCGGTCTGAGAACGAAGCTTCCCGATGTCGAAGCCCGTATCGCCGACGGTGCTGTCGATCACCGGGTAGGTGTACTCGCCGTCGCCGTACCGCAGTACTACCGCGTTGTCGCGTTTCTCGCTCACGTCATCCCTCACCGACGTAGTGCCTCTTCTCCGAGGTGCCCTGACTGTCTCTACCATCCCCCATTTGGCTCAGGAGAGTGCACTCGGGGTCGGCCTTTAGGCCTTTTGGCGGCACTCAGTGCCGCCAACTTGTTCATCCTGCCCTCTTCGCCCCAGTTGTGGGAAGTGCAGGCGCCGAAAGTCCCCGGCCTCGTTTCGCACTCACCTACAGCCTCCCCCGTCTCCTCTGCCTCACCCCTCTCAGCCGCCTCACTCGTCTCACCCGCCTCGGGGCAGGACACAGGCGCGGGCGGCGGGCACGCGCAGGGGATTCCTGGCTCTCAGACTCCGCCCGACAGCCGGTGATCGAGCGCCGTGAAGCGTCTGCCCGCCGAGACCGTGCGTACCGCCTGCCCGATGGCCTTGCGGGAGCCGACCAGCACGACGAGCTTCTTGGCCCGGGTGACCGCCGTGTAGAGCAGATTGCGCTGGAGCATCATCCAGGCCCCGGTGGTGACCGGAATGACCACGGCCGGGTACTCGCTTCCCTGGGAGCGGTGGATGGTCACGGCGTACGCGTGCGCCAGCTCGTCCAGCTCGTCGAAGTCGTACGGCACTTCCTCGTCCTCGTCCGTCAGCACGGTCAGGCGCTGGTCGTCCATGTGGAGCGAGGTGACCACCCCCACCGTGCCGTTGAAGACTCCGTTCTCCCCCTTCTCGTAGTTGTTGCGGATCTGGGTGACCTTGTCCCCGACGCGGAAGACCCGGCCGCCGACGCGCTTCTCCGGCAGATCGGGTCTGGCGGGCGTGATGGCCTGCTGGAGCAGGCCGTTCAGCGCGCCCGCGCCGGCCGGGCCCCGGTGCATCGGCGCCAGGACCTGCACGTCACGCCGCGGGTCCAGGCCGAACTTGGCGGGGATGCGGCGGGACGCGACATCGACCGTGACCCGCCCCGCGTCCTCCGTCTCGTCCTCCACGAAGAGGAAGAAGTCGGCGAGGCCCTGAGTGATGGGCTGTACACCGGAGTTGATGCGGTGGGCGTTGGTGACCACCCCCGACTGCTGGGCCTGCCGGAAGATCCGGGTGAGCCGGACCTGGGGCACGGGTCCGTCCTCGGCGAGCAGATCGCGCAGCACCTCGCCCGCCCCGACCGAGGGCAGTTGGTCCACATCCCCGACGAGCAGCAGGTGCGCGCCCGGGGCCACCGCCTTCACCAGCTTGTTGGCCAGCAGCAGATCCAGCATCGACGCCTCGTCCACCACCACCAGATCGGCGTCCAGCGGCCGGTCCCGGTCGTACGCCGCGTCGCCGCCCGGCTTCAGCTCCAGCAGCCGGTGCACGGTGGACGCCTCGGCGCCGGTCAGCTCGGCGAGCCGCTTGGCCGCCCGCCCGGTGGGGGCCGCCAGCACCACCTTGGCCTTCTTGGCCCGCGCCAGCTCGACGATCGACCGGACCGTGAAGGACTTTCCGCAGCCGGGACCACCGGTCAGGACGGCGACCTTCTCGGTGAGCGCGAGCCGGACCGCCTCCTGCTGCTCGGGCGCCAGCTCCGCGCCCGTACGCCCCGCCAGCCACGTCAGCGCCTTGTCCCAGGCCACGTCCCGGAAGGACGGCATCCGGTCCTCGCCGGTACGCAGCAGCCGCATCAACTGGGCAGACAGGGACAGCTCCGCGCGGTGGAAGGGCACCAGATAGACGGCCGTGACCGGCTCGCCGCCGTCCGGACCCGGCACCTTTTCCCGTACGACCCCTTCGTCCTCGGCCGCCAGCTCGCCGAGGCACTCGATGACCAGGCCCGTGTCGACCGCGAGCAGCTTCACCGCGTCCGAGATGAGCTGCTCCTCGGGCAGGAAGCAGTGGCCCTGGTCGGTGGACTGGGACAGCGCGTACTGGATGCCGGCCTTGACCCGCTCCGGACTGTCGTGCGGAATGCCGACGGCCTGGGCGATCCGGTCGGCGGTGAGGAAGCCGATCCCCCAGACGTCGGCCGCCAGGCGGTACGGCTCGTTCCTGACGACCGAGATGGAGGCGTCGCCGTACTTCTTGTAGATGCGCACGGCGATGGAGGTGGAGACACCGACGCTCTGGAGGAAGACCATGACCTCCTTGATGGCCTTCTGCTCCTCCCACGCGGCGGCGATCCGCTTCGTCCGCTTGGGGCCGAGGCCCGGGACCTCGACGAGTCTCTTGGGCTCCTGCTCGATGATGTCGAGCGTGTCGAGACCGAAGTGCTCAGTGATCCGGTCGGCGAACACGGGGCCGATGCCCTTGATCAGACCGGAGCCGAGATAGCGGCGGATGCCCTGGATCGTGGCGGGGAGGATCGTCGTGTAATTCTCCACCGTGAACTGCTTGCCGTACTGGGGATGCGAGCCCCAGCGGCCCTCCATGCGCAGTGACTCGCCGGGCTGCGCGCCGAGCAACGAGCCGACCACGGTGAGGAGATCGGCGCTCCGTCCGGTGTCGACCCGGGCGACCGTGTAGCCGTTCTCCTCATTGGCGTACGTGATCCGCTCAAGGACACCCTCCAGTACCGCAGGACGGCCACCCTCACCCTGCCTGGTCCCGCCGACGGACACGCCACCACCCCCACAACTCTCGGTCTGGAATGGAGGCTACCGCCGGGGACCGACACAGCCCCTGTCCCTGTGGACCAAGGGCATACAGAAGACTGTCCACAAGCCGTGTGCCCCCGTGATCAGCGCAACAGCGGCCGCGGGTGCGGGTGCGGCGTGACCGCCGGTCACGAGGGGAAGGATCATGTCAGTGCCATCCTTACGCCCCCCACACGCAGGGATCACCACACGTGCCATCCTTTCGAGCCCCCACACGCAGCAGCATCCCCGCGGCGGCGAGCGCCCTCGCGCTCGTTGTCGCCTGCCAGACCCTCACCAGTCCGGTCGCGCGGGCATCCGGGACCACGGCGGAGGTCTGGATCACCACCGCCGACGGCGTCAAGAAGCTCACCAAGTCCGCGGACGGCACCTTCGACAGCAGTCCGCGCAAGGTCGACATCACGGTCGACGCCGATGCGCGCGCTCAGCGGTTCACCGGCGCGGGCGCGTCCCTCACCGAGGCCTCCGCGGAGCTGATAGCCGGCCTCCCCGAGCGCCGGCGGACGGCTCTGCTGCACGATCTCTTCTCCTCCGGCGGTGACGGGATCGGCCTGGACTATCTCCGCCAGCCCCTCGGCGGCACGGACTTCGTCGCCCGGCTGCCGTACTACTCGTACGAGGACGACCCGGGCGACTTCTCCATCGCCCGCGACAAGCAGAAGATCCTGCCCCTGGTACGCCGGGCCCTGAAGATCAACCCCGATATCCGCATCATGGCCTCGCCCTGGTCGGCGCCCGGCTGGATGAAGAAGAACGGCTGGCTGGGAGGCGGCCGCCTCAAGCCCGAGCACTACGACGACTACGCCGGTTACCTGGTCAAGTCCATACAGGCGTACCGGAAGGCGGGCGTCCCGATCGACGACCTCACCGTGGCGAACGAGCCGCTCTTCGAGGCGGTCTATCCCTCGATGCGGATGTCCTCCGACGAGCAGGTCAAGCTCTTCCGGATTCTCGACAGGAAGCTGTCGGCGGCGGGGCTCGGCACCGGCCTCTTCGCGTTCGACCACAACTGGAGCCGCCCCGACTACGCGTTGGACGTGCTCAACAAGACCTCGGACATCAAGCGCGTCCAGGGCGCCTCGTTCCACTGCTACCGCGGCCGACCCGAGCAGCAGCAGGACGTGCGTGACGCCGGCGAGCGGGTGTTCTTCACGGAGTGTTCCAGCACGGACGGCAAGAACGGCACCCAGGACTTCTCGGAGGCGCTCAAGTGGCAGACGGAGAACTGGGTGATCCGTACGCTCCGCTCCGGCTCCGAGACCGTGGTGCTCTGGAATCTCGCTCTCGACCAGCACGGCCGCCCGAATTACGGCTACTGCAAGGACTGCAACGGCGTGGTCGAGGTGCGGGGCGACACCGTCCGCAAGAACGCCGAGTACTACACCCTCGGCCATGTCTCGAAATTCGTGGACCAGGGCGCCCGCCGCATCGGCTCCACCACGCAGGGCCCGGGAGGCGTCCAGAACGTGAGCTTCGAGAATCCGGACGGCACACGCGTCTCCGTCGTCCTCAACAGCGCCCGTTCGGCGCGGACTTTCTCCCTCACGGAGAACGGGAAGTCGCTCGCGTACAAACTGCCCGCGGGCGCCGTCGCCACCTTCACCTGGCCGGGCCCGTGACCAGGATCCGCAGGCCCTGACACGTACGGGCAAGGTTCCTCCGGCTGCTCACGTGGCCGCTCACGCGACACGCTGCGACACACTCATGGGGCCCGGTCCGTCGGACCGGGCCCCGCTCCCCCTCCAGCAGAGCTTTCCAAATCCCCCCGGATTCCTCCCCCGAAAGCTCTGACGCCGTATATGACTCACGTAACCCAGGAAGGGTTGCACGGCTTCGCAGAGTTATTTTTCCGTGTTCGCCGCCGTCGCCGTGTTCACCGCCTCCGCCGGGCGCCCACGGACGACGAGGGCCAGCAGCGCGGCCGCCGCGCAGAGCGCTCCGGAGCCCGTCCACACCGGGTCGTACGTCCCGAAGGTGTCCCGTACGACACCGCCGAGACCGGCCATCAGCCCGGCCCCCACCTGGTGCGCGGCGTTGACCCAGCCGAAGACGATCGCGCTGTCCGCACCGTAGAAGTCGCGGCAGAGCGCGATGACCGGAGGCACGGTCGCCACGTCCAGCAGCCCGAAGCACACCGCGAACAGCACCAGCGGCAGGTGCACGGTGGCGCTCATCAGCAGGGGCAGCAGGACCAGGGAGACACCGCGCAGGACGAAGTAGCCCGCGAGCAGCCTCCTGGGGTCGTACCGGTCGGTCAGCCAGCCGGATGCGACGGTGCCCGCCACATTGCAGACGCCGATCAGCGCGAGGACGGAGGACGCTGTGGTCGCGGCCATGCCGTGGTCGTGGGCGGCGGGGGTGAAGTGGCTCCACATGATGCCGTTGGTGGAGGCGCCGCAGACCGCGAAGACCCCGGCGAGCAGCCAGAACGGGCCCGTGCGCGCGGTGGTCAGCAGCACCCGTACGGTCCGCCTCGCCGCGCCGGGCACGGGGGCCGGGCGGGGCACGAACTCCCCGGCGCCGTACGGCTTGAGCCCCACGTCCGCCGGATGGTCCCGCAGCAGCAGCCGGACCACCGGCAGCAGGACGAGCGCGGCGAGCGCCACCGTCACCAGGGCCGCGCGCCAGCCGTACCGTTCGACGGTCCAGGAGAGCACCGGCAGGAAGACGAACTGTCCGAAGACCCCGGCGGCGGTGAGGATTCCGGTGACCAGCCCGCGCCTGGCGACGAACCAGCGCTGGGTGACGGTCGCCGCGAACGTCATCGCCAGGGCGCCGCTGCCGAGGCCGACCAGCAGCCCCCAGAAGAGGGTGAACTGCCAGGCCGCGGCCATGACCGTGGTCAGCAGCGCTCCCGCCGCGAGGACGGCCAGGGCCGCCACGACCGTACGGCGGACACCGAACCGGTCCATCAGCGCGGCGGCGAAGGGCGCGATCAGCCCGTACAGCGCCATGTTGACCGAGACGGCGACGCCGATCGTGGAGCGCGACCAGCCGAAGGTGCCGTGGAGCGGGTCGACGAGCGTCCCGGACAGGGTGGTGAAGCTGCCCGCCACGACGATCGCCAGAACCGCGGCGACGGCGACCCACCAGGCACGGTGCACCCGTGGGGCGCGCGGTCGGCCTGACCGGTCCGCGGGCCGTGCCTCTCGTGCCGGTGCTTCTCTTGTACGTTCCATCCCTCGACGGTGCGGGCATCGGCTCCCGCGATCGAGTTGCCCGATGGACAGGAGAGGAAAGAATCGGGCCATGCCCGTATTTCCGCATCCCGGCCGTCATCGCGTCGCCGTGTTCGTCCGTCCCGGCCTGCTCCAGATCGAGCTGGGCATCGTGCACCAGCTGTTCGGCCAGGCGGTATCCAGCGCCGGGGAGCCGCTGTACCAGGTGCTGACCTGCACGCTCGCGCCCGGCGCGGTACGGACGGACGCCGATGTCACCGTCAATGTGACGCACGGCCCCGAGCTGCTGGGCGAGGCCGACACGGTGATCGTGCCGACCTCGGACGAGGACTACACCACGGTCGACAGCCGGCTGAGCCCGCCGCTCGCCGCCGCGCTGGCCCGGATCCGGCCCGGCACCCGGATCGCCTCGATCTGCACCGGGTCCTTCGTGCTGGCTGCCGCCGGGCTGCTCAAGGGGCGGCGGGCGACCACGCACTGGAAGTCCTGCGACCAGTTCCGCGCGCTGCATCCGGACGTACGGCTCGATCCCGACGTCCTCTACACGGAGGACGGCGATGTGCTCACCTCCGCGGGCGTCGCCTCGGGCATCGACCTCTGTCTGCACATGATCCGCGGCGACCACGGCGTGGCCGTCGCGAACGCCGTGGCCCGTACGACCGTTGTCCCGCCGTACCGGGACGGCGGCCAGGCCCAGTACATCCGCCGCCCGGTCCCCGAACCGACGGTCTCCTCGACGGGCGCGGCCAGGGCCTGGGCCCTGGACCATCTCGAACGGCCGCTGCCCCTGCGGGAGCTTGCCGCGCTCGAATCGATGAGCGTACGGACGTTCACGCGCCGCTTCCGTGAGGAGGTGGGGCTCTCCCCCGCGCAGTGGCTGATCCGCCAACGTGTCGAGCGGGCCCGCCAGTTGCTGGAGGAGAGCGACCTTCCCGTCGACCGTGTGGCGGCCAACGCGGGCTTCGGGACGGCGGTTTCGCTGCGGCACCATCTCCTGGAGGCGACGGGGGTGACGCCCACGGCGTACCGGAGGACGTTCCGGGGGCCGCCCGAGGAGCCCCCGTCGTCCCGTCCTACAGGGCGTGCTCCACGTACCGTTCCGCGACCTCCGTGAGCAGTTCCACGCCGTCCCGCTCCCACAGGTCGTCGTTGAACAGCTCCACCTCGATCGGTCCCGTGTAGCCCGCCTTGTCCACCCGTTCCCGCCAGGCACGCATGTCGACCGCGCCGTCCCCGATCTGGCCGCGCCCGTTCAGCACGCCGGCCGGGAGCGGTGTCGTCCAGTCCGCCAGTTGGAAGGAGAAGATCCGCTCGGCCGCGCGGGCGACGGCCGCCGGAGCGCGGTCGTCCCACCAGATGTGGTACGTGTCCACGACCACGCCGACCTGCTCGGCCGGGAAGCGTTCGGCCAGTTCGAGGGCCTGGTCGAGGGTCGAGACCACACAGCGGTCCGAGGCGAACATCGGGTGGAGCGGTTCGATCGCCAGCCGGATCCCGCGCTCTCCCGCGTACGGTGCCAGCTCGCCCAGCGCGTCGGCGATGCGTTCGCGGGCGGCGGGAAGATCCTTGCTGCCGGCAGGGAGCCCCCCGGAGACCAGCACCAGGGTGTCCGTGCCCAGGGTCACCGCCTCGTCGATCGCCGCCCGGTTGTCGGCCAGCGCCTCGGCCCTCCGGTCGGGGTCGACGGCCGTGAGGAAGCCGCCCCGGCAGAGCGTGGTGACCGTGAGGCCCGCCTCCCGTACGAGCGCGGCGGCGGCTTCGACTCCGTACGCCTGGACGGGTTCGCGCCACAGGCCGACGCCGGGCACGCCGAGGCGCACGCAGGCCTCGGTCAGCTCGGGCAGCGACAGCTGCTTGACCGTCATCTGGTTGATGCTGAACCGGGAGAGGTCGGGCGCGGGCGATCCTGGCGTCGGCGCGGGCGATTCGGTCACTGGTCCACTCCGTACACGCTGAGCAGGGATGCCATCCGGGCCTCGGCCACCGCCGGATCGGGGAACAGGCCGAGCCCGTCGGCCAGTTCGTACGCCCGCGCCAGATGCGGCAGCGAGCGGGCCGACTGGAGGCCGCCGACCATCGTGAAATGGCTCTGGTGACCGGCCAGCCAGGCGAGGAACACCACGCCCGTCTTGTAGAAGCGGGTGGGGGTCTGGAAGAGGTGGCGGGACAGTTCGACGGTGGGGTCGAGCAGTTCGCGGAAGCCCTTCACATCGCCGGTGTCCAGGACGCGTACGGCCTGCGCCGCCAGCGGCCCCAGCGGGTCGAAGATGCCGAGCAGCGCGTGGCTGAAGCCGCGTTCGTCGCCCGCGATCAGCTCGGGGTAGTTGAAGTCGTCGCCCGTGTAGCAGCGCACGCCCTGCGGCAGCCGGCGGCGCAGCTCGACCTCGCGCCGGGCGTCCAGCAGCGAGACCTTGATCCCGTCGACCTTGTCCGGATGCTCGGAGATGACCTGAAGGAAGGTTTCGGTGGCCGCGTCGAGGTCCGTACTGCCCCAGTAGCCGTCCAGCGCGGGGTCGAACATCGGGCCCAGCCAGTGCAGTACGACCGGTTCCGAGGCCTGCCGCAGGAGGTGCGCGTAGAGGCCGAGATAGTCCTCGGGGCCGTCCGCCGCCGCCGCGAGCGCGCGGGACGCCATCAGGATGGCCTGCGATCCGGTCTCCTCGACGAGCGCCAACTGCTCCTCGTACGCCTGCCGGACGTCGTCCAGGGAGTGCGCCCCCGGCGTGAGCTGGTCCGTGCCCACGCCGCACGCGATCCGGCCGCCGACCGCCTTCGCCTCGGCGGCGGAGCGGCGGATCAGCTCGGCCGCGCCCGCCCAGTCCAGGCCCATGCCGCGCTGCGCGGTGTCCATGGCCTCGGCGACCCCGAGGCCGTGCGACCAGAGGTGACGGCGGAAGGCGAGGGTGGCGTCCCAGTCGACGGCGGCGGGCGCGTCGGGGCTGATGTCGGCGTACGGGTCGGCGACGACATGGGCGGCGGAGAAGACCGTACGGGAGGCGAGCGGCGGGCGCCCCGTACCGGCCGGATCCGCGCCGCTTCTCGTACCGGCCGGATCCGCGCCCCTCCCCGTACCGGCCGTATCCGTAAGGAAGTGGGCCGGTTCGGTGCGAGGGACGTACGTACGGAACCCGCCCCCGGCGGCGGGAAGTCGGAGGGTCACAGGCTCAGCTCCGGTACGTCGAAACGGCGGCCCTCCGCCGAGGAACGCAGCCCCAGCTCGGCCAGCTGCACGCCACGCGCGCCCGCGAGCAGGTCCCAGTGATACGGGTGGTCGAGCGCGACATGGCGTAGGAACAGCTCCCACTGGGCCTTGAATCCGTTGTCGAACTCGGCGTTGTCCGGGACTTCCTGCCACTGGTCGCGGAACGACTCGGTGGCGGGCAGATCTGGGTTCCACACCGGCTTCGGGGTGGCGCTCCGGTGCTGGACGCGGCAGCGGCGCAGACCGGCGACGGCCGAGCCGTGGGTGCCGTCGACCTGGAACTCGACCAGTTCGTCGCGGTTGACCCGGACGGCCCAGGAGGAGTTGATCTGGGCGACGGCCCCGCCGGCCAGCTCGAAGATCCCGTAGGCGGCGTCGTCGGCGGTCGCGGCGTACGGCTTGCCCTGCTCGTCCCAGCGCTGCGGGATGTGTGTGGTGACGTGCGCCGAGACGCTGGTGACCCGCCCGAACAACTCGTGCAGGACGTACTCCCAGTGCGGGAACATGTCGACCGCGATGCCGCCGCCGTCCTCGGCGCGGTAGTTCCAGGAGGGGCGTTGGGCGTCCTGCCAGTCGCCTTCGAAGACCCAGTAGCCGAACTCTCCCCGTACGGAGAGGATTTCGCCGAAGAAGCCGCCGTCGATGAGGCGCTTCAGCTTGAGCAGGCCCGGCAGGAAGATCTTGTCCTGGACGACGCCGTGCTTGATGCCCGCGCTCCGGGCCAGCCGGGCCAGGTCGAGGGCGCCGTCGAGGTCGGTCGCGGTCGGCTTCTCGGTGTAGATGTGCTTTCCGGCGGCGATCGCCTTCTTGACGGCCTCTACGCGGGCGGAGGTGACCTGGGCGTCGAAGTAGATGTCGATCGTGTCGTCCGCCAGCACGGCGTCCAGGTCGGTGGACCATTCGGTCAGACCGTGCCGCTCGGCGATCTGTTCGAGGGCGTGTTCGCGGCGGCCGATGAGGACGGGCTCGGGCCAGAGCACCTCACCGTTCCCCAGATCCAGTCCCCCCTGTTCGCGAATCGCGAGGACGGAGCGCAGCAGATGCTGCCGGTATCCCATCCGCCCGGTGACGCCGTTCATGGCGATCCGCACTGTCCTGCGTGTCACGAAGTTCCCTCCATATGGACGTAGCAAGCGCTTTCTATGAGGTAAGAAGCTAGCCTGCGACAGCGGCCGGTACAAGGGCCCGGCCCCGATCCCACTCGTGGGGCGACCGACACCCGCCGTGCCCGCCCCATGACACCCCGTGCCATCCTCGATCTCTTCTCGTAACTTCTCGGAGGAAAGCGATGACAGTCACCCTGTCGGACGTGGCGGCCCGCGCCCGGGTGTCACCCGCCACCGTCTCCCGTGTGCTGAACGGCAATTATCCCGTCGCCGCCGCCACCCGGGAGCGTGTGCTGCGGGCTGTGGACGAGCTCGACTACGTACTGAACGGGCCCGCGAGCTCGCTCGCCGCCGCCACCTCCGACCTGGTCGGCATCCTCGTCAACGACATAGCCGACCCGTTCTTCGGGATCATGGCCGGAGCGGCCCAGACCGAGATCAGCGGGCAGGAGGGCACCGGCCGGGCGGGCGGCGAGAAACTCGCCGTCGTCTGCAACACGGGCGGCTCGCCCGAGCGCGAACTGACCTATCTGACGCTGCTCCAGCGCCAGCGGGCGGCGGCCGTCGTACTGACCGGCGGGGCACTCGAAGACCCCGAGCACATCGCCGCGATGGACACGAAGCTGGCGAAACTCGCGGACGCGGGGACCCGGGTGGTGCTGTGCGGGCGCCCCCCGCTGCCGGGCAGCGACGCGATCGTGGCGTCCCTGGCCTTCGACAACCGGGGCGGCGGCCGACGGCTGACGGAGCATCTGCTCGCGCTGGGCCACCGCAGGATCGGTTACGTCGCGGGCCCGGCGGAGCGGACGACGACCCGGCACCGGCTGGAGGGGCACCGGGCGGCGCTGGCGGCCGCCGGCGTGACGCCTCGGGGGACGGGCCGGAAGCAGGGTGACGACCAGGACTCGCTGACCGTGCACGGCCCGTACACCCGCCGCTCCGGGTACGAGGCGACGCTGGAGCTGCTCCGCCGCGCACCGGATCTGACGGCCGTCGTCGCGGCCAACGACACGGTGGCGCTGGGCGCGTGCGCGGCGATCCGCGACCAGGGGCTGCGCATTCCGCAGGACATCTCGGTGGCGGGCTTCGACGATCTGCCGTTCTCGGTGGACGCGGTACCGGCGCTGACGACCGTACGGCTGCCGCTGTACGAGGCGGGGGCGCGCGCGGGCCGGCTGGCGATGGGAACGGAGACACCGCCGCCGGGCGGGATCGCCACGATCGCGGCGGAGCTGATGGCACGGGCGTCCACGGCGCCGCCTCGGACGGACCGATCGCCTCGGACGGACTGATCGGGGAGGCCGTGGGAGCGGTCGACGTGGACGGTGAGTGGATTTCGCCCGAGACCGGGTACCGGCAAGTGATGCCAGAGGCACACCAGGCACACCAGGTAAACCAGGCAGGAAGGACCATCGACATGAAGTTCGCGTTCTCGACCCTCGGAGTGCCGGGTCTGCCCATCCCGGAGGTTCTCGCTCTGGCCGCCGCGACCGGCTACCAGGGGGTGGAGCTGCGCGCCCACCCGGAGGAGCCCGTACACCCCGGGATCGGGACGGCCGAACGGGCGGCCGTGGTGGACGAGTTCAAGCGCGCCGGCGTCGAGATCCTGACGGTCGCCGGATACGTACGGGTGGCGAAGGCGGACGCCGACGAGGCCGTACTGCACCAGGAGCTGGAGCAACTGCTCCTGCTGGCACGGGACTTGGGCGCCCCGAACATCCGCGTCTTCCCGGGCGGCGGCGACCAGGCCCCCGCCGACGCGGACGCGACGGCCGCCCGGCGGCTGGGCACGGCGGCGGAGTTCGCGGCGGACTGCGGCGTACGGATCCTGCTGGAGACACACGACTCGCACCGTACGGGCGCCGACGCGGCCCGCGTACTGGGTCCCGTGGGGCACCCGCAGGTGGGGGCGCTGTGGGATGTGATGCACACCTGGCTGGGCGGCGAGGCCCCGGCCGCCTCGCACGCGGTGCTCGCCCCGCACCTCGGCTACACGCAGGTGAAGGACATCGCGTCGGCGCAGGACACGACACCGCTGGCCCTGGGGGCCGGGGTGCTGCCGCTGGGCGAGTGCCTGGCGTTGCTCGACGACGACAGCTGGGTGTGCTGGGAGTACGAGAAGCGGTGGTATCCGCAGGCGGACGACCTGCCGGGGCTGCTGGCGGCGGGGCGGGAGCATCTGGAGGGGCTGATCGCGGGAAGTCGGTGACGGGGGAACGCGGGACGGTCGCGAGGCCGGTGGCCGGGCCATGCGGCCGACGGGCCGCTAGGCCGACGGGCCGCTAGGCCTACCGGCCGTCAGGACTACCGGCCGTCAGGACTACCGGCCGTCAGGACTACCGACTACGGCCCGGACGTGACTTCGCGACCGGTTGACATCGCGACGGAAGGCACGGGTGCGCGGGCCCCACGGGGCAGTGACGTGAGGGCCACTCCCCCGACCAGCAGAGCCGCCGCACACCAGCGAAGTGGGCTGATGGACTCGTCCAGCAGCAGCGCCGCCGAGGACATCCCGAAGACCGGGACGAGCAGCGAGAAGGGCGCGACCGACGAGGCCGGGTAGCGGCGCAGCAGGAAGCCCCACACCCCGAAGCCGAAGACGGTCGTGATCCAGGCGACGTACAGGATCACGCCGATCCCGGTCGCGTCCAGGGCGCGCAGCGCGGCCAGGTCCGCGTCCGGGCCCTCGAACAGCAGGGAGAGCGCGAGCAGGGGCAGTACGGGGACGACCGACACCCACACCATGAAGTTCAGGGCGTCCGGCGGCGACGCCTTGCGGGTCAGCACATTGGAGACGCCCCAGCAGGCCGCGGCGGCGATGACCAGCGCGAAGGCGAACAGCGGCCCAGCGGTCCCCTCGTCCAGCGCCGCGACGGCGATACCGGCGAGGGCGACGCCCATGCCCAGCAGCCGTATCCGGCCCGGCCGTTCACCGAGGGCGAGGACGGCGAACAGGGCCGTGAAAACCGCCTGGATCTGGACGACGAGCGACGACAGGCCGGCCGGCATGCCCTGGTCCATGCCGACGAAGAGGAGTCCGAACTTGGCCACCCCGAGCGCCAGTCCGACCCCGGCCACCCACTTCCACGCGACCTTCGGCCGCCCCACGAAAAAGACCGCGGGCAGCGCCGCCGCCAGGAAACGCAGGGCGGAGAAGAGCAGCGGCGGGAAGTGGCCGAGCCCGACCTCGATGACGACGAAGTTCACGCCCCAGACGGCGGCGACCAGAACGGCGAGAGCGATGTGTGGGGGGCGCATACGGAAAGGATCACCGGACCGGACCATGTAGCACCAGCGCGGATTTCTTCATGGTTGAATTGAGCGTTGCTTACGATTCCCCGAGTTCAAGCGGACACTTCAAGCGCACACTTCAAGCGCATCTTCAAGCACACACTTCGAGCGCGCACTTCGAGCGCCTGAGAGAACAGCAGACAGGGGGCGGCCATGCTCGATCTGGCCCGGCTGCGGGCGCTGCACGCCGTCTCCGTCCACGGTTCCGTCGCGGCTGCCGCCGCCGCTCTCGGCTACACCCCCTCGGCCGTCTCGCAGCAGATCACCAAGCTGGAGCGGGAGACCCGTACGACCCTGCTGGAGCGGCGCGGACGCGGCGTGGCACTCACCGACGAGGCGCTTCATCTCGCCGCGACCGCCGAGGAGTTGCTCGGCATCGTCGAGCGCGCCGAGACCACGCTGGAGGAGCGCAGGGGGCAGCCCACCGGACAGCTCGTCGTCGGGGCGTTCGCGTCGTCCGCGCGGGGCCTGCTGCCCGGAGTGCTGGCCGAGCTGGCCGAGCGTCACCCCACGCTCGACATCCGCCTCAGGGAGATCGACCCGCATCTGTCCATCGACCTGGTGGCCCGGGGCATGATCGACCTCGCCGTCGCCCACGACTGGGACATCGCCCCGCTGCCCGCCCCCGAAGGCGTGGAGCAGGCCGTCATCGGGGACGACCTGTGCGACGTACTCGTACCGGCGGCGCATCCACTCGCGAAGCGGTCCGTCGTCCGCCGGGAGGATCTGTCGCGGCAGCGCTGGATCTGCCAGCCACCCGGTACGGTCTGCCACGACTGGCTGGTGCGTACGCTGCGCGCGGCCGGCTGCGAGCCCGATCTCGCGCACCAGGCCGAGGAGAACCACACCCAGCTGGCGCTGGTGGCGGCCGGCCTCGGTATCGCGATGATCCCGCGCCTGGGGCGTGGACCGCTGCCCGAGGGGGTACGTGCCGTGGCTCTCGATCCGGTGCCGTTGCGCCGGTTGTACGCCCTGTGGCGTACGGGAGCGGCCAGGCGCCCGGCCGTCACGGCGACCGTGGACACCTTGCGACGGCACTGGCCGGAGGTCTCGACCGCCTGACGGCAACGACGGACGGGACCCGACCGCCTGATGTCAGGATGGACCAGGGCAGGACGCACCGGACCAAGCCGGACCAGACCTCCCCCGATCCTCCGTCCGTCTTTCAACGGCGCGTCTTCGGCACATCCCTTGACTGGCAGTTACCTTCCGGATATCCGTGAGTCCTTGGAAGTTTCTTTCACTTCCTCGCGCACGTCCCTCGCAGCGCACGGCCGGAAGGAGCACCAGTGCACGACCGGACCATCTCCAGACGCACTCTCCTCAGCGCAACCGCCGTAGCGGCGGCTGCTGTTGCCACAACAGCCAGCACATCCATCACAGCCACCCCCGCGCAGGCCGCTCCCCCGCACAACGACCACGGCCACAGCCCCGACCACGACCGGCTCCGCCGGCTCGTCTCCCGTATGAGCCTGGAGGAGAAGGTCGGCCAGCTCTTCGTCATGCGTGTGTACGGCCACTCCGCCACCGCCCCCGACCAGGCCGACATCGACGCGAACCTGACCGAGATCGGTGTCCGCACCGCCGCCGAGCTGATCGCCAAGTACCACGTCGGCGGCATCATCTACTTCGCCTGGGCGCACAACACCCGCGACCCGCATCAGATCGCCGCGCTCTCCAATGGCATCCAGAAGGCCGGTCTGGCCAAGGCCACCCCCGTACCCCTGCTGATCTCCACCGACCAGGAACACGGCATCGTCGCGCGCGTCGGCAAGCCCGCCACGCTGCTGCCCGGCGCGATGGCACTCGGCGCGTCCGGCTCGCGCACCGACGCGCGGGAGGCCGCCAGGATCGCCGGTGCCGAGCTGGCCGCCATGGGCATCAACCAGAACTACGCGCCCGACTCCGACGTCAACGTCAACCCCGCCAATCCCGTCATCGGCGTACGGTCCTTCGGCGCCGACCCGCAAGCCGTGGCCGGCCTGGTCGCCGCCCAGGTCAAGGGCTACCAAAGCGCCGGAATCGCCACCGCCGCCAAGCACTTCCCTGGGCACGGCGACACGAAGGACGACAGCCACTTCTCCCTGCCCACCATCCACCACACCCGCGAGCAGTGGGCGGAACTGGACGCGCCGCCGTTCCGGGCCGCGATCACCGCCGGGGTCACCTCGATCATGACCGCGCACATCGTCGTCCCCGCCCTCGACCCGAACGAGGACCCGGCGACGCTCTCGCACCCCATCGTCACCGGCGTCCTGCGCGAACAGCTCGGCTACAAGGGCGTCGTGATCACCGACGCGCTCACGATGGAGGGCGTGCGGAAGAAGTACGGCGACGCCCGGGTGCCCGTCCTCGCGCTCAAGGCGGGCGTCGACCAGCTGCTCAATCCGCCGGACTTCCCGCTGGCCTGGAACGCCGTTCTCACGGCGGTCAAGAACGGCGAGATCAGTGTGAAGCGCGTCGAGGAATCGGTTCTGCGCGTGCTCGAACTGAAGCAGCGACTCGGCCTGTTCCGCGAACCGCCGTACGTCTCCCGCGCGGACGTGGACCGTACGGTCGGCGTCCGGGCGCACCTCGCCGCCGCCGACCGGATCGCCGGGGCGACCACCACCCTGCTCGTCAACAAGGACCGGCTGCTGCCCCTGAGCCGCCGCCGGGAGAAGAACCTGCTGGTCGTCGGCGCCGACCCGGCCTCGCCCTCGGGCACGACCGGCCCGCCGACCACCGTCCTGGCCACGGCGCTCACCGAGCTGGGGTTCACCGCCACCGCCCTGTCCACCGGTACGGCTCCGACCGCCGAGCGGATCGACGCGGCCGTGGCGGCCGCACGCGGCAAGGACGCCGTCGTCGTGGCCACGTACAACGTCGCGGCCACCAGCTCACAGCGCACCCTGGTCGCCGCGCTGACCGCGAGCGGGGTGCCGGTCGTGACGGTCGCCATCCGCAATCCGTACGACATCGCGCACCTGCCGACCGTCACGGCGTCCCTGGCCGCGTACTCCTGGACCGACGTCGAACTGCGGGCCGCGGCGCGGGTGATCGCCGGCCGGGTCAAGCCCCGGGGACTGCTGCCCGTACCGGTGCAACGGGCAGACGACCCGGCGCGGGTGCTGTATCCGGTCGGCCACGGTCTGAGGTACTGACCGAAGAACTGGCCGAGTATCAGCTGAGGGATACACCACGTGCTGTGCCCGCCGTTCGTGAACGGCGGGCACAGCACGGCTTCAGCTTCAGCTTCAGCTTCAGCTTCAGCTTCAAAGAAGCGGTTGAGGAGTTGAGGAGTTACGGCCTCAGGGCCTGCTCCCGTTCCATCTTCTGCTTGTCCAGCTTGGCGTCGAACGGCGCCAGCGGCCTCGCCTTCGCCTCGTCCTTCTGTACGGCGGCGGGCGCGACGCCCGCCCACTCCAGGATCCTGGCCGTGGCCTTCGCCTGCTGCTCCGGGACCAGGCCCGCGACATTGGCACCGTGGTTGGCGCCCGGCGCGACATACACGTAGCTGTCGCGCGCCCCCCGGCCGAGGTGGAAGGGCTCCGCACCCCACGGGTCGTTCTGCCCGTACACGAACAGCATCCGGTCGGCGTGGTGACGGACCCAGTTGTCGACGTCCGGCATCGCCAGCGGGTTGAAGCGCATGGGGATGTCGCGCGGCACGAAGTTCCGCGGCGGCTGGTAGCCGTAGCGGCTCAGCTTGCCCAGGTGCGGCTGCTTGATGTCGGGCGAGCCCAGCTGGGTGCCCGCCTGGTAGTAGTACGGCGTGTACGTCTCCAGGCCCTGGTCCGTGTACGCGGAGAAGCCGGAGATCGTGTCGACGGTGTCGTAGATCTCCTGGTCGGAGGCGGTGGCGGCGTCCGGGATCAGCTCACAGTCCGCGAGCAGGCTGTACTGCCAGAAGCCCCAGACGAAGTCGAGCACCGTGGCCTCGTACGCCCGGTCGAGCGAGCCGATGGTGGTGAACGTCCCGTCGTTGGCGTCCGCCCACTCCTTGAACGTCTTCTCCAGCGGCTCCCGCCGGACCAGCGCCTCGCGCTGCACCGCGTTGAGCCTGTCGCGGCACTCCTTCGTACCGACGCGCTCGAAGAACCGGTCGTACGCCGAGTCCTCCTTGTTCACCACGTCGTTGGGCGCGACGTACGCGACGACGCCGTCCATGTCACGCGGGTAGAAGCGCTCGAAGTAGGTGGCGGTCATGCCGCCCTTGGAACCGCCGGTGGACAGCCACTTCTTGGAGTAGATCTTCTTCAGCGCGGTGAAGATCCGGTGCTGGTCGCTGGCCGCCTGCCAGATGTCCAGCTTCGACCAGTCGGCCGGCTGCGGGCGGGACGGAGTGAAGAAGCGGTACTCCATCGAGACCTGGTTGCCGTCGATGATCCGGGTCGGCTCACTGCGGCCGGGATTGGTGGAGACGTTGTATCCGCCGGTGAAGAAGACGGTGGGCCGGTCGGTGTCCTTGTGCAGCAGCGTGACGCGCTGCTGGAAGGTGCCCTTGGACGGACGCCGGTGATCGACCGGCTGCGTGTAGGTGAGGACGAAGTAGCGGTAACCCTCGTAAGGCTTCTCCTGGACCAGGCTCATCCCCGGGATCGCGAGGATGCGGTCCTTGATGTCAGTGGCATCCGTGGTGCCAGAAGTATCCGTGGTGTTGGAGGCATCGGTGGTGTCGATGGTGTCAGTTGCATCGGTGGCGGATTGGTGGTCCGCACTCCGATCGGCGGCGGTGGCCGCACCGGCTGTTGCCACCGTGCCTATGACCAGCACGAACGACAACAACCATCTCAGCGCCTTGCGCATTCACACTCCCTGTGTTCATGACAGACGCCGTGAACCTAGCGGGGGAATGCCCGGCCCGCCAGCCCCGGCTTTACCGAGCCTCCCCCTGACACCCCAACAGCCAACCCTCGGCACCACCGCTCAGCCCCTCGCGGCGCACCGCCACTCGGCCCCTCGCGGCCGACCCGCGTACCACTCGCCGCGCGCCGCTCAGCAGAGGATCCAGCCGGTCGACACCTTCTTTCCGGAGACGGCGCCGGAGACCCGTACGCAGCGGTTCAGGGCGTGCACCGTGACCGGGCCGGCCCACTGGGTGAATTTCCCGCTGTCCACCACCGGGCGCGCGCCGCGCGCCTGGAGGCTGACCGACATCGCGCGCCTCGTCCCGGGATCCTTGGCGACGGTGAGCGCGCAGGCGTAGGCGCGATTCTTGTAGATCCGCAGCTCGCCGGTGGCGAACTTCACCGTCGTCTGCGCCCGCCCCGAGCAGACGGAGACCGCCTCGGCCCTCGCCGCATCGGGGCCGACCAGAACCAGGGCGCTCCCGGCGGTCAGCGCGACGAGGCAGCGCAGCAGCAGCCTCCCGCCGAAACCGCCCCAGCCGGCTCTGCTGCCCCAGCTGCCTCTGCTGTCAGCCTCAATCGAAACGAACACGCGTGCCCCCTATGGCCACTTTGGCGTACACGTGTACGACGCCCTGGGGGTCCCGTCCGGTTGCGACAACCGGAGGGACCGAGCCGGAGGGCCGGGTCCCTGACCGTGCCTCACCGCACCGGCGCGGGCTCCTCCTCGCCGATCCCACCCGTCTCGCCAGTTTCGGCGCCGGCCTCGTCGATCTCGCCGATGAAGCTCCGCCACAGCCGCGTGTACCGGCCGTTCAGCGCGAGCAGTTGGTCGTGCGTGCCGTCCTCCACGACCCGGCCGTGGTCCATCACGACCACCCGGTCCGCGCGGGCCGCGGTGGTCAGCCGGTGGGCGACCACCAGCGTGGTACGGCGGCCCGTCAGCCGGTCGGTCGCCTGGTTCACCAGCGCCTCGCTCGCCAGGTCCAGAGCGGCGGTCGCCTCGTCGAGCAGCAGGACGTCCGGGTCGACCAGTTCGGCACGGGCGAGGGCGATCAACTGACGCTGCCCGGCGGAGAGATTACGGCCGCGCTCGGCGACCTCGTGCAGATAGCCGCCGTCCAGCGTCGCGATCATGTCGTGCGCGCCGACCGCGCGGGCGGCGGCCTCCACCTGTCCGTCGCTCGCCTCGGGACGCCCGTACGCGATGGCGTCACGGACCGTACCGGCGAAGAGGTACGCCTCCTGCGGTACGACTCCGAGCCGGCGCCGGTACGCCGTCATGTCGAGCTCGCGCAGGTCCGTACCGTCCGCCGTGACCCGGCCGCCGGTCGGGTCGTAGAACCGTGCGACGAGCTTGACCAGAGTGGACTTGCCCGCGCCGGTCTCACCGACGAAGGCGACGGTCTGGCCGGCCGGTATCCGCAGGTCGACCCCGATGAGCGCCGCGTCCTCCGCGCCCGCGCGCACGCTCTCATCGCCCACGCCGTCCTCACCGGCGTACGCGAAGTGCACGCCCTCGAAGGCGATCTCGCCGCGCAGCGAGAGCACGTCCATCGGCTCCTTCGCGGCGGCCGTGGATGTCGGCTCCCGCAGCAGTTCCTGGATCCGGCCCAGCGAGACGGTCGCCTGCTGGTAGCCGTCGAAGACCTGCGAGAGCTGCTGTACGGGGGCGAAGAACAGGTCGATGTAGAGGAGGTACGCGACCAGCGCGCCGGTGGTCAGCGTGCCGGCCTCCACCCGCCCCGCGCCGACGATCAGCACGGCCGCCGCGGCCGCCGAGGACAGCAGCTGGACGAAGGGGAAGTACACCGATATCAGCCACTGACCGCGCACCCGGGCCGCGCGGTAGTGGTCGCTGCGCTCGGCGAAGCGCCGGGAGCCGTCCTTCTCGCGCCGGAACACCTGGACGATCCGCAGCCCGGCCACGGACTCCTGGAGGTCGGCGTTGACGGTGCTGATACGCTCGCGCGCCAACTCGTACGCCTGCACGCTCTTGCGGCGGAAGAAGACCGTACCCACGATCAGTACGGGCAGGGTCGCGAAGACCACCAGCGCCAGCTCCACGTCGATCACCAGCAGCACGACCAGGATGCCGAGGAAGGTGACGACGGAGACGAACGCGGTGACGAGGCCCGTCTGGAGGAAGGTCGAGAGGGCATCGACGTCGGTCGTCATCCGGGTCATGATGCGGCCGGTCAACTCGCGCTCGTAGTAGTCGAGTCCGAGCCGCTGGAGCTGCGCGAATATCTTCAGCCGGAGCGCGTACAGGATGCGCTCGCCGGTCCGTCCGGTCTTGCGGGTCTCGCCGATCTGCGCCACCCACTGGACGAGGACGACCAGCAGGCCCAGCGAGGCGGCCACCCACACCGCGCCGAGCGCGAGCCGCTCCACACCCTGGTCGATGCCGTGCCGGATGAGGACCGGCAGCAGCAGGCCCATCCCGGCATCGACGGTGACGAAGGCGAGGCTGACCAGCAGCGGCACCCCGAAGCCGCGCAGCAGCCGGCGCAGCCCGTACGAGTCCTCGGCGGCGACCGCGCGCCCCTCGTCCACCTCGGGGGCTTCGGTGGCCGGTGGCAACGCCTCGACCTGGGCGAGCAGTTCGGGGGTGGCGCCGGGCGCCGCCGAGTCGTCGGCGGCGGCTTCGTCCCGTACCCACAGAGCGGGCGTGACGCCGCGCTCCACGTCGAACTCGGCGTCGATCTCCCGCTGGAGGGCGCGGGCCTCCTCGGAACACTCGGCGGTCGGCTTCACCTGACCGCCCGTACCGCCCAGTTCCCCGTCGGCCCGCTCCAACGCCTCGGTCGCCACCGGGGCATGACCGGGCGAGGTCCCCGAGAGCTCGTCGGGTTCCGTGAGCAGCCGCCGGTAGAGAGCCGACCGCTCCTGAAGCTCCTCGTGCGTACCGATGTCGGCAAGCCGTCCGTCGTCGAGTACGGCGATACGGTCGGCCAGGCCGAGGGTGGAACGGCGGTGGGCGATGAGCAGCGTCGTACGCCCGGCCATCACCGTGCGCAGCGCCTCGTGGATCTCGTGCTCCACCCGGGCGTCGACCGCGGAGGTCGCGTCGTCGAGCAGCAGCAGCCGGGGGTCGGTGAGGATGGCCCGCGCCAGGGCGATGCGCTGGCGCTGTCCGCCGGAGAGGGTGAGGCCCTGCTCGCCCACCTTGGTGTCGTAGCCGCCGGGCAGGTCGGTGATGAAGCCGTGGGCCTGGGCGGCCCGGGTGGCCTGGAGGATCTCCTCCTCGGTGGCGTCCGGCCGGCCGTAGGCGATGTTGGCGCGGACGGTGTCGGAGAAGAGGAAGCTTTCTTCCGGTACGAGTCCGACGGCGGCCCGCAGCGAGTCGAAGGTCAGTTCGCGGACGTCGTGGCCGCCGACGAGGACGGCGCCGTGGGTCACGTCGTAGAAGCGGGGCAGCAGGAGGGACAGCGTGGACTTGCCGCTGCCGGACGCGCCGACGACGGCGACGGTCTCGCCGGGGCGTATCTCCAGCGAGAGGCCCTTCAGGACGGGCCGCCCGTCCTCGTACGCGAACGAGACGTCGTCGAACTCGACCGATGCCTCGGCGTCCGCCGGCAGCTCCTTCGTCCCGTCCTGAATGCTCGGCTCGGTGTCGATCAGCTCCAGGACCCGCTCCACGCCGGCCCGCGCCTGCTGTCCGACGGTCAGCACCATGGCGAGCATCCGGACAGGGCCGACGAGCTGGGCCAGATAGGTGGAGAAGGCGACGAAGGTGCCGAGGCTGATCTCCCCGCGGGTGGCCAGCCAGCCGCCGAGCGCCAGCATGGCGACCTGCCCGAGCGCGGGGACGGCCTGGAGGGCAGGGGTGTAGCGGGCGTTGAGCCCGATGGTGCGCAGCCGCCCGGCGAACAGCTTGCGGCCGACCTCGCGGAGCTTCCCGGTCTCCTGCTCCTCCTGCCCGAAGCCCTTGACCACGCGCACGCCGGAGACGGCTCCGTCCACGACCCCGGCGACGGCGGCGGCCTGCGACTGGGCGTACCAGGTGGCGGGGTGCAGCCGGACGCGGCTGCGGCGGGCGATGAACCAGACGGCGGGCGCGACGGCCAGCGCGACCAGGGTCAGCGGCGGCGACAGCCACGCCATGATCGCCAGGGATATGAGGAACAGCAGGACGTTGCCGATCGTCATCGGCAGCATGAAGAGCAGGCTCTGGACGAGCTGGAGGTCGCTGGTGGCGCGGCCGACGACCTGTCCGGTGGAGAGGCTGTCCTGGCGCCGTCCGTCGAGGCGGCCGATCGTGTCGTACATCTCGGTACGGAGATCGTGCTGGACGTCGAGCGCGAGCCGGCCGCCGTAGTAGCGGCGGATGTACGTCATGACGTAGACGGCGAGCGCGGCGAGCATCAGCAGGCCGGTCCAGACGGCGAGGGAACGGTCGCCGCCCCCGATGACATCGTCGATGACCACCTTGGTGATCAGCGGGACGAGGGCCATCACCGCCATGCCCGCGAGCGAGGAGCCGAGCGCGAGCAGCACATTGCGCCGGTACCGCCACGCGTACCCGGACAGCCGCCGCGCCCAGCTCTGGTCTGTCGCCGCCACTGAAACCTCCCGATCGTTCTGACCTGCCGGAAGGCACCAACGCGGGCAGGGGCGGATTTCATCCTTCCGCAACAAAGACCGGTCTGCGGTCCTACGGAGACCCGTCCGTGGTCCTAGGTCCGCGGACGGCCTCGCGGACGGCCTCGTTAGAGCCGCATGGGCTTGAGAAGGTCCCGGTCCGGGTCCTAGGCCGGGTTGAGGTCCTTGTGTACGGCCTTGGCGACGGCCTGGATGGTGTTGACCCCGTCGTTCATCTTCTTGTCGTCGTCGGTGAGCACGGCGATCTGGTAGTCGTGGCCCTTGCCGGTGAACGCGCCGATGCTGTGCACCCGCCAGCCGCGGTTGGACCGCTCCAGCCAGCCGTTCTTCAGCTGGACGGTGGCCGAGGCCGGGGCACCGGCCGGGACGCCCCAGCGCTGGGACGGGACGACCTTGCCCATGCGGTCCAGGACGTAACGGCGCGACGTGTCGCTGAGCACGCTGTTCCGGGCGGTCACCAGGGCCAGCAGCCGCTCCTCGTCGTGCGCGGTGACCTGGGTGAGCCCCCAGTAGCCGCCCTCGCCCGGGGTGGTCTGCGTCATCCCCGCGGCCTTGAGGAAGCCCTTGATCTTCGTCGGCCCGAGCTGATTCCACAGCGTGGTGGTCGCCTCGTTGTCCGACTTGGTGATCATCGCTGTGGAGAGCTTGTTCTCACGCTTCGTGAGCGCGCGGTGCGTCTTCTGCGCGTCCCAGAGCAGGGCCGAGAGAACGGTCACCTTGACCACGCTGGCTGAGTCGAACTTCTGCGAGCCCCGCAGGCTGCAGACCGTGTCGGTCGTACGGTCGCGGACCGCCACGGCCGTGGTGGACTCCCGTCCCCTGAGCGCCGCGATGATGTCCTTGGACAGCTTGTCGGCGAGGCCGGGCTTGCCCGAGACGCAGTCGACGCCGCGCGTCGTGCCCAGGGCGGGTGACGCTCCCGAGACCGTCGGCAGGAGCACGCCCGCGATCAGGACGACTGAGAGCGCGCCCCGGCCACGCCGGGGTATTCGGTGGTGAGTCACTGGAGGTTTCCCGCCCCTGTCACATCGGCGCTGTCACGTCGGCGGGCGCGCCCTGATCGACGCACCCGCCCGACATGATGCACGGATAGGGGCAGATAGGACTATGAGGTCGAACACAATTCCGGCGGGCAAAGGTCAAACCAGGTGTACGCAGGTCAGTCCAGGTGGGTCGGGGCGAACATCCGGAGCAGGGCCGGGAGGACCACGACCGAGGGGCCCGGGGCGGCCAGGAACGCGGACAGGTCCTCGCGCAGGGTCTCCGGGGTCGTACGGACCGCCGGGACGCCGAAGGATTCGGCGAGGGCCACGAAGTCCGGGCGGGACAGTTCCGTACCGGTGGCGTCGCCGAAGGCGTCCGTCATGTACTCGCGCAGGATGCCGTAGCCGCCGTCGTCCACGATCAGCCAGGTGACCGGAAGGTCGTACTGGCGGGCGGTGGCCAACTCCGCGATCGAGTACATCGCGCCGCCGTCGCCCGAAACGGCGAGGACGGGGGTCGTACGGTCGGCCGCGGCGGCGCCGATCGCGGCCGGGAAGGCGTAGCCCAGGCCGCCCGCGCCCTGGCCCGAGTGCAGCGGGCCCGGCCAGGCGGACCAGGCCCAGTAGGCGAGGATCGTCATGTCCCAGAAGCTGGGGGACGTGCCGGGCAGGGCGTCGCGTACGGAGGCCAGCACCCGCTGTTCCAGTGTGAGGTCCTGGGCGTCGATCCTGGCCCGTACCTTCGCCAGCACCTCCCGGACCGCCTCGGCCGCCGACGAATCCGCAGTCGGGTCCGCCGTCGAGTTCACGGCCGGGTCCGCGCGCTCGGTGACCGAATCCAGCAGCGCGGACAGCGCGTTGCGGGCGTCGGCGTGGATGCCCAGCGCCGGGTGGTTGGACTCCAGCTTGCCGAGGTCCGCCTCGATCTGGATCACCCGGCCGCGCGGCCGGAACGTGTGGTAGTTCGAGGAGAGTTCGCCCAGGCCGGAGCCCACCACCAGCAGGACGTCCGCCTCTTCGAGGAAGTCCGTGGTGTGGCGGTCCTCCATCCAGGACTGGAGGGACAGGGGGTGGGTCCAGGGGAACGCGCCCTTGCCGCCGAAGGTGGTGACGACCGGCGCGGCGAGCTTCTCGGCGAGCGCGCGGAGCTTGCCGACCGCGTCCGCGCGTACGACTCCCCCGCCCGCGATGATCGCCGGGCGGGAGGCGTTCGACAGCAAGTGGGCGGCCACGGCGGTCAGTTCGGGACGGGGGTGCAGTTCGCGCGGGGTGGCGTCCATCGCCGTGACGACCGGCAGGATCGTCTCGGCGAGCAGGACGTCCTGCGGGATCTCCACCCAGACCGGGCCGTGCGGCGCGGTGAGCGCGGACTCCCAGGCTGCGGCGATCGCGGACGGGATCTGCGAGGCCGTACGGACCGGGTGCACGGACTTCACGATGTCCCGGAAGGACGCCTGCTGGTCGCGCAGTTCGTGCAGATAGCCGTGCCGGCCGCCGCCGAGGCCCGCCGACGGGACCTGGCTGGAGATCGCCAGCACGGGCGCGGACGCCGACGCGGCCTCCTGGAGCGCGGCGAGGGAGGTGAGCGCGCCGGGCCCGGTGGAGAGCAGCAGCGGGGCGACCTCGCCGGTGACGCGGCCGTACGCGTCGGCGGCGAACCCCGCGTTGTTCTCGACGCGCAGCCCGATGTACGTGAGATCGGACCGGCGCAGGGCGTCGAACATGCCCAGCGCGTGCTGACCCGGCAGGCCGAAGACGGTGGTGGCGCCGAGGCCGTACAGCGTCTCGACGACCAGGTCGCCGCCGTTGCGCCCGGCGGGCGGGGCGAGGGCGGCGGCGGTCTGTTCGGCGGTGAAGGGCTGGAACTCGTGGTCGTGGTCGTGCACTACTTCGTCCTCTCGGCGGCGGTCTGTCGCGACGCGGCGATCTGTCGCGACATGATCGTCGTCAGTTCGTACGCCGTGTGGGAGGCGGCGACGGACGTGATCTCCGCGTGGTCGTACGCGGGCGCGACCTCCACCACATCGGCCGAGACGAGCCGGCAGGAGGCCAGGCCCCGCAGTATTTCGAGGAGTTCACGGGAGGTGAGCCCGCCGGCCTCGGGAGTGCCGGTGCCGGGCGCGTGCGCCGGGTCGAGCACATCGATGTCGATGGAGATGTACAGCGGGCGGTCCCCGACGCGCTGCCGGAGCTGGTCGGTGATCTCGTCCACGCCCCGGCGCATGACGTCGGCGGACGTGACGATCCCGAAGCCCATCTTGGCGTCGTCGTCCAGGTCCCGCTTCCCGTACACCGGACCGCGCGTGCCGACGTGGGAGAGCGCCTCCGTGTCGAGGATGCCTTCCTCGACGGCCCGGCGGAACGGCGTGCCGTGCGTGTACTCGGCGCCGAAGTAGGTGTCCCAGGTGTCCAGATGGGCGTCGAAGTGGAGCAGCGCGACGGGCCCGTGCCGCTTCGCCACCGAACGCAGCAGCGGGAGCGCGATGGTGTGGTCCCCGCCGAGCGTCATCATGCGGGCGCCGGTGGAGAGCAGATCGTCGGCCGCCGCCTCGATGGTGTCGACGGCCTCGTTGATGTTGAACGGGTTCGCGGCGATGTCCCCGGCGTCGGCGACCTGGGCGAGCGCGAAGGGCGAAGCGTCCTGGGCCGGGTTGTAGGGGCGCAGCAGGCGCGATGCCTCACGGATCGCGTTGCCCCCGAAGCGGGCGCCGGGGCGGTAGGAGACCCCGGTGTCGAAGGGGACGCCGACGACGGCGACATCGGCGGTGCCGACCTCGTCCAGCCGGGGCAGCCGGGCGAACGTGGCCGGTCCCGCGAACCTCGGGACACGGGACGAGTCGACGGGACCGCGCGGGCCGACGGCGTCGGTGGCCAGGGGCTGGTGTTCGTTGCTGCTCATCGTCGGACCTCTCCGGGTAACGCCTGTGCGGCTCTGCACAGCTCTGCGTCGCTGTATGTAGCTCTGTGTCGCTCTGGGTCGCTCTGGGTCGCTCTGGGTCGCTCTATCAAGAATGGACCGGCCCACTGACAGTGGGCCGGTCCGGCCTCACGCCTCCGGCCTCGCACCTTCTGCCTCAGCCCACGGGGACGACCTTCTCGCCCACGGTCTCCTCATCCGTCCCGCCCTCGCCCGCGAGACGGAGGCGCCACGCGGCCAGTACCGCCTCGTCCGTGGGCTTGGTGGCCAGACTGACGATCACATAGGCGGCCAGCGAGGCGAGCAGCCCGTAGTAGATGGGCTCGTTCGCGAGGATGCCGTAGCCCGCCATCAGCCCGACGACCGCGCCGCCACCGACGACCACGGCGGACAGCGCCCCGTACACCGTGCCGCGCTTCCACAGCAGACCGCCGAGGATCGGTACGAGCAGTCCGCCGACAAGCATGTTGTACGCGACCGTGAGCGCCTCGACCACGTTGTTCAGCGCGATGGCGATGGCGATGACGGCCACCCCCATGACCAGGATGAAGAGGCGGTTGCCCCGGACCTCGTCGTGATCGTCGCGCCCCGTACCGGCACCGTCCTCCGCGCGGCCGGCCACCCCCCGCAGCCGCGACCAGATGTCGTTGTTGGCCACGGTCGCGCAGGCGATCAGCGCACCCGACGAGGTCGACATCACCGCCGCGAGCGCGGCGGCCAGGACCAGCCCCCGTACACCCATGGGCAGTTCGTGCTTGACGATGGTCGCGAACGCGTCGTCGGCGCTGCCCAGGTTCGGGTACAGCACCCTGGCCGCCGTCCCGATGACCGCGCCGGCCAGCGCGTAGACCAGACAGTAAGTACCGGCGACAGTTCCGCCCCAGCGCGCGACCTTGTCCCCGCGCGCCGTGAACACCCGCTGCCAGATGTCCTGTCCGATCAGCATGCCGAAGGTGTAGATGAGCACATACGTGAAGATCGTCTCGCCGCCGATGCCGAACGGCGTGAAGTACTCGTGCGGCAACCGCGCCTTCATCTCGCTGAACCCGCCCGCCTTGACGACCGCGATGGGCAGCAGAAGCAGCAGCACCCCGATCGTCTTGACGACGAACTGCACCATGTCCGTCAGCGTGATGGACCACATGCCGCCGAGCGTCGAGTACGCGACGACGATCGTCCCGCCCAGGATGATCGCGACGGTGCGGTTCAGGTCGAAGAGGACGTCGAAGATCGTGGCGTACGCGATGGTCGAAGTGACCGCGAGCATCAGCGTGTACGCCCACATCACGATGCCCGAGATGACACCGGCCCGGCCGCCGTACCGCAGGTCGAGCATCTCGGAGACGGTGTAGACCTTCAGCCGGGCGATCCGCGCGGAGAAGAAAACGGAGAGCGCGAGCAGCCCGAGGCCGATGGAGAAGACCATCCAGGCGCCCGAGAGGCCGTGTGTGTAGCCGAGACCGACGCCGCCGATCGTGGACGCGCCGCCGAGGACGATGGCGGCCATCGTGCCGGAGTACATCCAGGGGCCGAGCCGCCGTCCGGCCACCAGGAACTCGCTCTTGGACTTGGCGCGGCGCATGCCCCACCAGCCCATGGCGAGCATGCCGACCAGGTAGACGACGATTACCGCGTAGTCCACAGCCATGGGCTTCCTCCGTCACGTCTCGTGCGTGCGCACGACTCGTCCCGCACGTCGCGCCGCGTACGTCTCACCGTGTGCGGCGTGCCTTGTGCGTCATGACGGTAGGTGGCCGGAAAGCAACGCTGAAGTGTATGTTTCATCCAATCTTTTCGCTGCCGATGGATGGACTGTCCATGCCGGAGACCACAGCAGCCCCACCCACCCCGTCCATCCCGCTTGCCGCGCTGCTCGACCGCGAGGATCTCGCCCTGCGCCAGATCGCCGGACCGACGGACGCGGGCTCGGTCGTGCACTGGGTGCACACCTCCGAGATGGCGGACCCCTTTCCGTATCTGCTGGGCGGCGAGCTGCTGCTGAGCGCCGGAGTGCTGCTGAAGGAGCCCGATACGTATGTGTCGCGCATCGTGCAGGCGGGGGCGGCGGCGCTCGGTTTCGGGGTGACGCCGGTGTACGACACTGTGCCGCCGGACCTGGTCGAGGCGTGCGACCGGCATGGCCTGCCGCTCCTGGAGGTCCCGCCGAGCACGACGTTCGCCTCGGTGGCCCGCGAGGTGTGGCAGTTGATGGCGGAGGCACGCCATCGCGAACTGCGCCGGGTGACACAGGCGCAGCAGGGTCTGGCAGCGGCGGCGGCCCGCCAGGATCCGGTGCCGGCCGTACTGCACCAGCTGGCCGTACGGCTGAGCGGCCGCGCGGTGCTGTTCGCGCCGGACGGCTCGGAGCTGCACGCGACGGGCCGGATCGCGTCCCCGGCGGCGCGAACGGCGCTCGCACGCCTGGCCCGGGTGGTACGCCCGGCGCCCGGCGGCCCGCCCCCGCTCTCGACGCCGCCCTCCTCACCGACGCCGCCCTCCTCACCGACGCCGCCCTCCGTACAGAGGACGTCGTCCGTACAGCCGTCCGCACAGAGGACGCCCCTCTCCGCGCCACCGCCCTCCGCCGCTCCCCCCTCAGCCGCCCCCTCCGCCGCTCCCTCCTCCGCCACCGACACCGCCCACGGCGCGCATCTCACGGCCCACGCCCTCGGCGGCGCGCAGGGCCTGGTCCTCGGGGTGGCCGCCGGGGGACGGGAGGCCGGGGACCACACCATCACCGGTGTCGCCGTCGTCCTGCTGTCCCTGCTGACCGCACCCCACCAGGGCGCGGCCGAAGCGGGCCGCTCGGCCACGCTCGTACGGCTGCTGCTCGGCGCCACTCCCGCCGAGGCCGCACCCCTGCTCGGCCCCGGCCCCTGGACGGTGGTCCACGCACGCGGTACCGAAGCCCCGTTCGCCGGAGGCGCGTTCGCCCCGGGCGCGCTCGCGGCGTCCCTGGGCAGCGCCCTGGTGGACACCGACGGCACCACGGTCCGCGTCCTCACCGACCACGAGGTCACCGCCCAGCCCGGCTGGACCCTGGGCGTCAGCGACCCGGTCGCCCCGGCGGAGCTGGCCGCCGCCGACGTACGGGCAGGGCGCGCGCTGGCCCGCGCCGAGGCCACCCGCACCGACCTCGGACGCCACCACGAGACGGGACTCACCGGCCTGTTCGCCCCCGAGGAGGCCGCCGCCCACGCCCGCACCCGCCTGGCCCCCCTCACCGGCCCCGGCGCCTCCCCCGCGCTGGTCGAGACGCTCCGCGCGTGGCTGTCACTGCACGGCAGCTGGGACCGTACGGCGGTGGCCCTGACCGTCCACCGCAACACGGTCCGCCAGCGCATCGCCCGCTGCGCGGCCTTGCTGGAGGCCGACCTGGACGACGCGGACGTACGGATGGAGCTGTGGTTCGCGCTGCGCTGGGTGTGAGGCGAGCTGACCGTGGAACGGCCGAACCGCCCACCGCTCTCACAGATCCGGCGCGCTCTCCCCCGCACTCTGGGCTTCACCACACGCCAATGACACGAGGCGGGCTCCCCTGCTCTCCGCGATCCGGTGCACGTCACGCAGCGCCTCGGTCAGACATTCCGCGAGGAAGCGCAGCTGCGGTGCGGTGACGGCCCGGTCGCCGAGCATGTCGGCGGCGTGGCCGAGGAGTTCGGCGGACATGGCGAGCTGCGCGGCCTCGATCTGGTCGGTGAGGCCGGAGTCGAACGTAAGCGTGGCCGCCGGCCGTTCGGTCATCACGTGGTCACCGTCGCGTGGTTGAGAGTTCGCGGCCCGAAGTCCACACCGCGCACGGCGAACCACAGCTCGCGGCGGCGCGGGGCGTGGCAGTACGCCCGCTGCCGCTCCTCGTGTGCGAGCAGGTAGGGCCGCACGAGCGGCGAGTCCTCTCCCCTCAGCAGGCGAAACCGGGGCAGCGGTACGGTCGGCGTGTCCACGGGCGGATGGTCGTACGCCGACTCGGCCGACCGGTGGCGGTCACGACGGTGACGGCCCGAGGCGGGCCGGGGCCGGTGCCGCCCCGAAGCGGGGCGAAGGAGCCGTACGAGCGACTCGAAGACACGGGCGACGCGGTACGGCATGTCGTCAACTCCCGTGCGCCGTCTGGGCCACAGCGCCGCGAGCGATGACAGCCGCGAGCGCACGGACCACCTGCGGCGAGCAACGCCCCAGGTCCACCAGGGCGTACGTCGGTGCGTCGGCGTAACCGAACGGCCGGACGTCCATGGCCGGAAACTGAATCCCGGCCTTCCGCAACGCCCCGGCCAACTCGTCCCGCGCCGCCCGGGCTTCCGCGACCTTGTCCCTGCGCCGTCCGCCAGCAATTGCCATGGCTCCGCTCCTCCGCATTCGCTTTCGCTTTCGCTGTGTAGCGATTCACACACAGAGTGAGACGGCTCGGGCTAGGCTCGCCAGAGAGTCGCAGGTGACAAGGCAGCTGTCGCAAGGGAGTTGACTGTGAGTAACACGTATGGGGAATGGCTCAAGGCCCAACGCGAGGCGACCGGGCTGACGCAACAGGAGCTGGCAGACGCGGCGATCATGACCCGCTCACACATCTCCCACATCGAGGCGGGCCGCCGGGTGCCGTCCAAGGAGGACGCGCAGAGGCTGGACAGGGCGCTGAATACGGGGGATGTGCTGAGCAGTTTCCTGCCGGGGGACGACATTGCGGTTGAGGACTACTTCGAGCCGGCGCGACAACTCGAACAACAGGCAACGGTGATCCGTGAGTTCGCACCGTCCTTCGTGCCCGGCATCCTCCAGACGGAGAGATACGTGCGTGCGATCATGCGTACCCTCCCCTCGCCTATGAGCGAAGAGGAGCGTGACAGGCGCGTCGTCACACGACTTGAGCGCTCCAAGATCCTCACCAACCCACTCACCCCCGTGGTGTGGGCGCTGTTGGACGAGGCGGTGCTACGACGCCCGGTCGGTGGTCCGAACGTTATGGCTGAACAGACCACGCACATCGTCCGGCTGGTGGAAAGCGAACGTATTCGCGTACACGTGATGCCATCTGGACTGGGCGCCTACCAGCTCATGCAGGGCATGTTGTCGCTGATGTGGTTCGAGGACCAACCCCCACTGGCGTACACCGAGGGTGTGAGCATCGGCAAGGTGCATGACGCCCCAGACATGGTCGAACGGCTCCAGAACGCTTACCATCTCGCACTGAGCGACGCCTTGCCGCTGAAAGAATCACTCGCCCTCATGAAGGCAACAGCGAAGGACCACGAACGACATGAATGACCACGTAATCCTGGATGCCTCCACCCTGAGCGGCTGGCGCAAGTCGTCGTACAGCGGGGCGGAAGCAGGGAGTTGCGTCGAGATCCAGGACAACCACCCGTCCGGCATCCCCGTCCGCGACTCCAAGACGCCCCACGGCCCCGCAGTCGTCTTCCCACCCGCCGACTGGTCCTCCTTCGTCACAGCCCTCAAAGACGGAAAGTTCCCCGCCTGAGCACCTCGGCTCCCGGCGGTGTCTCGCCGAGGCGTCAGTACGAAGCGATTCCGAGCCCGTCCTCAACGAAGTCAAAGACGTTGGTGTACGGATCGCGATGGGAAACCAGGGTGTAGTCGGGGTGCTCGGCGTTCATGTCCAGTGCCCTCTTCCGGGCTTCCTCGAAGCGTCCCTCGACCTGTTTCGGCACCACTGACTTGATGCCGCCCGAAATCTGATGCCACTCATGAGGCAAGCGCTGTTCTGCCGCGCCGCACACCCCGCCGAACGTACCGGTGACAGACTTGAGGTGAAGCACCCGCCAGACCTCGAAGCAGGGGTGCGAATACGCGACCTTCACACCGGCCTTGTCGGCCCGCGACAGGGCGGTCTCCACCCCCTCGTGCTGGTCCCGGTCGAACAGGCACCACACCTGCGGCCAGGCCGCATCGCCTTCCTTCAAACCCGCACGCTTGGCTTCTCGCTTCTTCTCCCGCAGCAAGGCGATCGCGTTGTCCACGAGAACCAGCGGCTTGCGCTGCGAGCCCTGGTCCGTGGCGTTGGCGATCTGCACGTCGACCCTGGCCTTCGGGTTCCTGAGGGTGCCGAGCTGCTGGATGGCTTTGATGTACTCCGGTTCGGTGACTTTGCCCTCGGTGAAGACGTACACGACCCGGCTGCGCCCACGGCTGTGCGGCTTGCCCGGCGCGAGGGAAGCCTTCCCCTTGGCTCTCTTCCCCATCAACCGCGCTCCGTGCTCTCGCCGGTCTCGCCCCGTACCGCCCCGAGCCGACGAACGATCTGTCCCGCCAAAAGTGAGGGGACACCGCCGAACGCACCCTCCAGATACGACTTGGCCAAGTCCTCGTGCGGACCGGGAGACAGCGAACTCAGCGGATACAGCTCGGTGGCTCCGTCCTTGTCCTTCTCCGTGAACCAGACCTGCCCGGGATCGAGCAGTCGCTCCCCGGTCGGCGTGCTCAGCACAGTCACCTCGTGCGAGGTGAACAGCAGCTGGGCGTTCTTCGGGTTGGACAGCGGATCCTTGAACAGACGAATGACCTCGGCGGCGAACCGTGGATGCAGACTGGCGTCGAGTTCATCCAGCAGCAGCACCGCCCCGTTCTCCAGCGCCAGCATCATGGGGCCGAGGAGCGCGAACCAGGAGCGGGTGCCGAAGGACTCGCGCTGCCAGTCGAGCGCGACCTCGCCCGACGACGAGCGGTGCACCAGGCGGACCTTGCCGGTTCCCCGCGCGGCCGGATCGACCAGCGCGTCCGTGATGCCGAGGTCGGCCACCCGTAGAAGCTCCTTGATCCGGTGGCCCTGATCGCCTGTGAGCTCGGAGGCGGTGAAGGCCTCGCGCTGCGCCAGCTCCCTATCGGGGCCGGTCTGCCACAGCCTGCGAAACCAGTGGAAGAGCGGCGAGAGCTGGGGGTGGTTGTCCGTGCCGGCGGCCGACAGCAGGAGGGCGTTGGGCCGCGTGCGGCGGGCCAACTGTGCCCGGCCCTTCACCCGGTTGCTCGGCCACCGGTAGACCTCGGCCCGTGAGGCATCCCGGTCCATCCATTCCTGCTGATGACCCAAGGGATAGCAGTGCAGCCACTCGGACTCGACGCGGCGAGCCCCCAGTTCGAAACCGTAGGTCCAGCGCACTCCGTCGATGGCGACATCGACCTCGAAGAAGGCCGGCTCATCCGTGCTCTTGTCGTCGAGCGCGAAGACCTCACGGGGGATGCCTTCGTACGAAACCCACCGGGCATAGGAATTGAGCACCGCCTCACACATCGCGGCCAGAGCGTCGAGCACGTTCGACTTGCCCGACGCATTGGCCCCGAAGACGCCCACCAGGGGATAGACAGGGACAGTCCCGTCCGCCAGCTCCACCTGTCGGGCGGCGGAGGTCTCCTCGTCCGCGGATGCGACGAAGGCCAGCTCCTGCTCATCTCGCAGGGACCGAAAGTTCGCCACGCGGAATCTCAGCAGCACACCGTCCTCCTCTCGCGCTCGCGGTCAGAGTAATCGGTCGGGCCGACAACAGCGTGCCCGTCTGTCTCCGCCCGTCCCCGGGAACACAGCGCCCGCCGACGGCTCGCCCGCCCCCGCCGAGTGTGACCCGCGTGACCCGTCCCCGCCTTCTCCGCCCCTGGACACTCGAACGAACCGCTGGGTAACTTTGACCTGAGCAAGCGCTTAGAGCCGTCAACCGCGACCATCGGTTGAGCAACCACACGGCGAGCAGCCACCTCCGCGAAAGCGGCGGCGGTTCAGCCGCGAAGACGGAGGGGGTCACCGTGCGCCGTACGGTTTACAACGAGGACCACGAGGCATTCCGGGAGACCATCCGCGCCTTCATCGAGGCCGAGGTCGTCCCCGTATACGACGAGTGGTACGCGGCGGGCGAGGCGCCCCGCGACTTCTACCGGCAACTCGGCGAGCTGGGCATCTTCGGGATCGAGGTGCCGGAGGAGTTCGGCGGGGCGGGCGAGGAGTCGTTCAAGTTCCAGGCCGTCATCTCCGAGGAGTGCGCCCGCGCGGGTGTGTCCTTCGGCGGCTCCGGCGTCCATGTCGCGCTCTGCCTGCCGTACTTGAAGGCGTACGCCACCGACGAGCAGAAGAAGCGCTGGCTGCCGGACTTCGTCAGCGGCGAGAGCATGTACGCCATCGCCATGACCGAGCCGGGCACCGGCTCCGACCTGGCAGGTATGAAGACCACCGCCAAGCTCTCCGAGGACGGCACGCACTACGTCCTCAACGGCGCGAAGACCTTCATCACCGGCGGAGTCCACGCGGACCGCGTCATCGTCTGCGCCCGTACCGCCGCGCCGACGCCCGAGGACCGCCGCTTCGGCATCTCCCTGCTGGTCGTGGACACGAAGTCCGAGGGGTACGCGGTCGGCCGCAAGCTCGACAAGATGGGCCTGAAGACCTCCGACACCGCCGAGCTGTCCTTCACGGACGTCAAGGTCCCGGTCGAGGACCTGCTCGGCGAGGAGAACAAGGGCTTCTCCTACCTGGGCCAGAATCTGCCGCAGGAGCGCCTCGGTATCGCCGTCGGCGCGTACGCGCAGGCCGCCGCCGCGGTCCGGTTCGCGCAGGGCTACGTCCAGGAGCGGACCGTCTTCGGCAAGTCCGTCGCGTCCTTCCAGAACACCAAGTTCGAACTGGCCGCCTGCAAGGCCGAGGTGGACGCGGCCGAGGCCGTCGTCGACCGCGCGCTGGAGGCCCACGACCTGGGCGAGCTGTCCGCCGCCGAGGCCGCCTCCGCGAAGCTGTTCACCACCGAGGTCGCGCACCGCGTGATCGACAAGTGCCTTCAGTTGCACGGGGGCTACGGTTATATGAACGAGTACCCGATCGCCCGTCTGTACGCGGACAACCGGGTCAATCGCATCTACGGTGGCACCAGCGAGGTCATGAAGATGATCATCGCCAAGTCCATGGGCCTGTAGGGCGCCCGGTCCCCCAGGACGCTCCGCCCGCAACTCCCCTCAAGAGATGTCAGTCATGAACGAAGCCCTTGACGCACTGCTCGATCTGCTCGACCTGGAGCGGATCGACGAGGACATCTTCCGGGGCCGGAGCCACTCCTCGGTCGTCCCGCGTGTCTTCGGCGGCCAGGTCGCCGCCCAGGCGCTGGTGGCGGCGGGCCGTACGGTCCCTTCCGACCGTACGGCCCACTCCCTGCACGCGTACTTCCTGCGGGCGGGCGATCCCGGCGCGCCGATCGTCTACACCGTCGACCGCATCCGTGACGGGCGCTCCTTCACCACGCGCCGGGTCGTCGGGGTCCAGCACGGCCAGCCGATCTTCCACCTCTCGGCCTCCTTCCAGACGTACGAGGAAGGCCTGGACCACCAGTCGGAGATGCCGCCGGCGCCGGACCCGGAGACGCTGCCGACGGCGGCGGAGATGCTGCCGCGCTACGCCGACGGGTTCGTCGATCCGGGCATGGCGGACCGGTTCTTGGAGGCACGGGCCGCCGTCGATCTGCGGTACGTGGACGCGCCGCCGTTCGGCTCGGTGGGGCAGCCGCGCGAACCCCGCTCCCAGGTGTGGTTCCGTACGGCCGGCAAGCTCGCCGACGATCCGCTGCTGCACGTCTGCCTGGCCACGTACGTCTCCGACATGACGCTGCTCGACTCGATACTGCTGGCGCACGGGCGGGGCGGCTGGGCGGTCGGCGACGTGGTGGGCGCGAGCCTGGACCACGCGATGTGGTTCCACCGGCCGTTCCGCGCGGACGAGTGGCTGCTGTACGACCAGGAGTCCCCGTCGTCGGCGGGCGGCCGGGGCCTCGGCCAGGCGCGCATCTTCACCCAGGACGGGCGGCTGGCGATCTCGGTGATCCAGGAGGGCGTGATCCGCGTACCGCGCGACTGAATCCGCGTACCGCGCCGTGGGACGGCCCCATACGCGCCACCGGCCCACACGCGCCACCGGCCCGCACGCGGCACCAAGCCGCTGTCCGCGCAACACACCACCGGGGCTGTCCCACACCCCAGGAATCACACCTGCGCCACCAGCGCGAAGGCCGGCACCAGCCTTTCGGCGGTGCCGGCCTTCGCGCGTGCGGGCGGTTCGTTTCCTTCGGACAGAGCGGTCGCCGCCGTGAAGCGGCTCAGCCCGTGGTGGCCCTCATCGTGAGGGGAAGGCTGGTGGTGCCCCGGATGAAGTTCGACCGAAGACGCCGTACCGGGCCGGAGACCGAGAAGGAGAGCCGGCTGTCGGTCATGTGCCTCAGCAGGATGCCGAGTTCGACCTGGGCCAGCATCGCGCCGATGCAGCGATGGATACCGATACCGAACGACAGGTGCCGGTTCGGCGTACGGGTGATGTCGAAGGTGTCCGGATCGGGGAAGCGGGTCTCGTCGAAGTTCGCCGAGGCGTTCCACAGGGTCACGGTGTCACCGTCCTGGATCAGCCGGCCGCCGATCTTGAATTCGCGGACGGCCTGGCGCATGACGTAGGCGTTGGTCGAGCTCCAGCGGAGCATCTCGTTGACCGCGCTGTCCGTGAGGTCCGGGTCGGCCTGGAGGAGCGCCTTCTGCGCCGGGTTCCGGTGCAGCGCGAGGATGCCCGCGCAGGCCGTGTACGAGGAGGTCTCGTTGCCGCCGACGGCGACGTTCATGCAGTTGAAGAGGATGTCCTCCTCCGGCCAGGGGCGTCCGTTGCGCCGGGCCTGGAGCAACATGCTGACGAGGTCGTCCTTCGGGTTCTTCCTGCGGTCCGCGAGCAGTTCCGCGAAGAATTCGAAGATCTCGGCCTGGACCACCGCGAGCCCGATCCGTTCGTCCTCCCCGGGGTCCGCGAAGACCGGGTCCCGGAAGCCGATCATGCGGCGGGTCATGCCGATGAGTTCATGGGCCTGGGTGTGGGAGACGCCCATCATGGCCATGATCGCGCCGGCCGGGAGCTCGGTGGCGATGTCGGTGGCGAAGTCGCAGCCGCCGTCGGCCACGGCGCGGCGCACCGCGGTGTCCACCAGAGTGGTCACCTGGGTGGCGATCCGTCGCAGCATTCCGTTGCTGAAGGCACGGTGCACCTGCTGGCGGATGTGGCGCTGGCGAGGGAGGTCCGAGGCCACGAGCATCCGGCCGGCGGACGGGTCGGCGGCGCTGCGGAACGATCCTCCGAGCATGGGTCCGCCCTCGGAGCTGAGCGCGGTGTGATCGTTGTACGCCGTCTCGATGTCCGCGTACCTGGTGAGCGCCCAGAAGCTGCCGCCGTCGGGGAGGGGGTGCCGGTGCACCGGGTCGTTGTGCCGTAATTGACGGAAGATCTCCCCGGCGTCCTCGCCGAGGAACAGTTCGGGGTCGGTGAGGTCGATCGTCGGAGTCGTCATACGAGATCGTCCGCCTTCCGGGAGGGTACGAGGGCGGTTTTGGAGCGGACCAGGTCGGCGAGCGCTCCCAGCTCACTGGTCACCAGGATTTCCCGGTTGCTCACCTCCACTCCGAGTTCCTTGACGATGCGCCGTCGGAGCCGGAACGCCTGGAGGGAGTTGCCGCCCAGGGCGAAGAAGTCGTCGGTGAGGCCGACCTCGTCCACCGAGATCAGGTCCTTCCAGAAGTCGGCGAGCCGGATCTCCACCGGATGACTCGGTGCGACCCGGTCGGCGCGGTGTTTCTGGTGGTGCGTCACGATCTCCCGCAGCTGTGCCAGGTCCCGCTTGCCGCGGTCGTTGGAGGGCATCTCGGCGATGCTGATGAAGGCGCTGGGCACCATGTAGTCGGGCATCGAAGAGGCGGCGGCTTCGCGCAGTCCGGCGAAGGAGCTGTCGCCGTACAGCACCACGAGTGCGGCGAGGTAACGGTCGACGCCCTCTCCCCCCACGACCACGGCCACGTCGCGTACGTGGTGATGGCGGGCCAGCTCGCGTTCGACCTCTCTCGGTTCGATCCGGTAGCCGCGTATTTTGACCTGGTCGTCCGTCCTGCCGACGTAGCGCAGCAGGCCGTCCTCGCCCTGTACCGCCAGGTCCCCGGTGGAGTAGAGCCGACCGCCCGGAGCGCCGTGGGGGTCGGGAAGGAACCTTTCGGCTGTGAGTCCCGGCTGACCGTGGTAGCCGCGGGCCACGCCCGGTCCCCCGATGTGGAGCTGGCCGACGGAACCCGGTGCCACCTCGGTCAGGGTCTCGTCCAGGACGTACAGGCCGATCCCTTCCAGGGCGCGGCCGATCGGTACGCTGCCGTGGTGGTCCGCGTCGATGACCGGGTGGGCCGAGCAGGCGGTGGCCGCCTCGGTGGGGCCGTAGAGGTTGACCAGTTCTCCGGCGAAGCCCGCCGCGAGCAGATCGCGGCAGGCGCCCGGTGACACCACGTCGCCGCCGGTGGCGAGTATCCGGAGCGAGGAGAACGTCTCCGGCTGCTCATGGGCCAGGTGGTTGAAGGCCAGTGTGGGGACGAGCATGGCGGTGATCCGGCGCTGTTTCAGTTCGCGCCGCATGTCACCGCCGATCAGGTCGGGCATGGTGGGCAGGGTGACCACCTCGGCGCCCGCGGCGAAGGCGCACCAGGTCTCCCAGTGGAAGGCGTCGAAGGCGAGGTTGGAGACGTGACCGACCCGGTCCTGCGAGGTGAGGGCGGGCAGCGCCGGGTTCTCGGCGAACTGGACCAGGTTGCGGTGTTCCAGGAGCACCGCCTTCGGCATTCCGGTGGATCCGGAGGTGAACAGGACGCTCGCGGCCTGCCGGGGCGCGGCCGCGGTGGCGGGGCCCGGTTTCGGGTCGGCGTGGTCGCCCGCCACGTACTCCATGACCCGCGCGGTGGCCAGGCCGTCCAGCCGGCCGGTCATCTCCGGGTGTGTGATCACCGTGGTGGCACCGCTGCGGTCGATCAGCAGGCGCAGCCGGTCATCCGGGGCTGCGGGGTCCAGCGGCACGTACGCGGCCCCGGCCTTGAGGGCGGCCAGCAGGGCGACGAACGGGGCGACGCCGCGGGGCAGCAGGTAGGCGATGTGGTCGCCGGGGCGGACGCCGCGCGCGAGGAGCGCCTGGGCGAGCCCGTCGGAGTGCCGGTTGAGCGCGGTGTAGGTGTAGGTGAGTTCGCGGTCGGAGACCGCGGGCCTGGCCGGGTGGCGGCTCACCGTACGGCGGAAAAGTTCCAGCAGGGTGCCCTCGTCGCCCCCCGTCGGGGTGAGGGCGGCGGCGGGCCGTTCCCGGCCGCGCCGGTCGGCCTCCGTCAGGCAGGAGGCGTGGCTGCCCTGATGGCCGGCCGGCCGCCAGCCCGGTGGGGCCGGACGGGTCACAGGCCAGACGCCGAGGTCGCCCTCGGTGTTCTCGACCAGCGAGTGGCTCGCGGAGCCGCTGTCAGACATGGGCGTTCTCTCCTGCTCGGTGGGGGGAATCCGCCGGCACATCCGCCGGCGGGGACAGGGCGTCGACCCGGATCCGGAACTCCTCCGCCATACGGAGGAATCCGGGGCGCCACCGCAGGTTCTCGGGCTCCGTGGCGAGAGCGATCCGCGGGTAGCGCCGCAGCAGGGTCCCGATGGCACACTCCGCCTCGATCTTGGCCAGCCTGGCCCCCAGGCAGTAGTGGATGCCGTGGCCGAAGCCCAGATGGACGGTGCCGGGCGACCGGGTGATGTCGAAGCGGTCCGGGTCGGTGAACGCCCTTGGGTCGCGGTTGGCGGCGGCGGTGGCGATGACGACGGAGCCGCCCTTGGGGATGGTCACCCCGCCGATCTCGATGTCCTCCTGGGCCACCCTGTTGATGCCCGGGTTGATCGGCCCGTCGTAGCGCATCACCTCGTCCGTCATGGCGGACAGCAGCCCGTGATCGGCGCGCAGGGCGGCCATCTGACGGGGGTTCTGGTGCAGGGCGAGGACCGCGTTGGTGATGAGCTGGACGGTGGTCTCGTGCCCGGCGAAGATCATCAGGCCGGCCATCGCGACCAGCTCCTCCTCCGTGAGCCTGCCGCCCTCCTCGGTGGAGTGGATGAGATCGCTGAGCATGTCGTCGCGGGGGTCGTCGCGCTTGTCGGCCACCAACTGCCGTACGTAGACGTCGAAACCCTCCAGGCTCCGGAGGGTCTCCCGGGCCCAGTCGTCGTCGTCCATGAAGCCCGCGAGGACCGCGGCGGCGCCACGGAACACGTCGACGCCGTCCGCCGGCACGCCCAGCAGGGTGCACACCATACGGATCGAGAGCGGGTAGGCGAGCGTCTCCAGGAGGTCGAACTCGTCCTGCCCTGCCACCGTGTCCAGCAGGGCGTCGGTGACCTCCTGGACCTGGGGCCGCAGTGCCTCCATGCGCTTGGCGCTGAACGATCGGACGACCAGCTTGCGCAGCCGGGTGTGGTCCGGCGGGTCGAGGTTGGCCATCGCCCGGCCCTGGACGGCCTCGGCCTTCTTGACCGCCTGTGCGACCAGGCTCGGCTCCGCTTCCCCGGCGCCGCCGTCCGGGCCCATGCCGGCGAACAGCTCGTTGCTGAACCGCAGGTCGTTGAGCGCCTTGAGCGCGTCCTCGTACCGGGTGATCAGCCATCGGGGCCGGCCCAGACCGTCCAGGACCTCGATCTGGTGCACCGGGGCTTCCTCCCGGAGGCGGTGCAGCAGTGGGAAGGGGTCGGTGTTGAACGTGTTCGGGTCGATCGTCACCATCAGTGGTTCTCTTCCTGTGTCAGGGGGTCGTGCTGCCGCAGCGCCTGGTTGAGCTGTGTGGCGAGGCCCGGGGCGTTACGGCGGTCCATCACGGTCCAGTGGTCACCGGCGACCGAGCGGACCTCCACGGCGGTGTAGAGGTCGCGCAGCCCGCGCTCCAGCCGCAGGCGGCCTCGTTCGTTCAGCCCGGCCTTGAGGATCACGGCGGGGCAGTTCACGGGCTGGGGGACGTAGCGGAACATCGCGTTGATGCTGTGGTTGTGCACGGAGACGAAGTCGGCGGCCGTCTTCTCCTGCCGTCCGGCCCTGGCGCGCTGCCTGCGCCAGCGCGTCACGTCCGCGATCCGCAGGATCCGGTCGTCCGGCTCCGGTCCGTTCGCTCCCGCCGGCTGCGCGCCGCCGAGTCCGAGCACCGCCTGGGTCTTGTAGACCAGGCCGCCGAGGAGGAAGCCGGGCTGGGTGACCATGGGCATTCCACCGGTGTTCGGGAGATAGCCGTCCACGCCGGACAGCAGGGCCACTTCCCCGCCGTCGGCGATGATCTGACGGGCGATCTCGTGGCTGAGCATCATGCCGAACGACCATCCGCCGAGCAGATACGGGCCGTCCGGTTGGATGCTCCGGATCAGCTCGACATGGTGGTTCGCGATGTCTTCCAGCCGGCTCAGCGGCGCGCGTCCGTCGTGCAGACCTGGGGTCTCCAGGCCGTAGAGGGGGCGGTCGCCGAGGTGCTTGGCGAGTCCGCGGTAGCACAGCGCGCTGCCCGCCGCCGGGGCCGAGAAGAACAGCGGGGTGCCCTCACCGGTTTCGTTCAGCGTCATGAGGTTCGGGCTGTCGACCGCTGTACCGGGGACCGGAGTCGAACGGTGCGGCGGTGCCGGTGTCCGCGTCCCGGCCCGGCGCTGCGACTGCTGCTGCCGTGCCTGTTGCTGTGGCTGTGCGTGCTGCTGTTGCTGTGCGTGTTGCTGTCGCCGCGGCTCGGGCTGCGGCTGCGGCTGCGGCGCGGAGCCGACCAGACCCGCCAGGAACCCGTAGGTGGGGTTGCGGGTGAAGTCGGACATCGGCACCTTGATCCCGCACACGTCCCGCACCCGGGCCAGCAGGTGGACCGCGGCGAGCGACTCGCCGCCGAGGGCGAAGAAGTCGTCCTCGGCCCGGGAGTGCGGCACGCCCAGTTCGTAACGCCACAGCTCGTCCAGGGCGGCGAGGGCACCGCTCGGGCCCGCGGCGGCCGGAGCCGGCACCACCGGTTCGGCGGCCGGGGCGGCCGGCGGGGCTTGTTCGCGGCCGGAGGCCGGGGCCGCAGGAGCGGGCGCCACGGCGGGTCGCAGGGTCTCCGGGACGTCCGCCGGGGCCATGGGCGCGGGGGCGGCGGAGGCCGGCACGGTGTCCGGGATCTCCGGTGCCCGCAGCCGGGCCGGGTGCGGCAGCCAGGGCTGGCCCAGTACCTCGGGCAGCGCGCCGAGCACGGCCGAGCCGAACCGGTCGGCGTGCAGATGTGTCCAGTCCGCGTCCGCCGGAGAATCCAGCAGAGCGCGGGTCGCCCCGTCCAGCGGGCCGGTGCTCAGCAGCACGCCCGGGGTGGCCGCGAGCGGTCCTTCGGAACGTACGGACTTCCAGCGGGCGGTCGCGTCGAGCGCCGTCCGCTCGTCGGGCGAGCGCAGCACGGACAGCACCAGGTCGACGTCCGGGGAGGCGGGAGCCTCGTCCGTCGGGCGGGACGGCGCCGCGATCATCAGCGTGTGGTCGGAGAGTGTGCCGTCCGGGACCACGGTGATCTCCGGCAGTCCCGACTCCGCGAGCACCCGCTGCCAGGTCGCCGCGTCCAGCACGATCGAGTTGCTGCGCAGCTCGTCGTCGAAGTCCCACCAGCCCGGTGCCAGTCCCCACAGCAGATGGCTCCACCGGGTGACGTCGGTGACCTCTACGAGGGAGACCGCGCCGGACGGTGACAGCAGGCTGCGCAGATGCCTCAGGGCCGTGTGCACCGAGGGTGCCACGTGGATGACGTTGTACGCGATGACCAGGTCGAAGCTGCCCGCGGCGAGGCCCTGTTCCACCGGGTCGCGGGTCATGTCGTAGGTGGAGAAGCGCACCCCGCGGATACCGTTGGTACGGGCGTACTTGGCGGCCCTGCGCACCAGCAGTGTGCTGATGTCGGTGAAGTGGTAGTCGACGTTGTCCCGGTCGTGCCAGCCTTCGAGGAGCTGCCAGGTGAACAGGCCGTGTCCGCCGCCGACCTCCAGGATGCGCAGCGGGCGGTCGCCCCAGGTCCGGTGGAGGGAACGTACCGTCTTCTCCAGGGCGTCGAGGCAGAACCCGCCGTCGTAGATCTCCAGCCGGTTGTCCGGCAGGCAGGAGCGCAGCATGCTGTCGTCGCCGTCGGGCCAGAGCACGGCGACCGGTTCCTTCTCGCCGTCGAAAACCGCGGGCAGTCCGGCGGCGATGCTGTCGAGCAGCCGGTGCAGGCCGTCCACCTCGCCGAGGCCGGCGCCGGCCGCGAGCAGATCCTGGGGCCCGGCGGCGACCAGGTAGCCGTCGGCGCCGTCCACCTGCCCCGGCCGCAGGACGTCCTCCTCGACGAGGGAGCGCAGCAGGAAGTCGAAGAAACGGGTCAGTCGTTCACCGGGGTTGAGCCGGTGGCACAGCTCGGACGCGGTGATCCGGTCGCCGGGACGCAGTCCGGCGCGCTCCAGGGCGAAGCGAGCGATGAGACCGGCGCTGTAGCGGTCGACCCGGGTGTTCAGCTCGGGCCGCTGGGAGAGCCGGGCCTGGCCGGCCCGCCAGGTCTGGGTGGCGGCGATCGTGCCGGCCGTCGGCCGGGCGGGCAGGGGGCCCTCGCCGGCCAGGGAGGCGACCTGGACGCCGGCGGCGGCGAGGTCGGCGGCGAGCACGGTGGCGTCGGGGGCGTCGGTGACCAGTGCCACCCGGGGGGCGTCGGTCACCGGCTCGACGGGGACGGGCCGGGGCAGCAGCGCCCACCAGCCACTGCCGCGCCAGGCGTAGCGGGTGGCGCCCGGCCACGGGGCGGGGAGCCAGTCCGGGCGGCCCGCGGGGCCGATGTCGAGGAGCGTGGTCCGGTCGCCGGCGGTCCCCCGGTGGCCGAGCCACTCGGCGGCCCGCGACGGGATGCCGGCCGCTTCGGTGCTGTCGTCCAGGACGTCGAAGACTTCCCGGCCCAGCAGCAGGAGCTGGACTCCGGCGGTACGGGCCCGGTCGGCGAGGGCGGTCAGCGCGGCCCGGTCCTCGTCGTCCGGCAGTTCGGCGACGACGACGGAGGCGGTGAGCCCGGTGAACCGGTCGTCGGTGGCCGGCAGGCCCAGTTCGGCGGCGAGGCTCTCGCCGACCGCGGCGGCGCTGTGCGCGGACAGGCGCCGGGAGACCGAGGTCCAGGCGTCGGTGGTGAGGGTCGGGTGCGTCTCCGGCGCGGCGGGGGCGGTGGGCTCGGGGTGTCCGGGCACCTCCGGCGCGGCAGCGGTACCGGTGGTGGGGGCGGGGCGGACCGGGAGGGGCTTGGGCTCGTAGGGGTGTGCGGGCAGTTCGGTGATGGACGGCTCGTCGGCGTCGAGGAGTCCGGCCAGGTCGACCGCGACGCCGTGCTCCCAGAGGGTGGCGCAGAGTTCGAGGACGCTCTCGGTCTCCTGGTCGGCGGAGCGCCCCAGGGCCGGGATCGCCGGGGTGGCGGTGTTCCAGTCGGGGTGCATCCGCAGCCCGCGCAACGTGCTCTGCCCGGGGCCGAGTTCGACGACGAGGTCGTGGGGGGCGTCCAGGAGGGTGCCGATGGCGCGGCGGAGCTGGACGGTGCCGCGCAGATGGTCGCCCCAGTGTCCGGCGTCCATGAGCTGCCCGGGTTCGACCGCTTCGCCGGTGAGGGTGGAGACGACGACGGTGTCCCCGAGGTCCGTGCCGCCCGTGGGGGTGGTGGCGGCGACGGCCCGCAGTTCCTCGGCCGGCGCGTCCATCATCGGGGAGTGCGAGGCACGGTCGATCTCCAGGATCCGGCAGGACCAGCCGTCGGCCTCCCAGGTCTCGAACGCCTTCATCACCGGCTCTGCCTCGCCGGACAGCACGAGTTGGTGCGGGGCGTCGATGGCGAGGGTGACGCCGTCGGGTATCCCGAGTTCCCTGTCGGGCCGGCGGACGACGGCGACCATCCGGCCGGGGGCGGCGGACAGCATTCCCCGGCCCCGCAGATGGACGAGGGACAGTGCGTCCTCCAGGCTCCAGACGCCGGCGAGGGCGGCGACGACGTACTCGCCGACGCTGTTTCCCATCATCGACGCGGGTCGCACTCCCCAGACGCGCAGTTGGCGGCCGAGCGCGTAGCCGAGGGTGAACAGGGCGAGCTGCTGGAAGGTGATCTCCTCGACGGGGGCGTCCTCGCCAGTGACCAGGGCGCTCAGGTCGATGCCGTACCGCTCCCGGACGATGTGGGCGGCCTCGTCGAAAACCCTGCGGAACTCGGGCAGCAGCCGGTGGGCGGCGGCTCCGGCGCCTTGGTGGAGGGTTCCGTGGCCGGGGAAGACGAAGGCGACGGCAGGGGCGGAGCCGTGGTGCTCGACCGGGGCGACGGGGGTGCGCAGGGCGGCAGCGAGGCCGTCCCGGTCGGCGGCGACGACCGCCGTGCGGTACGGAAGCCTGCGGCGCCCTTCGGTGAGGGTGAAGGCCACGTCACCGAGCCCGTCGGCGGAGGCGGGGGTGGGGGTGGGGGTGGCGGCAGGGGCCGGGGTGGCGATCGCGTCGGCGACCGACGTACGCAGCTTCTCCAGTGCCCAGGGGCTGTGCGCGGACAGCGGGAAGACGCGGGGCCGGGCGGTCTGAGCGCTCCGGGCCGGGTCCGGCGCGTTCTCCAGGACCACATGGGCGTTGGTGCCGCCGATGCCGAAGGAGCTCACCCCGGCGAGGAGCGGCCCGTCGTTGCCCCACGGCTGCACCTCGGTGGCGATACGGAAGGGGCTCTGCGCCAGGTTCAGGTCCGGGTTGGGCGACCGGTAGTGCACCGTCGGGGCGATCTCCCGGTGGCGGAGCTGGAGCACGGCCTTGATCAGTCCGGCGACTCCGGCGGCCGCCCCGGTGTGGCCGATGTTGCTCTTGACCGCGCCGAGCCAGGTGGCGCCCACGCTGTCGGTGCTTTCCCGGAACGCCGAGGTGAGTGCCGCCACCTCGATCGGGTCGCCGACTTGGGTGGCGGTGCCGTGCGCCTCGACGCAGCCGATGTCGGCCGGGTCGACGTCGGCCCGGCCCAGGGCCAGCTTGATGACGTCCCGCTGCCCAGTGACGGAGGGTGCCGTGTAGCCGACCTTGGTTCCGCCGTCGTTGTTGAGTGCCCAGCCGCGGATCACCGCGAGGACCCGGTCACCGCTCGCCAGCGCGTCCTCCAGGCGTCGCAGGACGACCACGCCGGCTCCGCTGCTCGGCACGGTGCCGGAGCCGTCCGCGTCGAAGGGGCGGCAGTGACCGTCCCGGGACATGATGTGGCCCTCGCCGTACTGGTAGCCGGTCCACTGGGGCAGCCGCAGCGACACTCCGCCGGCCAGGGCCACGTCGCAGTCGTGCGACAGGAGGCTGTTGCACGCCTGGTGGACGGCGACCAGGGAGGTGGAGCAGGCGGTCTGCACGGCCATCGCGGGGCCACGCAGTCCCAGCTTGTAGGCGACCCTGGTGGCGACGAAGTCCTTCTCCACCCCGATCACCCGGCTCAGCAGTTCTCCATCGCCGGGTGCGTGGTCCGGGGTGATGTCACTTCCGGCGTAGACACCGATCCAGCCGTTCAGCCGGACCGGGTCGATGCCGGCGTCATCGAGGGCGGTGGAGGCCACTTCCAGGAATACGCGCTGCTGCGGGTCGATGGTGGCGGCCTCGGCGGGGCTGTAGCCGAAGAACGAGTGGTCGAACCGGTCACCGCCGTCGATGGTGCCGCGCACGGGTATGTAGTCGGGATGCCGGCTCAGCTCGGGATCCACCCCGGCCGCGAGGGACTGCTCCGCCGTGAACCGGGTCAGTCCTTCCCTGCCCGCCCTCAGATTCGCCCAGAAACCGGGGATGTCCGTGGATCCAGGCATGCGGGCGGCCATGCCGATGACCGCGATCTGCTGATTCGTCGTCATGAGTTGCGGTTCCTTCGGGGAGTTCCGTGGGCGGCGGGCGACTGCCGCGGTGAGGGGGTCCGCCAGCGGGCGGCCCGTGCGCCGATGTCGTCACGGGCGGCCGGTGGGGGCGCGGCCGAGCCGTCGTCCCCCGGTGCGAGGAAGCGGGCGAGCCCGCGTACCGTCGGGAATTCGAAGAGCCGGTATACGGGGATCTCCCGGTCCAGTTCCTTCAGCAGGCGGGCGTGGAGGGTGGCCAGTTTCAGGGAGTTGCCGCCCAGGTCGAAGAAGTTGTCGGCGGCTCCGACCCGTTCGAGATCCAGGACGGCGGACCAGACGGCGGCGATCCGCTGTTCCAGGCGGTCGGCGGGCTCCACCCAGTTCTGGTCGCCCGCCAGGTCGTCGCGGCCGGGCCGGGGCAGCCGGGCGACGTCGACCTTGCCGTGCGCGGTCGTGGGCAGTTCGTCGAGCCACATCAGGGCATCGGGCACCAGATGGGCCGGCAGGCGGGCGGTGAGCGCGTCCAGGACGCGTCGGCTGTCCCGGGCGTGGGGAGCGGCGGGCACCAGATGGGCGACCAGAGTCGTCGCGTCCCCCGATACGTAGGCACGCTGGACCAGGGGGTCGGCGAGGAGTCCCGCCTCGACCTCCTGGGGTTCGATGCGGTGGCCGCGTACCTTGAGCTGACGGTCGATCCGGCCGAGGAATTCCAGAGTGCCGTCCTCCCGCCAGCGGGCCCGGTCACCCGTGCGGTAGACGGGGCCCGGCGCCCCGTCCGGGCCGGCCGGCAGGAACCGCTCCCGGGTCAGCTCCGGATTGCCCCGGTACTCAAGGGCTATGCCGACCCCGCCGATGAGGAGTTCACCGGTCACTCCGATCGGGCAGCGGCGCCCGGCCGGGTCCACCACGTACACCGACTTGCCGGTGATCGGGCGGCCGACGACGTTCAGCGGCGCGTCGTCGGGCATCGGCCCCGGCTGCCAGGTGGCGACCACGCTGCCCTCGGTGGGCCCGTAGTTGTTGGCGACCCGGTAGCCGAGGCCGGCGGGCGGGCGCCGGGTCTGGGCGGCGGCGGCGAACAGCATCCAGCGCAGGGCGGGAAGCTTCGTACCTGTGCCCCATACCGCCTCGGCGACCGGGGTGGACAGATACGTCATGGTGATGCCGTGCCCGGCGAGCCACGGTGCCAGCTCGGGCACCACGACGCGCTTCTCGTGGGCCACCACACAGGCTCCGGCGGCCAGATAGGGCCAGACTTCCCACTGGGTGGCGTCGAAGCCCACGCTGGAGAGGTGGCTCGCCCGGTCCTGGGGCGTGATGTCGTACGCCTCGATGTGCCACAGTGCGAGCTGGGCCAGGCCGTGGTGGCTGAGGACCGCTCCCTTGGGCCGCCCGGTCGTCCCCGAGGTGTAGAGCACGTAGGCGGGGCTCTCGGGAGTGGGCGCGTGCGGCTCGGGTACCGGGCCGTCCGGCGCGTACGCGGTTGGGTCGCCGACCTCCAGGACCGGGACGTCGCCGGTGGCGGGAAGCCGGCCCGGTGCCGTGACAACGGCGCCTGCGGCGACGTCCTGGAGGGTCAGCCGGACGCGTTCGTCCGGGTAGTCCGGGTCGATCGGGCAGAACGCGCACCCGGCGTACCAGGCGGCGAGCATGGCCGTCACCAGGTCGGGGCCGCGGCCCAGGACGACGGCCACGACCGGCTCGCGGCCCTGGACGGCGGTGCGGATACGGGCGGACAACCGCAGTGCCCGCGTGTGCAGTTCGCCGTACTGGAGGACGCCCCGGGAGGACTCGACGGCGGGCGCGCCGGGCCGCTCGGAGATTCGCTCGGCCAGCAACGCGGGCAGTGTGGTGGCCGGGTGGGCGGGCCTGCCCTTCTCGAAGCCGGCGATCCGCGCGAGTTCCCCGGGGCCGGTCAGGGGCACTTCGTCGACGCGCCCTGTCCGCGGGCCGCAGAGCGCCTCGACCGTGCGGCCCAGCAGGCCCGCGAAGCCCCGGGACACCTCGGCGGAGATCCGGTCGCCGCGATGGGTTACGTGTCCGGTGAACCGGCCGTCCTGTTCGCGGAAGCTGACGGTCAGGGCGAACTTGGCGTGCGCGTCCGTCTCCGGGTCCTCGAAGAGGTACGGGGTCATGTGCCCGGGCCCCACCGGTACCGGGGCCGGCGGCTCGGCCTCCACCGCGAGCATGACCTCGACGTAGGGGCTCCAGCCGGGCAGGCGCGGCGGGTTGAGGCGTTCCACGATGTCCTCGAACGGGACATTCTGGTGGTCGATCGCGTCGAGGACGGTGTCGCGCATTCGGCCGAGCAGCGCGCCGAGGGTTTCGCCCCGGTGGGTGGTGGAGCGCAGGACGGCGGTGTTCAGCAGCGGTCCGATGACCTCGGCGTGCTCCTCGTCGATCCGCCCGGCGACCGGTGTCCCGAAGGTCACGTCGTCCTGGCCGGTCCAGCCGTGCAGAGCGGTGGCGAGCGCGGCGCCGAAGACCATGGCCGGGCTGACCCCCTGCCGTCTCCCCAATTCACCCAGCAGGCTGTGCAGTTCGGCCGGAAGCGGAATGGGAACCCGGCCGTTCGGGCCCGGAGTGGTGGGCGATTCGAAGGCGGGGTGGGCGGGAGCGCCGTCCAGCCGGGCGGCCCACTGGTCAAGACCGGTGGAGACGTCGACGGCGGCCCGGTCGTCCAGAGCGTCCCGGAACTGAGGGCGGAGCGCGGGCCGGGGCCCGCGGGGGTCGAGCACCTGGGCGTAGCAGTCGGCGAGTTCACGCAGGAAGGGCTGGGCGGAGCCGCCGTCCCACACCAGATGGTGGGTGTTGAGCAGGAGGAGCTGTTCCTCACCCGGCAGGTCGAACAGAGTGACGCGCAGGAGCCTGCCGGAGCCCGGGTCTACGGGCTCCTTCGCGGCGGCCCGCAGCTGTCGGGTCACCTCATCGCCCTGGTCGTCCCCAGAGACCGCGGTGAGGTCCCGGTGGTCGACCTCCGGATGCCAGGGGGCACCGGGTTCCTGCCGCAGGGCGCCATCACGCTGGACAAAGGCGGTTCTGAGGATCTCGTTGCGCTCGGTCATCCAGTGCAGTGCCACGCGCAGGGTGGCCGGATCCAGCCGTCCTCGGACCCGCCACACCATCGGTACCTGATACAGCCCTCGGCCATCGAGGAACTGTTCGTCGAACCAGATCCGCTGCTGGAAGCCGGAGGCGGGCAGCGGTCCACCGGACGCGGCCGATGCGGGTGCCGGCGCGGGCCGTGGTAAGTCCGTGAGATGGTCCAGGGCGTCGGCGAAGTCCTGGAGCACCGGGTGGTCGAAGAGCATTCGCAGCGGCGGTACGTCCCCGCCGAGCCGCTTGGCGGTCTCCCGCAGAGTCCGGGGGGCGAGCAGGGAGTGGCCTCCGAGTTCGAAGAAGGACTGACCAGCGCCCGGGTCGCGGACCTTCAGCAGGTCCGCCCAGACCTCGGCCACCGCGCGGGCTGTCGCGGTGCGTGGCGGGTCGGTGTCCTGGCCGGTCTCCAGCGGCGTTCCGGACTCCCGCAGCCTCTTGATGTCGATCTTCCCGTTGACCGTCAGAGGCAGGCTCTCCACGGTGAGGAACCGCGCTGGCAGCATGTACGAGGGAAGGCGCACCGCGAGGTGGCCGCGGAGGGTGGCGGTGGTGGGCGCGGCACCGTGCGGCACCAGGTAGGCGACGAGTCGCAGGTCGCCGCTGGGCCCGGGTTCGGGCAGTACGACGGAGCCTTCGACCGCCGGATGTTCGAGCAGCCGGGCCTCGATCTCGCCGGGCTCGATCCGGTAGCCACGTATCTTGACCTGCTGGTCGGCCCGTCCGACGTACTCGACGGTGCCGTCCGGCAGGCGGCGGGCCAGGTCGCCGCTGCGGTACAGCGTTCCCTCGCCGAAAGGGTTGGCGAGGAAGCGCTGCGCGGTCAGTTCGGGCTGGTTGAGGTATCCGGCGGCGACGCCGAGACCGCCCACCCAGATCTCCCCCGTCTCGCCGGCCGGAAGCGGCTCACGGTCGGGGCCGAGGATGAGGAGACTGGTCGTCGGCAGGGGTACGCCGACGTTGCTGCGGCCGGTCTCGATGTCCCGCGCGGTGATCTCGCGGAAGGTGGTGTGGACGGTGACCTCGGTGATCCCGTACATGTTGACCAGGGCCGTACGGGGGTGCCGGGCCGCGAACCCGGCGAGGGATCCCGGATCGAGTTTCTCGCCCGCGAAGATCACGTAGCGCAGAGAGTCCAGCGGAGCCTGGCCTGCCCCGTGCACGCCGGTGAGCTGGGCGAAGGCGCTGGGGGTCTGGCTGAGTACGGTGACGTTCTCGGAGCGCAACAGGGTGAGGAGGCGCTCCGGGTCCTGGGCATCGTCGCTCCCCACCACGACCAGTCGTCCGCCGTGGGCGAGGCAGCCGAACATCTCCCAGACCGAGACGTCGAAGGCGTAGGAGTGGAACATTGTCCACACGTCGTCGGGGCCGAAGGCGTAGGGCAGCCGGTCGTTGACCACCAGCCGCACCACATTGCGGTGGGTGATCACCACACCCTTGGGGCGCCCGGTGGTACCGGAGGTGAAGATCACGTACGCGGGAGAGCCCGGGGCGGCCTCCGGCAGGTCCCCGTCCCGCCCGTCCCGGAGGTCGTCCAATGAGATCACCGGTCCGGTGAACCCGGCGACGCCGCCCCGCCCGTCGGTGACCAGGCAGACCGCCGCGCTGTCCTCAAGGATCATCTGATGACGCTCCGCGGGCGCCGCCACGTCCAGCGGTACGTACACCGCCCCGGCGAACAGGGTCCCGAGGACCGCCTCCACCTGTGCGATACCGCGCGGCAGCAGCAGCCCCACCAGATCACCGGGGCACACCCCCCGGGCGGCGAGCCCTCGGGCGAGGGTGCCGGCCCGGTCGATCAGCTCGGCGTAGGTCAGCCGCTCCGTGCCGTCCGAGACGGCGATCGCATCGGGCGCGGCGGCCGCACGTGTCCGCAGCAGCTCGGGCAGGGACACATCCGGAAAGTCCGCGTCGGTGGCGTTCCATGCCAGCTCCCGCGCCAGCAGCACCTCGGGCGACGGCCGGTCCCCGGCGGCGCCGGAGTCCGGGACGGCCGCACCGACCGTTCCGTCAAGATCCGCGATCAGTTCGGCCAGCGCCACCGGATAAGCGGCGGCCATCCGTTCCACGGCGGCACGTCCAACGGCCCCGCCGGGATCCTTCCAGAACAGGCTGACGCCACGGGAATCCTCCCGCAGCATCACGGTCAGTGTGTGGTCGGCGTAATCCTCCATCGCCAGCAGTCGCAGCACCGCGTGGCTGTCCGGGCCGGTCAGCCGGAGTGCGGTCAGATCGATCCCGTCCTCCGGAAGAGCCGACCAGTACTGGAAGATGACCTGGCCAGCATGGGTGCGGGCGTGCTGCCCGGTGAGCCCGGCGGCACGCAGCAGCGCGGGGTAGGGCAGGCTGCCGTGCCGGACGGCGTCCCGCAGGTTGTCGTGCAGGTCCCGCAGGACCTGACGGTGGCTGATGCCGGTGGGCAGCCGGTGACGCAGCGGCAGTACGTTGGAGAAGTAGCCCACGCGGTCGCGTAGTTGCCGGGTTCTGCCGTGGTACGGCGTGGGGACGATCAGGTCCTCCTGGCCGGTGTGGGCCCGGAGGAGCAGACAGAAGGCGGCGTACAGCGGGATCACCGGGTGCACCCTGGCGGCGGTGGCGGCCTTCCGCGCGGCGACGATCAGCCCGAGCTCCAGCGCGACCTCGTGGAACGTGGGGTCGTCAGGTCCGCCGGGCATCTGGAGAGCCACGGGCAGATCCTCGCCCAGGGTGCGGTGCCAGTACTCCCTGTCCTTCTCGCCCTCCGGGCCGTGGGCCAGCTCGTCCTGCCGACGGGCGAACTCGGCGTAAACCGTGGTGCTTTCGGCGGGGCCGAGGTCCTTCCCGGCATAGGCGTCCCGGAAGGCCGCCAGGAACGGGCCGCAGGCGCTTCCGTCGAAGACGATGTGGTGAACGTCGACGAGCAGCATCACGTAGTCGGGTCCGTGCAGCACGTGGACCCGGGCCAGGGGCCCTCGACGCAGGTCGAAACGGGAAGTGCCGTGGCGACTCACGGCCTCGGCCCGCGGGGTGTCGGTCCGCACCTCGGTGACCGGGAGGGCAGGGGCATCGTCCCAGCGCAGTTCGGCCCCGTCCTGGCTTTCCACGACCCTGCCGCGCAGCATCGGGAAGCGTTCCCCGAGCGATGTCACCGCCGCGTGGACCCGTCCGAGGTCCAGCGCACCCTCGTCGACCAGCATCGGCATGTGAAGGATGTGACTGGACCGGTCAGGGTCGACCTGCCAGTGCACCCAGACGGCCTGCTGGTCGACGGAGAGCGGAAGCCGGGCGGCAGGAGCGGTCGCCGTACCGGTCCGGGAGGCTCCCGGCGACGCGCTCTCCTCGCTCCGTCCCTTTTCCTTCTTCATCGTTCCCCCGGGTGGGTATCGGCGGTGGGCGGTACATCGGTGATCACACCTGTGAGCAAGGAGGCGTACCTGTCGTCGCCACTGAGCCAGGCGTCGCTCACGGCGGCGTGGTCGGGGCCGGCCGTCTCGGGCTCGGCCTGCCGCCACAGCCCGGCGAGACGGTCCCTGGCGTGCGAGCAGTGGATATCAGCGAGGTTCTGGGCCTCGGTGCGGCCCTCGCGGTACAGGCGGGCCGCCTTGGCGAGGACGACGGACATGGTCAGGATCTCGTCGGCGATCTGGCTGAACGCGATGAGGCGGTGCTGGTGTTCGTAGAGCCCCGGCGCGGGGTGGTCGGCGACGAACTTCTCGCAGGCGGTGCCGAGGCGCCGGGTCTCGGCCGCGGCGAATCGCAGATGGTCCGCGTTCACCGGGTCGAGGTCTTTGGTACGCGGTTCCTGTCCGGCGTCCCGCGAGGAGGCGGCCGCTTGTCCACCGTGACCCGGTCCGTAGTACGAGAACTGACTCATCCGGGCAGCCCAGAATTGGAGAAGGAATGAAACTCCACCGGAAATACGAAGGTTTCTTGCGTCCCGGTAGAAGCGCTCCAGCGGAAGGGCCGGCACACCGCGCCGCGCTTTGCTGACTGCCGTCTCGAACCCTTCTCCGGCCAGTAGATCCATGGTGCGGTCGGCGACCCGCCAGCAGATCTCCGCACTGATCGCTTTGGTGACGTTCTGTTCGAATGCCACGTTGAGACCGAGATCCGGCTGGTCGGCAGGCAGCAGACTCCATTCGGCGAGCGCCTGAATGGCGAAGACATCAGCCATGGTGGCAGACACCATGTGCTGAATTTCTTCCCGAGAACCCAATGGGCGGCCGTCGACCGTACGCCGGTTGACGAAGTTTCGGGACCATTCGAGGCAGAGTTTGGAGATGGCGAGCCCGGGGGCGGTGATCAGATGCAGTCGCCCCCGGACCACGGCCATGGTGAGTTCCGGGGTGATGCGCACCTCGGTGTCCGGATCGACCTCCACGATCATGCGTTCGCGCGGCACCCGGACTCCGTCCAGTACCAGTGCCGCGTTGGGGAAGCCTTTGACCCCCATGAATTCGTGGCGGGAGCGAACACTGAACCCCGGGTCGGAGGTCTCCACGAAGAACAGCCGGGGCCGGTCCTGCCCGTCCTCGTCCAGCATGGCGGAAACGGTCACGACGTCCGCGATGGGACCGTTGCCGATGTGGATCTTCTCACCGGTAAGAAGAAACGTTTCTCCATTGTCGATGGGGACAGCACGGGTCTGCCGGGCACTGTTCGAGGCGCCGGCGGGCTCCGTGTCGGCGGAACCGGAGATGATGCCGTCCAGCAGCCGCTGTTCGACGTAGGAGTACAGATCGCCGGGTGGCAGTGCCCGCAGGTACGTTCCGGAGCCGACCGCGGTCTGGATCCCGAGGACCAGCGCGACCGGCACCGACCAACTCGCCGCCGCCTGGACGACCCGGAAGGTGTTGTAGCTCGACAACCCCAGACCGTTGACGTCCGGAGGATCCTGAAGATTCAGAAATCCATTGCGGCGCAACTCCTCCAGCAGCCCCTCCGGGAGTTCCCGAGCGACATCGACAGCGGTGGGGTTCACCCGGCTCTTGAGGATATCCACCAAGCGTTCCACCGCAGCATCTCCCGCCTTCGCATCAGCGGAATCCTGCGCAACAAAATTTCTTATGATTCCCCATTCGAACCGACCTTGATAGAGCCCCTCCAGAAAGCTGGGGAAGTCATTCCGATGGAACAAGTTGACCGTACTGTCACTCACTTCGGACTCCGGCAACGAGGGATTTTGCCTGCCATCAGGCTGATTACACATAACCCTACTCAGAGATTTTCGAGCACGTCGCGTCCACCTATGTACACTCTGGATGTTTAGAATTCGACACGAGGGGAATCGGAGGTTCCGAAAGTTTTGCTCCCCATTCGACCGGCCGAAAATCATCGGCCGATCTGCATACCGGCGGCGGAGAGCGTGATCTGCGACACGGTCCAGGCGAGCCTTGCGGGACGAGAGGACGGGTCAGCTCACAGGATCCCGATGCGTCCCGAGACGGAGGGTCAGCGCCGCGAGCGGACAGAGCACGCTCGAACGATCTCGGCAGCACGGCGAAGTGCGATTCCGGATGCCGTGAGCCCTCTTCTCGTTCCGCGAACGCAGGTTCAGTGCCAACGATCGTTGGCGCGGTTGTGAGCGAATGGCCGTGTGGCGTGTTCTTTTCCCCGGCGATTCGCCGGTGGGTAATCATTCGGGCATAAAGAGGAGAGGGCGAGTTCGGTTCTCACCTGCTGCCTCGGGTTCCGGCGGGCCGCCTGGTCGGAGACCGGGCCGGTGACTGCGCGAAGGAGCTGAGGTAAGCACTCACGACGGCCGCTGTGCCACTGCGGTGACCGCCACTGTCGCGCCCGGCGTCCCGAGGCTCCATGCAGGTCCGACGGAGGGCTGCCGCCGACAGGTCTCGCGCCGGCCTTCCCATCGTCGGTCGGCCCATCGAGTCTCGCGTCGTCCCGCGGGATGCCGCCTATGCGGAAAGCTCGTTGGCCGAGCAGGGAGAGCCTTCGCCCCTGGGCCCTCCGGCTTGATCGTGGAAAATCACAGCCGGGAGCCGCGGGCTCAGGGTCTGTCCGGCGGATCTTCGCGGATCAGCCCGCGGCGTCTGGTGCAGGGGGTACCTCCCCGGCCCTCAGGGCCGAGGGGGAGCATCGCAAGGCGGAGGACCGGCATCGCCGACGGACGGCCCGTCAAAAAACCGCAGCACCTGCTTGATGTCGCCTTGTCAGCGCAGTCCCGAGGTCTGGCCCGGTGCGCGAAGCAACGACAGAGGATCCGGAACGTACGTCCGTGATCATTCGTCAGGGCGCAGAGCGTTACCCGCCCTTGGTCGAAAGGCCGCCGCCAGTGTTACCCCTGCGCGCGAGGACCGGGCGGGAACACATCTCAGCACGCCGGCACACAGAGAACCTCGGGGGCTGGCTACTGCGACGAGATGGCGTCCATGGCGACCGGCCCCGAGCACCGTATCGTCCGGGGCCACTGCATGGTCTTCCATGAGACAGCTGCATGGTCTTCCCATGAGACATGGGACCCATCATGTCCATGCGGCCGTCAGCCGGTTGAGTTCCTCTCCTTCATCAGCGTCGCTATATCGCCGATAGTGGGGGCAGCCAGCAATTCGTCATCGCTGATCGCGATCGCGAGATCCTTCTCCAGGATGATGGAGAGTTCCACGACGGACAGCGAATCCATTTCAGCGTCCTCGACGGTGGCCTCCGGAGTGATCTTCTCGGGTGCCACTTCCAGTTTACTGGAAAGTATTTCCTTGAGTGTCTCGAACATGGACGGTCCAATTCCTTAGCGTAGGGGGTTGACGTCAGGAAGCAGGCAGCCGTGGCCAAGTGAGCGTGGCCGCGCCCCAGGAGAGTCCGCCGCCGAAGGCGGTGAGCAGGACCCGGTGCCCCGCGGTGAGACTGCTGTTCTCGGCGGACTGGGCGAGCAGCAGCGGGATGGAGGCTGCGCCGGTGTTACCGACCCGGGAGATGTTTGACAACTGATTCCCGGCCGGTATGGCCAGCCGGTCCGCGACGGCTTTGAGGATCCGGGCGTTGGCCTGGTGGGCGGCAAGCCGGTCGATGTCTCCCAGAGTCCAGCCGACGGCCTCGACAGCTTGCCGGGATGTCGTCGACATCCGCTCCACAGCCTGCCGGAACGTTTCGCGCCCTTCCATCTGGAAGAACTCGTCGCCCGGGTCGCAGGACCGGCTCCGGGAACGCTGGCGTGAACCGCCTGCAGGCACCTGAATGAGGTGTGCGGACCTTCCGTCGCTGCCGAGTACCACGGGGCCCACCGCTCCGGGTTCGTCGGCTTGGCCCGCTCGCAGCACCACGGCGCCGGCGCCGTCCGCGAAGATCACCGCTGTGGAACGGTCCTTCGGGTCGACGATGGTGGTGAAGGCGTCCGCCCCGATCAACAGGACCTGTCGTGCCGTTCCCGAGGCGATCAGCCCCGCCGCCGTCGCCAGGCCGTAGAGGAAACCGGCGCAGACCGCCGAGATGTCGAAGGCAGGCACTCCTACGAGCCCGAGACGGGCCGCGACGTCCGGCGCTGTGGCCGGGCAGGGCCTGTCCGGGGTGGTCGTGGCAAGCACGACCGCCCCTATCTCCGGGTCGCCCGCGGACGCCAACGCCCTCCGGCCCGCCTCGAACGCGAGATCCGACGTGGCCATTCCGGGGGATATCACGTGCCGGGTCCTGATACCGGTGCGGGTGCGGATCCACTCGTCCGACGTGTCGAGACGGGCGCTCAGGTCTTCATTGGTGACGACGTGCGGAGGTACCCATCCGCCAACACCCGTCACCACCGCCGCCCGGTCCTTCTCCTGGTATCTCACGGGCATGTGCGAACCTTCCTGGTCGGACGGCATGCCTGGTCGGCTGCCGCGAACACATGTGCTGCCTTCACAACACCCTCTGCAGCGGTGACCGGCGATGTCCTCCTCCGCGGCTGCATACCGGGATGGGCGACCCCGCCACGAATCGCTCAACCGGGTTCCCGCTGCAGCGTCGCAGCTCGGGATACGGAAGGAATTCGGTACAGACCAGAATTACTTCCCAGATCCTTGCCGAACCAATATTGGCCGAGACCCATCAGGAATCCTGGAAGGCCGTGCTGCCGGAAACTTTTTATCGCCTCACCCTCAGGCCATTCCGATTCCTTCCACAAGGGCATCTACCGTCAGCTGGATTACTCAATACCCTACTTGAACATTTTCGAGGAGTTCGTGTCCACCCATGTAATCTCCGAACGTTTAGAACAGGGCGGGACGGGGGAACCGGCCGGGTTCCGTGCGAGTGGTCCACATCAGCAGATTTCTGTTGCGGTGCGGGGAGCCAGGAAGGGAGCACCACAGGCGGGCGGCTCCGTTTCCGGAAGCCCCGTGAGCGAATTCCTCGATTCCAACGGAGGACATGGCCGCTGCCGATGGGCGAGAGTGGAAACACCTTGCCGCGCAAAAGGCGGAGGGGCGGGCCCGTATGGGCCCGCCCCTCCGGGACGGTGTGGCAGGAGGCCGTCGGTCACAGGGTGACAGTGGGCCCTTCCGGCTGGCGCAGTCGCTGCTCCACCACCAGCCGGCTCAGCTCCTCCGTCTGCGCCTCGTCCATCCGCTCGTAACCTTCTTCAGTGATCGACGTGACGATCGGGAAGATCCGCCGGGAGATGTCAGGGCCGCCGGTCGCCGAGTCGTCGTCCGCCGCGTCGTACAGCGCTTGGAGCGCCGCCAGCGCGGCTTCCCGCCGCGAGAACCCCGGCCGGTAGAGCTTCTTCAACGCGCCCCGGGCATAAGGTGAACCGGACCCCACGCAGTAGAAATCCTGCATCTCGTACGGACCGCCGGTCACGTCATAACTGAAGATTCGTCCCTCCTTGCCCTCCGGGGCAAGCAGGTCGTACCCGGCGAGCAGAGGTACGACGGTGAGACCTTGCATGGCCTGACCGAGGTTGTTCCGGATCATGGTGGCCAGTCGGTTCGCCTTACCGTCCAAGGTCATGGCCGTGCCCTCGACCTTTTCGAAGTGAGCCAGCTCAACCTGATAGAGCTTCACCATGTCCAGCGCGATCCCGACGGTTCCGGCGAAGGCCACCGCTGTGTGTTCGTCTGCGGGAAACACCTTTTCCAGATCGCGCTGGGCGATGAGATTCCCCATCGTCGCACGCCGGTCACCGGCCATCATCACGCCGTCCGCGTATGTGAGGGCCAGCACGGTTGTACCGTGCGGAAGCTGATCCTCCGCCATCTTTTGACCTCCGGCGGCACGCCGCCCGCTGCCGGGCATCAGATCCGGTTCGTATCTCGCCACGAACTCCATGAACGACGACGTTCCGGGGGTGAACAGCCAGGGCGTCAGCGGCTGCCCGCCGATGGTCCCAGTCACTCGATGTCCCCTTTCTGCAATGGGCCGAAGATCCTCGGAACCTACCAAATATCCGCTCACCGGAAACCCTCCGCAGCGATCCGGCCGATCAGCTTCCGGAGTCGGACGACAGGTTCCGGCCTCTCGAAGAGATAGAAATGGCCGCCGGGGAACCCCTCGTGGTCCGGCGGCTGAGCACACGACTCGGACCAGGCCAGCCGGTCCGTCTCCGCCAGGGTGAGGTCGTCCCTCCCGTACCAGACCAGGTGTGGAATCCTGGACGGCGAACCGGGCGGTAGGGCGTAGGTGTCGGCCAAGTGCAGATCGTGCCCGAGCTGGCTGACGGCTCCCTCCACAAAATCCGGGTCCTCCAGGAACTCCGGGTCGGTGCCGCCGAACGCATGCAGGTCCTCCATGACGCTGGAGGCGGATCGCACAAGGAATGGAGCTGCCGGCATCGCGGCCTCCCCGGCAGCGACAACCGGCCCCTTGGCGGCGGAAGCCACAACCGTTTTGACCAAGTCTGTCCGGTCCGAGGGAAGCGCCGCGACAAGATTGTGGGCAAAGAGGGCACCGAGACTGTGCCCTATCACCACCGTCGGCCGGTCGACCAGGCGGAGAAAATCCGGAAGGAAACGCTCGTACGCCGCATGAAAATCGGCGGCCGGCGCGCTTCCCGACTCGCCGAACCTCCCGGCGAGCTCAAAGAGGAATCCCCCACAGCCGTGCGGAAGCTCTTTTGCCACCGGCATGAAGGAAGAGGCGGACCCTCCGGCGTGATGAAAAGCGATCAGCCGGACAGGGGCATCAGATTCCGCAAGACTGTGATATGTCGCGGAAATGGACATGGATCGCATCACCCCTAAAGTTGGGAGAAATATCTCGTCAGGTGGCGGGCGGCCATGTTCCGACCTTGAGCAGGCCGACCGAATAAGCCTTGGAAACCAACTCGGTCCGATTGTCGGCCTGGAATTCCCGCATCAGTTCGCCGAGATGATATGCGATCCCGTTTTTGCTCATGTAGAGCTGAGATGCCAATTTTGCGGTAGACAAGCCTCGCGCCACGCCCTCAAGGATCCTGCGACCCATCTCACTCATGGCGATCTTCTTGTTCAGATCATTCCCGCTCGCCGCCCAGCTGCGGTTCGGCTGCCATAAAGCGAGCAGGCCAGGGCCGCCCTCGAATCCGCTCCCCTCCACGCCCACCAGATTGCCGCTGACACACTCCCCGCCCCTCCGGAGCATGGTGACCTCCTCGGAGAAGCGAGTCCGCCGGCCTTCCAGGACTTCATTCAGTAAAGACTCCAAATGCTTCTTCACGCCCGGATGAAATAAATCGGACAGGTCACCCCCGACAGCATTCGCTACCGCTCCCGAAAAATAGTGAAGGAAGCTTGGGCTCGCCCACAGGATTCGCCCCTCCGCATCAACCACAGCCATGCTGATCCCAGAGTGCATGAGCAGCGCCCTGTGGAATGTTTCCACGTCATTAACTTCGATAGGCACAACTGTCCCTTCGATCTCGTATTCCCACAAGCAGTGACGAGCGACAACGCAAATGGCGCTTGAAGTGTAAATCAGAGATGGAGCCGACATCGCAAGAGCGCATCAAACCGGACTGGCTGCATATGCCAAGCCGTATTGACAATCTGCACAGAGGTACTCGTTGAACCGGGCGCCCCACGCACCCCGATGGCATGATTCCTGTGTTGCACATCACGGTCAGCCCACGAAGAGCCCCTACGTTTTCCCTGTTCTGCAAATAGATATCGAACGCATGCGCGACAAAATTGGAGATTGGGGGCCTTTATGGGCAAGTGTCGTTTGTATTCGCGACGTATGGGCGATCGTGAACTTTCCGTGCAGGAAGTGCGAAACCCTGCCCCTGCGATCGTGCGAAAACCAGCCCCGAACGAGTCATTGATTAAGCCGAAGCGTCGATACGGCCCGCCCCCGAACCTCACATCCCGCCTCGCGGCGCCGGGGCCTCTGGCCCGACGAATGCCCGACCCGCCGTCAGCGTAACTCAAATTTAATTTCCCGTTCATTTATGGTTTGGCGATTTTTCGAATGGCCAAAAAGTTACAAAGTGCATGAAAAGTGATACCGGGAACACTGTGGTGGCGGGGAACAAGTCGAGCGACCGAGGCAGTGCGGCGGGGCGTCGGGGCCATGCGGTGCCGGGCCGCGAAAAACCCTGAAGAACGGACAGCACTCTGGACCTGATGGACGACAAGGCCCTGTGGGGGGTGTCCGGAAAGCCGGGACTCATCCCGCCGGCCGGCACGTGCAAAAAGCGTCCGAGGCTGACATGGGGCGGCCACACCTGTACATACGACTGCGCTTCAGCCGGCGCCCATGCCTGCCAGACGTGTGCGCCGCACTCCAAAAGCCGAGCACCCCACTCTCCTCGTCGCGCGGACACCCGCAGACGTGCCTCTCCCTGTCGGGCGAGTGCGGATACCCACCCTTCGACGGCGCCTACGGCCGTCTCTATTGACACCTGAAAGGAAATGAACGCACAGGAAGGAAGCGCGCAACGAAACACGCAGGATTCATTCAGCGCGAAAGTCCAGCTCTGGAAATTCGCAAGAACAAGCAACCAGAGGTGGACATATACCGGCCCGGGAGCGTCAGAGCAGCCCCGCCTCGTTCAGCAGGTAGTCCGTCATCGGGTCGTAGAAACGCGGGTCCGTGACATGGTCGTCCAGCGGAACCGTCACCTCCAGCGTGCCCTCGGCCTCGGCGATGAACAGCGCCGGGTCGTTGCAGTCCGCGTACCCCATGGAGTCCAGCCCGCGCTGCCCCGCACACCCCGCCCACCCGTGGTCCGCCACCACCAGGTCGGGTTGCGGTCTGCCCTCGCGCTCCAGCGCGCCCAGGATCGCGCGCATCGGCTCCGGCGAGTGCGTGTGCCAGAGGGTCGCGCCGCGCTCCAGCATGGCGATGTCGGCGAACTGGAAGACCATGCCCTCGTCCGCCATGAGTCCGCCCGGGATCCGTACGATCTCGCAGCCCGCGGCCCGCAGCGCGTCCGCGGTCTGCCGGTGGACGTCCAGCAGCCCGCCCGGGTGGCCGGTCGCGAACAGCACGCGCTGCCGCCCGTCGGCGGCCTTGCGCAGCCGGGCGGCCATCCGCTCCAGGGCATCGACGGTCAGTTCGGGATCGATGGTGTCCTGGCCGGTCCGGTGCTCGGGGTCGTCGACGACCCCGCACCGCTCGGCCATCACGGCGAGCACGTCCTGCTCGTCGGTCCAGCGGTCCCCGAGCTCAAGACCCAGCCAGTAGTGGCGGTCGCCGTTGGCGAGCTTGCGGTAGTGGGAGAGATTGTTGTCGCGTGGCGTGGCCACGTCTCCGGCGATCCGGGATCGGACGAGGTGGTCGACAAGTGCGGCGCGGCTGGGTATCGGCATGAGCCCATTGTGCCGTCAGCGGTGCGAGCGGCGCGGAGGTTACCCGCCCCGGGCCCTGTCACCACCGCGACCGGCCAGTAGCGCCGATCGCCGTTGACGCTTGGGATCGGTGCGCGAGGTCGTCTTCTACGCGGCGGCGACGCCGAGGGAGCGCAGCACCCCGGGGGAAACATCGGCACCGTCGAGGTCATCGGCCAGACGTAGCGCGTGGGCGGCGATGACGAGATCTCGCGAGACAGGCGGGATGTCGTCCCCGAGGCTGCGCAGGAAGTCTGCGATACGGGCCCACGAATAGAAGGCGGTCCCAGCCGTCTCGGTCTCGGCAGAGGGAAAGCCACCGGGGCCGCGCTGCCCACGGGCGACTGCACAAGGGACTGTCGGGTACGTTTCCCGGCGGTGCGCTGGGCGGCTTCACCGAGAGTGACCGTGTCGTCGTGGCGTACGCCGACGGCCCGCAGGCCGGGAATGAGCCGGATATCGCGTGCGACATCAGCGACGGCCTCCAGCAACGTCGGCGCTTCGACGTCACACATGAGCTCCTTCAGCTGCGATGCGTCAGGGCCGGGAGACGGATACCGGGTGGGGTCCTCGGGGTCGAGCACATACGACACGGAGCCGTCGGCGAAGGCGTCGCAATGATCGAACGCGTCAGCCTGTTCGCGGGTGAGGGGCTGGTTCAGGATGACGGTGAAGCTCCACTCGGGCATGGATCCGCTCCTTCCGTTCAGTGCTGGTGGCTACTGACGAACCTGTCGATCTTCTTGGCTTCGTTCCCGGGGTTGCGAGGCGTGCCGTGGATAGTGAGGCGTTGGCCGCAGCCGCAGCACACCACCCACCCCAGCGGTGGCCGTTCTTATCGGCAGCCACCTGAAATCCGGCCTTCTTGGCCCGGTCCAGAGCGGCGGCGACGTCCTGATCCTGGTGTCGGCCCTTGGAAATCACGCGGAGCAGCACAGCCGGGCGTTGCGCATCTGCAACAGTACGTCGGAGTGCTCACCATCGGGCAACCGTTCGACCCCCTGAAGGGCGATCGACGCCGCCGTCACCCACACCCCTCCACATCGCCCCCCAGCGCCGCGAACGCCCCGTGTGCCAGGCGTCGCAGCAGGGACTCCATCGCCGCGCGGCCCGGTAGGCCGCTGCCGTACGCGCCGAGGTGCGGGGTCGAGTTCAGCAGTCCGAAGACCGCGTGGACCGCGCCGCGCGCCTGGGCTTCCGGTACGGCCGGGTGCAGTTCCCGTACGACTGAGACCCACAGCTCCACGTACTGCCGCTGGAGCTGGCGCACCAGCTTGCGGTCGCTGTCCCTGAGGCGGTCCAGCTCGCGGTCGTGGAGGGTGATCAGCGAGCGGTCGTCCAGGGCGAAGTCGATATGGCCGTCGATCAGCGAGGCCAGCACGGCGGCCGGGCCCCCGGTCGTGTCCGCGCCCTGCATCCGGCGCTTTCCGCCGTCCAGCAGGCGCCCGCTGATGCCGACGAGCAGCTCGGCGAGCATCGCGTCCTTGCCCGCGAAATGGCGGTACAGCCCGGGGCCGCTGATGCCGACGGCCGCTCCTATCTCGTCGACTCCGACGCCGTGGAACCCGCGCTCGGCGAAGAGGCGCGCAGCCTGCTTGAGGATCTGCTCACGGCGGGTCGGGGCGGCTGTCCTGGTGCTCATGGGAAATCATTCTAGACAGGGTCGTTAGCGGTCGTTAACCTGAGGGAAACAGGTTAACGCTCACTAACGTGAGAGTCGGCGCGAGGGAGCTACGAGCGATGCGGCAAGCACCGGTGCTGGCGAGCGCGGCGGACCCGGCGTCCGAGTCCTGGCGGGTGAACGAGGCGGCGCACGGGGAGCTGGCCGACGGCCTGCGCGCCCGGCTCGTCGCGGCGCGGCTGGGCGGCGGCGAGAAGGCGCGCGCCCGGCATACGGCACGCGGGAAGCTGCTGCCGCGCGACCGGGTGGACACGCTGCTCGACCCCGGTTCGCCCTTCCTGGAGCTGGCGCCGCTCGCGGCGGACGGGATGTACGGGGGCGCGGCCCCGGCCGCCGGGGTGATCGCCGGGATCGGCCGGGTCAGCGGCCGTGAGGTGGTGATCGTCGCCAATGACGCCACGGTCAAGGGCGGCACGTATTACCCGATGACGGTGAAGAAACACCTCCGGGCCCAGGAAGTGGCCCTGGAGAACCGCCTCCCGTGCCTGTATCTCGTGGACTCCGGCGGCGCCTTCCTGCCGATGCAGGACGAGGTCTTTCCCGACCGGGAGCACTTCGGGCGGATCTTCTACAACCAGGCCAGGATGTCCGGCGCGGGCATCCCGCAGATCGCGGCGGTGCTCGGGTCCTGCACGGCGGGCGGGGCGTATGTCCCGGCGATGAGCGACGAGGCCGTGATCGTGCGCGGCCAGGGCACGATCTTCCTGGGCGGGCCGCCGCTGGTGAAGGCGGCGACCGGCGAGGTCGTCACGGCCGAGGAGCTGGGCGGCGGCGAGGTCCATTCCCGTACGTCGGGGGTCACCGACCATCTCGCGGAGGACGACACGCACGCCCTGCGGATCGTGCGCACCATCGTCTCCACCCTCCCCGCGCGCGGGGCGCTCCCCTGGTCCGTGGAGCCGGTGGAGGAGCCCAAGGTCGACCCGGCGGGGCTGTACGGCGCGGTGCCGGTGGATTCCCGTACGCCCTATGACGTCCGGGAGGTCGTCGCCCGGCTGGTCGACGGTTCGCGGTTCGCCGAGTTCAAGGCCGAGTTCGGTACGACCCTGGTCACCGGCTTCGCTCGGATCCACGGCCATCCGGTCGGGATCGTCGCCAACAACGGCATCCTGTTCTCCGAATCCGCCCAGAAGGGCGCGCATTTCATCGAGCTGTGCGACCAGCGCGGCATCCCGCTGCTCTTCCTCCAGAACATCTCCGGGTTCATGGTCGGCCGGGCCTACGAGGCGGGCGGCATCGCCAAGCACGGCGCGAAGATGGTGACGGCCGTGGCCTGCGCGCGCGTGCCGAAGCTGACGGTGGTGATCGGCGGGTCGTACGGGGCGGGCAACTACTCGATGTGCGGCCGGGCCTACTCCCCCCGCTTCCTGTGGATGTGGCCCAACGCCAAGATCTCGGTGATGGGCGGCGAGCAGGCCGCGTCCGTGCTCGCGACCGTCAAGCGCGACCAGATCGAGGGGCGTGGCGAGGAGTGGGCCGAGGACGACGAGGAGTCGTTCAAGGCCCCGATCCGCGCCCAGTACGAGACCCAGGGCAACGCCTACTACGCGACCGCGCGCCTCTGGGACGACGGCGTGATCGACCCGTTGGAGACCCGGCAGGTGGTGGGTCTGGCGCTGACCGCCTGTGCCAACGCCCCGCTGGGTGAACCCGGTTTCGGGGTCTTCCGGATGTGAGCGCGGACCGTGGGCGCGAAGTACGGATGTACGTGGACGCGGAAGTACGTGAGTGCGGAAGTACGTGAGTGCGGAAGTACGGGAGCCGTCCATAAGAGCCGGAGCGGCACGTAAGAGCCGGAGCCGTACGTGAGAGCGGGAAAGTGAGGGTGGGAATGTTCGACACAGTCCTGGTGGCCAACCGTGGCGAGATCGCGGTCCGCGTCATCCGTACGCTGCGGTCCCTGGGCGTGCGTTCGGTCGCGGTGTTCAGCGACGCGGACACGGACGCCCGCCATGTACGGGAGGCGGACACGGCTGTCCGGATCGGCCCGGCCGCCGCGTTCCGGAGCTATCTCTCCGTCGACCGGCTGCTGGAGGCGGCGGCCCTGACCGGCGCCCAGGCGGTCCATCCCGGCTACGGCTTCCTCGCGGAGAACGCGGCCTTCGCGCGCGCCTGTGTGGACGCGGGGCTGGTCTTCGTCGGGCCGCCCGAGTCCGCCATCGACCTGATGGGCGACAAGATCCGCGCCAAGGAGACGGTGCGGGCGGCGGGCGTGCCGGTCGTCCCCGGCTCCTCGGGCAGCGGGCTGAGCGATGCCCAACTGGCCGACGCGGCGGGCGGGATCGGTATGCCGGTGCTGCTGAAGCCCTCGGCGGGCGGCGGCGGCAAGGGCATGCGCCTGGTGCGTACGGAGTCGGCGCTCATGGAGGAGATCGCGGCAGCCCGGCGCGAGGCAATGTCGTCGTTCGGGGACGACACGCTGCTGGTGGAGCGGTGGGTGGACCGTCCGCGCCACATCGAGATCCAGGTCCTGGCGGACACCCACGGCCATGTGGTGCATCTGGGCGAGCGCGAGTGCTCGCTCCAGCGCCGCCACCAGAAGATCATCGAGGAGGCTCCGTCCGTCCTGCTGGACGACGCGACGCGCGCGGCGATGGGCGAGGCGGCGGTCCAGGCGGCCCGTTCCTGCGGTTATTCGGGCGCGGGCACGGTCGAGTTCATCGTCCCGGGCCACGACCCCGCGTCGTACTTCTTCATGGAGATGAACACCCGCCTCCAGGTCGAGCACCCCGTCACGGAACTGGCCGTGTCCATCGCGGGGACGGGCCACCCGGACCTGGTGGAGTGGCAGCTGCGGGTCGCCTCCGGCGAGAAACTCCCCTTCGCCCAGGCCGACATCACGTTCACGGGCCACGCGGTGGAGGCCCGTGTCTGCGCCGAGGACCCGGCACGGGGCTTCCTGCCCTCCGGAGGTACGGTGCTGGCGCTGCGCGAGCCGGAGGGCAACGGCGTCCGGACGGACTCGGGCCTCTCCGAGGGCACGGAGGTCGGCAGTCTGTACGACCCACTGCTCTCCAAGGTCATCGCCCACGGCCCCGACCGCGCCACGGCTCTGCGCAGGCTGCGCGCGGCGCTGGCGCAGACCGTCACCCTCGGCGTCCCGACGAACGCCGGCTTCCTCCGCCGCCTGCTGGCCCACCCGGCGGTGGTGGCGGGCGACCTGGACACGGGCCTGGTCGAACGCGCGGCGGACGGCCTGACGGCGGACCCGGTCCCGCCGGAGGTGTACGCGGCGGCGGCCGCGGTCCGCCAGGCGGAGTTGGCGCCGCCCGCGCCCGCCGGCTGGGTGGACCCCTTCGCCGTACCGAGCGGCTGGCGGCTCGGCGGCGAACCCGCCCCCGTACGGCATTCGTTGCGCGTGGCGGGACAGGAACCGGTGACGTACGAGGTGCGGCCCGAGGACCGGTTCCGGGTGGAGTCGGACCGGGTCACCGTGACCGTCGAGGGCGTGACCCACACCTTCCACCGCGCGGGCACCTGGCTGGGCAGGGACGGGGACAGCTGGAACGTGCGGGACCACGACCCCGTCGAGGCCGCCCTGCGCGGGGCGGCCGGGGCTGGCGGCGTGGACGCGCTGACCGCGCCCATGCCCGGCACCGTCACCGTCGTCAAGGTGGCCGTCGGGGACGAGGTGACGGCCGGGCAGAGTCTGCTCGTCGTCGAGGCGATGAAGATGGAGCACGTCATCTCCGCCCCGCACGACGGCACCGTCACCGAGCTGGACGTCGCCCCCGGTTCCACGGTCGCCATGGATCAAGTGCTGGCGGTCCTCGCGCCGGTCCTCTCACCGGTCGGCCCGCCCGAGGAGGAGTCATGACCGACGGACTGCCCATGGCGGTGCCCGCGCAGGGGCTGCCGCCCCGGGTCCGTATCCACGAGGTGGGGGCGCGGGACGGCCTCCAGAACGAGAAGACCGTCGTACCGACCGACGTCAAGGCGGAGTTCATCCACCGGCTCGCCGAGGCCGGGCTGACCACCATCGAGGCGACCAGTTTCGTCCACCCGGAGTGGGTGCCCCAACTGGCCGACGCGGAGCAGCTGTTCCCCCTGCTCGGTGACCTCCGTCCAAAGGACGTCGAGGACGTTGGGGGAGGCGAGGGCATCGCGCTCCCCGTCCTCGTGCCGAACGCGCGCGGACTCGACCGCGCCATGGCCCTCGGTGCCCGCCGCATCGCCGTGTTCGGCAGCGCCACCGAGTCCTTCGCCCAGGCCAATCTCAACCGGACCGTCGACGCGTCACTCGCCATGTTCGCGCCGGTCGTCGCGAGGGCCCGCGAGGACGGGATGCACGTGCGCGGTTATCTCTCCATGTGCTTCGGCGACCCCTGGGAGGGCCCGGTCCCCGTCCACCAGGTGGTCAGGGTCGCCAAGGCCCTGATGGACCTGGGCTGCCACGAGCTGAGCCTGGGCGACACCATCGGCGTCGCCACCCCCGGTCACGTATGGACGCTCCTCTCCGAATTGAACGAGGAGGGCGTGCCGACCGACGCCATCGGCGTGCATTTCCACGACACCTACGGCCAGGCCCTCTCCAACACCCTCGCCGCCCTTCAGCATGGTGTGACCACCGTGGACGCGTCGGCGGGCGGCCTCGGGGGCTGCCCGTACGCGAAGAGCGCCACCGGCAATCTCGCCACCGAGGACCTGGTGTGGATGCTCGACGGCCTCGGCATCGAAACCGGCGTCGATCTCGGCCGGCTCACCGCCACCAGCCTCTGGCTGGCCGAGCGGCTGGGCCGGCCCAGCCCCTCCCGTACCGTCCGCGCCCTGTCGCCGGATCCGAAGCCGTCCGCGAACCGGACGCCGCCCGGGACCCCGGCACCGTCCGACAAGGAGTGACCCCAGCGATGTCTCTGGACCACCGGCTCTCCACCGAGCACGAAGAACTGCGCCGTACCGTCGAGGAGTTCGCCCGGGAGGTCGTCGCGCCCAAGATCGGCGACTTCTACGAGCGGCACGAATTCCCGTACGAGATCGTCCGCGAGATGGGGCGGATGGGCCTGTTCGGACTGCCGTTCCCCGAGGACTTCGGCGGCATGGGAGGCGACTACCTCGCGCTCGGCATCGCCCTCGAAGAGCTGGCCCGCGTGGACTCGTCCGTCGCGATCACCCTGGAGGCCGGCGTCTCCCTGGGCGCCATGCCCGTGTACCGCTTCGGTACGGACGCCCAGAAGCGCGAGTGGCTGCCGGCCCTCTGCTCGGGCGAAGTGCTCGGCGCGTTCGGCCTGACCGAGCCGGACTGCGGCTCCGACGCGGGCGGCACACGCACCACGGCCGTCCGGGACGGCGACGAGTGGGTCATCAACGGCACCAAGTGCTTCATCACCAACTCGGGGACGGACATCACCGGCCTGGTCACGGTCACCGCCGTCACCGGCCGCAAGGAGGACGGCCGTCCGGAGATCTCCGCGATCATCGTCCCGTCCGGCACTCCGGGCTTCACCGTCGCCGCCCCCTACTCCAAGGTCGGCTGGAACGCGTCGGACACGCGTGAGCTGTCCTTCTCGGACGTACGGGTGCCGCTGGCGAATCTGCTCGGCGAGGAGGGCCGCGGTTACGCCCAGTTCCTCCGCATCCTGGACGAGGGCCGGATCGCGATCTCCGCGCTGGCGACCGGCCTTGCCCAGGGGTGTGTGGACGAGTCGGTGACGTACGCGAAGGAGCGGCACGCCTTCGGCCGTCCCATCGGCGCCAACCAGGCCATCCAGTTCAAGATCGCCGACATGGAGATGCGCGCGCACATGGCGCGGATCGGCTGGCGGGACGCGGCCTCGCGCCTCACGCACGGCGAGCCGTTCAAGAAGGAGGCGGCGCTGGCGAAGCTGTACTCCTCGACCGTCGCCGTCGACAACGCCCGTGAGGCCACCCAGATCCATGGCGGCTACGGCTTCATGAACGAGTATCCGGTGGCCAGGATGTGGCGTGACTCCAAGATCCTGGAGATCGGCGAGGGCACCAGCGAGGTCCAGCGGATGCTGATCGCGCGGGAGCTGGGCCTGACGGACTGAGGACCGCACCACACGGCGTCATCCGCGCACACCGCGCCGCGTCACCGCGCACACCGCACTTCGCACTTCGCACTTCGCGCCGCGTCATCCCCGCACATCTCCGCACATCCGCGCACATACGGAACCGGCCTGAATGAGCCGGGGGCACCCCCGGGCTAGCCAGTGAGGTTAGGCTAACCTAGCTTGGGAGGGCATCACCCGTACGAGTACGTAGGAAGCGGACGCCTCATGCCCAACGCCCGAGTATCCCCTCTCACCCGTCGCGGTCTGCTCGCCGCCGGTGGCGCCGTGGGCCTCGGTGCCGCAGTCGCCGCCTGCGGCGGCAGTGACGCGAAGAGCGGCTCGGGCAACGGTACCGGGAAGACGGGCCCGTGGCCCTTCAAGGACGACCGCGGTACGACCGTGAAGACCGACAGCACTCCCGAGAACATCGTCGCCTTCACCGGCACGGCCGCCGCGCTGCACGACTTCGGGGTCGAGGTGACGGGCGTCTTCGGGCCGACGAGGACCAAGGACGGCAAACCCGACGTCCAGGCCGGCGACCTCGACATCGACAAGGTCGAGATACTCGGCAACGCCTGGGGCGAGTTCAACGTCGAGAAGTACGCGGCCCTCGCCCCCGACCTGCTGGTCACCGCGCAGTGGGTGGAGGGTGATCTCTGGTACGTGCCGGACCAGTCCAAGGACAAGATCCTCCAACTGGCCCCGAGCGTGGCCCTCCAGGCGGCCGGGACCACCGTCCCCAAGGCGATCCGGCGCCACGCGGAGCTGGCCGAGTCCCTCGGCGCCGGCCTCGGGGCGAAAAAGGTCACGGACGCCAAGGCCCGCTTCGAGAAGGCCGCCGAGCGACTGCGCCAGGCGGCCAAGTCGAAGCCCGACATCAAGGTCCTGATCGGCTCGGCCAGTCAGGACCTCCTCTACGTCTCCCTCGCGAAGATGTCCGCCGACACGCTCTACTTCCAGGAACTGGGCGTGCGGTTCATCCACCCCAAGGTGAACGCGCAGGGCTTCTTCGAGGAGCTGAGCTGGGAGAACGCGGGCAAGTACGGCGCCGACATCATCATGATGGACAACCGGTCCTCGGCCCTCCAGCCCGCGGCGCTCGCGTCCAGGCCGACGTGGAAGCGGCTGCCGGCCGTCACGGCGGGCCAGGTCATCTCCCGTACCACCGAACCAATCTTCTCGTACGACAAGTGCGCCCCGATTCTGGACGATCTGGCCCAGGCCATCGAAACCGCGAAGAAGGTGAGCTGACACCCATGAAGACGGCTGAGACCGCCCCGCCGAGGACAGCCCCGAAGACGGCCGCGACCGCGCCGTCGGACACCTCCAAGACGTCGAGAACGCCGAGGACCGTGCGGACCGCACGGACGACGGCGCCCGTACAGGCGTCGAAAATGACGTCGGCGACCGCGGCGAAAACGGCGCCGCCGACGGCCGGGACCGCCCCGTTCCGCTTCTTCTCCCTCCAGGTCGCACGGACACGGCGGCTCGGCCCGTCCATGGTCCGCGTCACCTTCGGGGGCGAGAAGCTCGCCGGTTTCGACGCCGGTGGCCGGGACCAGAGCCTCTCCCTCTTCCTCCCGCATCCCGGCCAGTCCGCACCCGTCGTCCCCATCGAGAAGGGCGACGGCTGGTGGGCCGCCTGGCGTGAACTGCCGGACGACGTACGGGCCGTGATGCGCTCGTACACCCTGCGCGAGCAGCGCCGCGACCCGGACGAGATCGACATCGACTTCGCGCTGCACGCCGACGGCGGCCCGGCGTGCCGCTGGGCCGGACAGGCGGCGCCCGGCGACCGGGTGCTGGTCCTGGGGCCGGCCGTCGCGGACAACACCGCCGTACGGTTCCGGCCGCCGGCCGACGCCGACTCCGTGCTGATCTGGGCCGACGAGACGGCACTGCCCGCCGCGTCCGCGATCCTGGAGTGGCTGCCCGCCGGGCTGAAGGCCGATGTGTGGCTCGAAGTGCCGCACTCCGACGACCGGCAGCCGCTGTACACCGCCGCCGACGCCAGGATCACCTGGCTGGTACGGGAGGAGGGCGCGCCGTCGGCCCTGGACGCGGTGCGCGCCACGGAGCCGCGCGGCTCCGCCCCGTACGCCTGGATCGCCGGTGAGTCCGGGACCGTCAAGGAACTGCGCCGTCACCTCGTGCGGGAGCGCGAGTTGGACCGCCGCCGTGTGACGTTCGTCGGCTACTGGCGGCGCGGGGTCAGCGAGGAAGAGCTACGGGCCGCGGCGGCGAAGGCCGCGTAGAAGCGACGCCCGCACAGGACCGACGCCCGCATAAGCCCGACCGGATCCGGGCAGGTGCGTACGCGCCCCGCGCACGCACGCCCCACCAGGCGCGCACGCCCGCCCGGCCAAGCGCATACGCACGCCCCACCACGTACGCGCACAGCGACAGAAGCGGCACGCAACGGAACCGCCGTGGGCGGACGCACCGCGACGGACACCCCGTCACGGATCCGCCCCCGGGGGACGAGAACTGACGCGCCGCCACATTGCGGGGTTACTTAGGTTAGGCTAACCTAACCGAGGTCGCGCGCTCGTTCCTGTGTCCTGTCCTGAGGCGTGCGACGAAACCCCCACTTCCCGGGAGGACCTTGCATGCGTGCGCACCTGCTCAACGACGCTACGGCGGAGCGCTACCGGCGTTCCGTGACCGAAGGGGTCGAGCGGGTGGCGGCCAAACTCGCCACGACCAGACAGCCGTTCACCGGAGTCACGCCGGACGCCCTGGCACCGGTGGTCTCCGCCGTCGACCTGGACCGGCCGCTGGGCGATGCCTCGGCCGCTCTCGACGAACTGGAAGATGTCTATCTGCGGGACGCCGTCTACTTCCACCACCCCCGTTACCTCGCCCATCTCAACTGCCCGGTCGTCATACCCGCCGTCGTCGGCGAAGCCGTGCTCTCCGCCGTCAACTCCTCGATCGACACCTGGGACCAGAGCGCCGGCGGCACCCTGATCGAACGCCGCCTGATCGACTGGACCGCGCAGCGGATCGGCCTCGGCGAGTCCGCCGACGGCGTCTTCACCAGCGGCGGTACGCAGTCCAACCTCCAGGCCCTGCTGCTCGCCCGTGAGGAGGCCAAAGCCGACGAGCTGACGAAAATGCGCGTATTCGCCTCCGCGTGCAGCCACTTCAGCGTGCAGAAGTCGGCCACCCTCCTCGGGCTCGGCCCCGACGCCGTCGTCTCCATCCCCTGCGACCGCGACAAGCGGATGCAGACCGTCGCGCTCGCCGCCGAGCTCCAGCGCTGCCGCGACGAGGGCCTGACCCCGATGGCCGTCGTCGCCACCGCGGGCACCACCGACTTCGGTTCCATCGACCCGCTGCCGGAGATCGGCGCGCTCTGCGCCCAGTTCGGCACCTGGCTGCACGTCGACGCGGCGTACGGCTGCGGGCTGCTGGCCTCCACCACCCGCCGCTCGCTCCTCGACGGCATCGAGAACGCCGACTCCGTCACCGTCGACTATCACAAGTCCTTCTTCCAGCCGGTGAGTTCCTCGGCCCTGCTGGTACGGGACCGGGCCACGCTGCGCCACGCCACCTACCACGCGGACTACCTCAACCCGCGCCGGACGGTCGAGGAGCGCATCCCCAACCAGGTCGACAAGTCCCTCCAGACCACCCGCCGCTTCGACGCCCTCAAACTGTGGATGACCCTGCGCGTCATGGGCGCCGACGGCATCGGGGAGCTGTTCGACGAGGTCTGCGACCTGGCCCAGGAGGGCTGGCAGCTGCTCGCCGCCGACCCGCGCTTCGATGTCGTCGTACAGCCCCAGCTCTCCACGCTGGTCTTCCGGTACGTCCCCGAGCGCATCACCAGCCCCGCCGAGATCGACCGCGCCAACCTCCAGGCCCGCAAGTCCCTGTTCGCGTCCGGCGAGGCCGTGGTGGCCGGGACGAGCGTCGACGGCCGGCAGTACCTCAAGTTCACCCTGCTCAACCCCGAGACAACGGTGAAGGACATCGCCGCCGTCCTCGACCTCATCGCCGGCCACGCCGAGCAGTACCTGGGAGAGAACCTTGTCCACGCTTCCTGATCGCAGAGAGCGCGCCGATCGCACCGATCCGACTGAGCGCACCGATCGCGCCGATCGCACCGACCGGACCGAGCCGTACGACTTCATCGGCATCGGACTCGGTCCGTTCAACCTGGGACTCGCCTGTCTGACCGAGCCGATCGACGAACTCGACGGTGTCTTCCTGGAGTCGAAACCGGACTTCGAATGGCACTCGGGCATGTTCCTCGAAGGCGCCCACCTCCAGACGCCCTTCCTCTCCGACCTGGTCACCCTGGCGGACCCGACCTCGCCGTACTCCTTCCTCAACTACCTGAAGGAATCGGGGCGGCTGTACTCGTTCTACATCCGCGAGAACTTCTATCCGCTGCGGACCGAGTACAACGACTACTGCCGCTGGGCCGCCGCCAAACTCTCCAGCGTGCGCTTCAACCGGACGGTGGCCTCCGTCAGTTACGAGGACGACACCGAGCTGTACGTCGTCCGTACCGAGGACGAGACGTACCGCGCCCGCCACCTGGTGCTCGGCACCGGCACCCCGCCGTACGTCCCCGAGTCCTGCCAGGGGCTCGGCGGTGACTTCCTGCACAACTCCCGCTATCTGCAAGGGAAGGCGGAGCTCCAGAAAAAGGACTCCATCACCCTCGTCGGCAGCGGGCAGAGCGCGGCGGAGATCTACTACGACCTGCTCTCCGACATCGATGACCACGGCTACCGGCTCAACTGGATCACCCGGTCGCCGCGCTTCTTCCCGCTCGAATACACCAAACTGACGCTGGAGATGACCTCCCCGGAGTACATCGACTACTTCCACGCGCTGCCGGAGGCGACCCGCTACCGGCTGGAGTCGGGGCAGAAGGGTCTCTTCAAGGGCATCGACTCGGATCTGATCAACGAGATCTTCGACCTGCTCTACCTGAAGAACCTCAAGGGCCCGGTGCAGACCAGGCTCATGGCCAACACCGCGCTGACGTCCGCCACCTACGACGAAGGCGCGTCGGGCGACGGCGCGTCGGGGCAGGGCACGTACACGCTGGGGCTGCGCCAGGAGGAGCAGGGACAGGACTTCTCGCTCACCACCCAGGGCCTGGTCCTCGCGACCGGCTACAAATACGTCACCCCCGCGTTCCTGGAGCCGGTCGAGGGGCGGATCCGCCGGGACGGGCAGGGCCGCTTCGACGTCGCCCGCAACTACAGCATCGACACCACAGGGCGCGGGATCTTCCTCCAGAACGCCGGCGTGCACACGCACAGCATCACCTCGCCGGACCTGGGCATGGGCCCGTACCGCAACGCGTACATCATCGGCGAGCTGCTGGGGCGCGCGTACTACCAGGTCGAGAAGGCCATCGCGTTCCAGGAGTTCGCCGCCCCGGAAGGCACTGTCGTATGACCAAGCCCACGAGCGGGATCCTCTTCTCGCGTACCGACGAGCGGCTCGGCCGGTTCGAGGTCCGCGCCGTCGACCCCTTCTCCGACGTCGAGCTGCTGCACGGCTGGGTCACCCACCCCAAAGCCGCGTACTGGCTGATGCAGGGAGCCTCGCTGCCGGACATCGAGCGGGAGTACTTGGGGATCGCCGCGGCCGGGAACCACGACGCCTTCATCGGGCTGCACGAAGGGCGGCCGGCCTTCCTGATCGAGCGCTACAACCCGGCGGAGGTGGAGCTGAAGGGGCTGTACGACCCGGAGCCCGGCGATATCGGGATGCACTTCCTGGTCGCCCAGGTCCCCGAGTCGAAGCGGCTGCACGGCTTCACCCGCGCCGTGATCACCACGGTGATGGAGCTGCTCTTCGACGATCCCTCGGTACGGCGCGTGGTCGTCGAGCCCGATGTACGCAACACCGCCGTGCACGCCCTGAACGAGGCGGTCGGCTTCCGGATCGTGGAAAAGATCGAGAAGCCCGAGAAGGACGCCTACCTGAGCGTCTGTACGCGCGAGATGTTCCTGGCCTCACAAGGAGTCGCCCGATGAGCCGCCCCGCCACCTCCCCCCACGCCCCGGCCGACCTCACCGCCCCGGCCTCTACACGCATCGGTACCGGCATCGGTATCGGCGAGAGCGTCTCCCACCTGAACCCCGCTCTCTGGGAACAGGCAGGGAGGCTGCTCATACGAAAAGCACTCGCCGAGTTCTCCCACGAACGCCTGCTGGCCCCCGAGTCCCTGGGCGGGGACCGCTACCGCGTCCGCAGCGACGACGACACGACCGAATACCGCTTCACCGCACGGCGGTTCGCCCTGGAGCACTGGCAGGTGTCCGCCGAGTCCATCCAGCGCCACCGCGGCGACACCGAACTGGGCCTGGACGCGCTGGAGTTCTTCATCGAACTGCGCGACGCCCTGGGGCTGTCCGCCAAGATCCTGCCGGTCTACCTGGAGGAGATCTCCTCCACCCTGGCCAGCACCGCGTACAAACTGACCAAGAAGCCGGTCACCTCGGCGGAACTGGCCACCGCCGGATTCCAGGAGATCGAGACGGGGATGACCGAGGGCCACCCCTGCTTCGTCGCCAACAACGGCCGGCTGGGCTTCGGCGTGGACGAGTACCGCGCGTACGCCCCGGAGACCGGCAACGGGATCCGGCTGATCTGGCTCGCGGCCCGCCGCGACCGCGCCACCTTCACCGCGGGCGCCGGACTCGACTACGCCTCGCTGATCCGCGAGGAGCTGTCCGACGGGACCCTGGATCGGTTCGACGCGACCCTGCGCGGCCAGGGCCTCGACCCGGACGGCTACTACCTGATCCCGGTGCACCCCTGGCAGTGGTGGAACAAACTGTCCGTCACCTTCGCCGCCGAGCTGGCCCAGCGCCATCTGGTCTGCCTGGGCGAGGGCGAGGACAGCTATCTGGCGCAGCAGTCGATCCGTACCTTCTTCAACACGAGCGACCCGGCCAAGCACTACGTCAAAACCGCGCTGTCGGTCCTCAACATGGGCTTCATGCGCGGGCTCTCCGCCTCGTACATGGAAGCCACGCCCGCGATCAACGACTGGCTCGCGAGCCTGATCGAGGGCGACGAGCGGCTGCGGGCGGTCCGCTTCTCGATCATCCGGGAGCGGGCGGCCATCGGCTACCACCACCGGCAGTACGAGGCCGCCACCGAGAAGGGCTCCCCATACCTGAAAATGCTGGCCGCGCTCTGGCGGGAGAGCCCGGTCCCCTCGCTCCAGGGCCGGGAGCGGCTCGCCACGATGGCGTCGCTGCTGCACACCGACCGGGAGGGCGCGTCCTTCGCGGGCGCGCTGATCGCCGAGTCCGGGCTGGACCCGGCCGACTGGCTGCGCCGCTACCTGGACGCCTACCTCGTGCCGGTGCTGCACTCCTTCTTCGCGTACGACCTGGTGTTCATGCCGCACGGCGAGAACGTCATCCTCGTCCTGGAGGACGGTGTCGTACAGCGGGCGATCTTCAAGGACATCGCCGAGGAGATAGCGGTGATGGACCCGCACGCGGTGCTGCCGCCGGCGGTCGAGCGCATCCGCGCGGACGTTCCGGAGGACATGAAGGCGCTGTCGATCTTCACCGATGTCTTCGACTGCTTCTTCCGCTTCCTGAGCTCGTCGCTCGCTTCGGACGGGGTGCTGGAGGAGGAGACGTTCTGGCGGACGGTCGCCGAGTGTGTCCGGGGCTACCAGGAGTCGGTGCCGCAACTGGCGCAAAAATTCCGGCAGTACGACCTGTTCGCCGGGGAGTTCGCGCACTCCTGCCTCAACCGGCTCCAGCTGCGCAACAACGAGCAGATGGTCGACCTCCAGGACCCGGCGGGCGCGCTCCAGATGGCGGGCACGCTGGACAACCCGATCGCGCGGTTCGCCGCCGGGTCCTGAACCCGGCGGGTCCCCGGACCGGACCCGGCGCCCCCGGACCGGACCCGGCGGGTCCCCGGTCCTGTCCGAGGCCGTCCTGAATCGGGAGAGTCTCCCAGTCCTGTCCGGCGTCCCGGCCGCGAGGTCGCGGGTACGGTCCCTGTCGCGGTCGCGGCCCAGTGACGCCGGACGGTCGGCGGGCGTCGGGGGTTTGGCAGAGCCCCCGACGCCCGCCCTTTTCGGTCTGCCTGTTCGGTCTACGTACCGGGCGGCCCGCTACCTGCCGGAGCCACCGGCCGGCCAGGGCACCAGCGGCGAGCGGTAGTAGTCGATCCCGAGCGCCGTCAGCCGTGGCCCCTGGGCCGCCAGCCGCGTTTTGTACGTGTCCCAGTCGTGCGTGGCGGCCGGCGACCAGCCCAGCTCCGCCACTCCCGGCAGCCGCGGGAACGCCATGAACTCCAGCTGATCGCTCGTCGCGAGCGTCTCGGTCCAGAGCGGCGCCTCCACGCCGAGGACCGCGTCCGCGGGCACCCCGGAGCCGGCGAGATAGGTCGCCGGGTTCCAGTCGTACGAACGGTCCACCTCGGTGTAACCGGCCCAGGCCTGGCCCAGTTCGGTGTTCTTGTCGTACTTCATATCGAGGTACACGCGGTCCGCCGGGGACAGGATCAGCCCAGTGCCCTTCTTCGCCGCGTCCGCCACCTGCGCGCGGTCGGCGTCGCTCGTGGCGTCGTACCCCCAGTACTGGGCGACGGCACCCTTCACCGGAGTGGCCCCGGTGAGCTGATGCCAGCCGACGACGGTCTTCCCGTACTTCCGGACGGCGGCCTGCGCCCGGTCCATGAAGGTCACATAGTCGGCATGGCTGGTGGCGTGCGCCTCGTCACCGCCGATGTGGAGGTACTTCCCGGGCGTGAGGGCGGCGATCTCACGGACGACGTCGTCCACGAAGTCGTACGTCACCTCCTTCGGCGCGCACAGCGAGCTGAAGCCGACCTCGGTGCCGGTGTAGAGCGGGGGCGCGACGCCATCGCAGTTCAGCTCGGGATACGAGGCGAGGGCGGCGTTGGTGTGGCCCGGCATGTCGATCTCCGGGATGACCTCCAGGTGGCGGGAGCCGGCGTAGCGCACGAGGTCGCGGTACTGGTCCTTGGTGTAGTAGCCGCCGGGACCGCCGCCGACCTGGGTGGAACCGCCGTACGTGGCCAGCTTGGGCCAGGAGTCGATGGCGATGCGCCAGCCCTGGTCGTCGGAGAGGTGCAGATGCAGCTTGTTGATCTTGTAGAGCGCCAACTGGTCGATGTAGAGCTTGACCTGGTCCACCGACAGGAAGTGCCGGGAGACATCGAGCATGGCGCCCCGGTAGGCGTAGCGCGGGGTGTCCGTGATGGTGCCGCCGGCGACCGTCCAGGGGCCGGGCTGTTCGCCGCGCTTCTCCACCGAGGCGGGCAGCAGCTGGCGCAGGGTCTGGACGCCGTGGAAGAGCCCGGCGGCCTCGCGGGCGGTGAGCGTGACTCCGGCGCGGCCGGACTCCAGGCGGTAGCCCTCCGCGCCCAGGCTCCGGTCGCCGGCGCCGAGGCGCAGCCGGATACCGGAACCGGTGGTTGTGCTGTGGGCCGTGCTTGGGCCCGCGTCCGTACGGCGGTCGGTGACCGGCAGGGCGTAACCGGTCGAGGGCCGCAGCAGACCGGCCAGGTAGGAGCCGATCCGCCGGGCCTCGCGCGCGTCATCACGGGAGGCCCCTTCGACCAGGATCCGGGTCTTCGCGGTGAGGGCGTACGGCGCTCCGCCCGGCTGAACCCGCGCCGGGGCGGGGACGACCTGATCGAGCGGGCGGGCGCCGGTGCCGCCACTGCCTCCGCCACCGGAGCCGGGCTGCGGCGCGGCTCCGATGCTGGAGATACCGGCCGTCACGACGAGCAGCAGCGAACCGAACAGAAGGGGAACGCTGCCGCGCCGCCCCGGTTTGCGCCGTCTCAGGGGGTGCCGTCTCAACTGGTGCTGGCTCAGGGGGTGCTGACTCACACGGTTCTCCCTCAAGGCTGTCCCTTCGGCGGGTTCTCACTTGTGATGCCATGCGACCGTGGTGCCGGGCGGCCGAACACCCCCATAGGACCCGCGCGCCCCACCCACGGTCAAGGTGTAGACCAATTTCCAGCCGGAGGCGGCCTGGCTGATGGAAGAATCCCCGCATGGCGGAAATCATCCAGAAAGACGGCACCTGGACCTTCGACGGGGACACGGTCCGCATCGTGCCCGGCACGGACAAAGGCGTCAGTCTGCTCCGCAGGACACTCGGCGAAGTCGCCGTGCCGCTGGGCGCGTTGGCCGGGATCTCCTTCGAGGCGGGACGGAAGTCGGGGCGGCTGCGGCTGCGCCTGCGCGACGGCGCCGACCCGCTGCTCCAGATCACCGGCGGCAAGCTGAACGACGGCTCCGACCCGTACCGGCTGACCGTGGAGAAGGACCGCTCGGGCGTCGCCGAGTACCTCGTCGACGAGGTGCGCAACGCTCTGCTGCTCGACCAGGTGGAGTCCGGGCCCGTCGACCACTATCTGCTGCCGGGGCCCGCCCTGCCGATCACCGCGGGCGCGGGGGACGCGACGGTCACCTTCGACGGGGAACGGATCAGGCTGGAGTGGAACTGGAAGACCGAGGAGTCCAAGACCTCGGGCGGCCCCAGGACCCTCGCGCTCGCCGACGTGGAGGCGGTGGAGTGGCTGCCCAGCGCCGGCCTGGAGAACGGCTATCTGCGCTTCCTGGTGAGCCGGGCGCCCGCCTCGACCCCGGCGAAGCACGATCCGCACGCGGTGGAGCTGTGGGGATTCAAGAAGGACCCGCTGATGGCACTGGTCGGGGCCGCGGTGGTGGCCCGGATGCCGCATCCGTACGCGACGGGCGCCCCGCCGACGACGGATTCCCCGCCGAAGTCGCTCGCGCCACAGACGGCGGCCACCGCGGAACCCGCGCCACCCGCGCCCGCCCCTCCGCCTGCGCCCGCCCCCGCCCCGGTGAGCGGCGAGGACCATGACGTCCTGCTGCGCCGTCTGCGGGAGCTGGGCGAGCTGCATCAGGCGGGGATCCTCACCGCCGAGGAGTTCGCCACCGCCAAGCAGGCCGTCCTCAAGCGCCTGGCCTGAGCGCGGCTCCCACCGGAACTGAGCACAGCTCTCGCAAGGCCTGCGTACAGTTTTCGCCCTTTCGGCGGCTGATAAGGGCGACTCTTGCCCGATTACGGGCAGATTTCTTGCAAACCCCCTCGCATACCCTCAATATCAACGAGTGCTCGAACGCCGCTCGTCGTACGACGACCTCATCGACCATCTGGTCCGCAGCACCGCGCTCCAGCGCGGTGAGGCCGCCCGGGTGGTACTCGACGTGCTGGCGTACTTCGACGAGACGACCGAGGAATTCGTCCGCCGCCGCCACCGGGAGATGCAGTCCGGTGGCGCCACGAACGCGGAGATCTTCGAGCGGATCGCGGCCGAACTGCCGCACCGCGCGGTGGCACCTCCGGAGCTCTCGCTCCGGCAGCTGCGCCGCATCGTCTACGGCTGAGGCACCCGCCGGACCGGCCGGGCACACACCGTGAACCAGGAGGGGCAGAAACTGTATGTGCGGAATCGTCGGATACATCGGAAAGCGTGATGTGGCTCCACTGCTGCTGGAAGGCCTGCAGCGGCTCGAATACCGGGGTTACGACTCCGCCGGCCTGGTCATCACCGGCAAGCCGGCCGCGGGCAAGGCCGCCACGCTGAAGATGGTCAAGGCCAAGGGCCGGGTCCGCGAGCTGGAGGCCCGCGTTCCGAAGCGTTTCGCCGGCACCACCGGTATCGCGCACACCCGCTGGGCCACCCATGGCGCCCCGAGCGACGAGAACGCGCACCCGCACATGGACCCGACGGGCAAGGTCGCGGTCGTCCACAACGGCATCATCGACAACGCCTCCGAGCTGCGGGTCAAGCTGACGGCGGACGGCGTGGAGTTCCTCTCCGAGACCGACACCGAGGTGCTGACCCACCTGATCGCCCGCTCCCAGGGCCCGACCCTGGAGGAGAAGGTCCGCCAGGCGCTCCAGCTGATCGACGGCACGTACGGCATCGCCGTGATGCACGCCGATTTCGCGGACCGTATCGTCGTCGCCCGCAACGGCTCCCCGGTCGTCCTCGGCATCGGCGAGAAGGAGATGTTCGTCGCCTCCGACGTGGCGGCGCTGGTCTCCCACACTCGCCAGGTCGTGACTCTCGACGACGGCGAGATGGCCACCCTCAAGGCCGACGACTTCCGTACGTACACGACCGAGGGTTCGCGCACCTCGGCCACGCCGACCACCGTCGAGTGGGAGGCCGAGTCGTACGACATGGGCGGCCACGACACGTACATGCACAAGGAGATCTCGGAACAGGCCGATGCCGTGGACCGGGTGCTGCGCGGCCGGATCGACGACCGGTTCTCCACCGTGCGCCTGGGCGGCCTCAACCTGGACGCCCGCGAGGCGCGCGGGGTGCGCCGTATCAAGATCCTCGGCTGCGGCACCTCGTACCACGCGGGGCTCATCGGCGCGCAGCTGATCGAGGAGCTGGCGCGGATCCCGGCGGACGCCGAGCCCGCCTCCGAGTTCCGCTACCGCAACCCGGTCGTGGACCCCGACACGCTCTATGTCGCGGTGTCCCAGTCCGGTGAGACGTACGACGTGCTCGCGGCCGTGCAGGAGCTGAAGCGCAAGGGCGCGCGCGTGCTGGGCGTGGTGAACGTGGTCGGCTCGGCGATCGCCCGGGAGACCGACGGCGGGGTGTACGTGCACGCGGGCCCGGAGGTCTGCGTCGTCTCCACCAAGTGCTTCACCAACACGGTGGTCTCCTTCGCGCTGCTCGCGCTGCACCTGGGCCGTATCCGCGACCTGTCCGTCGCCGACGGCAAGCGGATCATCGACGGGCTGCGCAGACTGCCCGCCCAGATCGCCGAGATCCTGGCGACGGAGGACGCGATCGCGAAGCTGGCCGGGGAGTACGCGCAGGCATCCTCGATGATGTTCATCGGCCGGGTGCGTGGCTATCCGGTGGCGTTGGAGGCCTCGTTGAAGCTCAAGGAGATCTCGTACATCCACGCCGAGGCCTACCCCGCATCGGAGTTGAAGCACGGCCCGCTCGCGCTGATCGAGCCGGCGCTGCCGACGGTCGCGATCGTCCCGGACGACGATCTGCTGGAGAAGAACCGCGCGGCGCTGGAGGAGATCAAGGCCCGCAGCGGTCCGATCCTGGCGGTGGCGCACCAGCCGCAGGAGAAGGCCGATCACACGATCGTGGTACCGAAGAACGAGACCGAACTTGACGCGATCCTGATGGGCATCCCGCTCCAACTGCTGGCGTACCACACGGCGCTGGCGCTGGGCCGGGACATCGACAAGCCGCGTAACCTCGCGAAGTCCGTCACGGTCGAGTAGCCGCGCGCCCGTCCCGCTCACGCGAGAAGCGCCTCCCGTATGTGCCGCCCGACGGCACGCGGGAGGCGCTTCTCGCGTTCGCCACGTACCTTCACGCGGGCGCGGACTGGCGTTGTCCGCCCGGGGATTGACGTGTACTCAGAAGCGGTCTCGGTTACGGGATGACCACGACGGGCCGCTGCGCGCGGCGCGCGAGCCGACCCGCCACCGAGCCGAAGATCCGCCCGACGATGCCGTGCGTGGACCCGACGACGATGGCGTCGGCGCAGTACTCCTCGCCGACCTCTTCGAGTTCGTGGCAGATGTCGCCGCCGCGCTCGACCAGGATCCACGGCACCTCGGCGAGGTAGTCCGCGCAGGCCAGCTCCAGACCGAGCACCTCGGTCCGGTGGTCCGGTACGTCCACGAAGACAGGGGGCTCACAGCCCGCCCAGACCGTGGTCGGCAGGCGGTTGGCGACATGGACGATGATCAGGCCGGAGCCCAGCCGCTTGGCCATGCCAATGGCATAGGCGAGGGCCCGCTCACTGGAGGTCGAGCCGTCGAAGCCGACCACCACTCCGTGCCGGAAGGCGGGATCGCAGGAAGCGCGCGTCTGTTCCGCCGCTTGCAGGTCCGACAAGGGATCGGCTACCTGCTTGCGGTCTGCGGGTTCAGGGATTTCGTGACCGGCCATCGGTGTCTCGGCGGAAGAGGTCCTCTTGGGAAGGAACAACAAGGGGCGTGACGGGGGGAGCTGTGTCCGGGAATCATCTTCCCAACCCCATACCCCAAAGGGTACGGCGACACTCCTCTCATGCCCACAGCCGGCCGCCCCACACTCGGCGTTCCAGGGAGCATGCACGAGGGCGCTCCGGATGGCAATGCCGGATGGCATCTACAGCTGTCCTGGGAACGGCCCCAAAGGGACCGGACGGCTCCGCTCCCCGTCGGCCCTCGGTCACGTCACGACCCCTCGGGGAGCCCCCGCGCCCGCACCACGGACCGCTCAGGCCCCTGCCGACGCCCTGGGGCACGGGGGTCGGGGAGAATGCCGGGAGAGGGCCCGCCGGCCCGGCACGGCCCCCGCCGTGCCCGCCGCGCTCGCCGCGCGGCCCGCGCCGGGCTCGGCGGGCGGGATGGCCCACCGGGCGGCCGCCCGGCCGTCCGCTGGTCCGTGAGACCCTCCCGGCGCCGGGAGGCGGCACAGCCGCGGCGGATTTTGGACCCGCCGCCGCGGCGGCGGCCCGCGGGCCGCCGCCGGACGGCTCCGGCCGGACCATCACGCGAGGGGGTAGCTATGTACGGAACGTACGGATCGTCCGGAAGCCGGCGGTGCCGGGATGACCACCTCTGTGACCAAGGGGCGCGTTACGGCTCGCGCGTGCGGGAAAGTAGTGCGCCGGGAGATTGGGGGCTTCACACCGACGCACCCATCACTTTTCAGCCAACTTCGGCCTAGGGGCCAACCCTTGGCGAAATGGCCTGCCAACCCCCTTGCCACCAGGGAAGAAAGGACCACTACGGCCTTCCGCACCCTACGGGGACGGGCCATGCATGCGAGGCCCACTTCCCCTCCAGGCCCGCGAGTGGAACGCTTCGTGATCGAATGCTTCGCGCCAAGTTGCCTTGTCGACATAGCGGCGGATGGAGAACTTGTCACGCCGACACCACGGAACACAGTAGATTCGATCATGAGTATCGAAGGCTGGGGACCCGTGCAAAACCGAGGGGAATCGTGCAGGAGCGAGAGGCCCGACAAGAACGGGGAGACGCGAACACCGAGGGGGGCTTAGCGCCATGAGCCAGGACTCCACTGCCGCACCGGAGTCGGTACGGAAGCTTTCCGGGCGCCGTCGCCGGGAAGTTGTCGCCGTGCTGCTTTTCAGCGGCGGCCCCATCTTCGAGAGCTCCATCCCGCTCTCCGTGTTCGGAATCGACCGCCAGGACGCCGGGGTTCCCCGCTATCGCCTGCTCGTCTGCGCCGGGGAGGACGGTCCGCTGCGCACCACCGGCGGACTCGAACTCACCGCGCCGTACGGCCTGGAGGCGATCAGCAGGGCAGGCACGGTGGTCGTACCGGCCTGGCGGTCGATCACTTCACCGCCACCACCGGAAGCGCTGGACGCTCTACGCCGGGCGCATGAGGAGGGCGCGAGGATTGTCGGTCTGTGCACCGGCGCGTTCGTGCTCGCCGCGGCCGGACTGCTGGACGGCCGCCCGGCCACCACGCATTGGATGTACGCGCCGACGCTCGCGAAGCGCTATCCGTCCGTGCATGTCGATCCGCGCGAGCTGTTCGTCGACGACGGTGACGTGCTCACCTCCGCCGGCACAGCGGCCGGAATCGATCTGTGCCTCCACATAGTCCGGACGGATCACGGCGCGGAGGCCGCGGGAGCACTCGCCCGCAGGCTGGTCGTGCCACCGCGGCGCAGTGGCGGCCAGGAACGCTATCTGGACAGGTCTTTACCAGAGGAGATCGGCTCCGACCCGCTCGCAGAGGTCGTGGCCTGGGCACTGGAGCATCTGCACGAGCAGTTCGACGTGGAGACGCTCGCCGCCCGCGCGTACATGAGCCGGCGCACGTTCGACCGGCGGTTCCGCTCGCTCACCGGGAGCGCGCCGCTCCAGTGGCTGATCACTCAGCGGGTGCTCCAGGCACAGCGGCTGCTGGAGACCTCCGACTACTCGGTCGACGAGGTCGCCGGCCGCTGCGGCTTCCGCTCCCCGGTGGCACTGCGCGGGCACTTCCGGCGCCAGCTGGGCTCCTCCCCCGCGGCCTACCGGTCCGCCTACCGGGCCAGGCGCCCGCAGGGCGAGCCGATGCCGCCGGGGGTCATGGAGTCGGTCGTGCCGGCCCAGGCCTCCCCGCACTCCAGGCGGGCGGCCGCGGCCTCCAGCACGTCCGGCCACGCGTCCGCCTCGGCGCCGGTCCCGGAGCACAACAAGTCCGGAACAGACATGTACGCGACAGGTCCGAGCCGTCCTAGTCTGCCCGGTCAACGGAGCGCCCCGTAGGGTGACCCGTATGAACGATCGAATGGTGTGGATCGACTGCGAGATGACCGGGCTCTCGCTGACGGACGACGCACTCATCGAGGTGGCCGCACTGGTCACCGACTCGGAGCTGAACGTGCTCGGCGATGGGGTGGACGTCGTGATCCGCCCGCCGGACGCGGCGCTGGAGACGATGCCCGAGGTGGTGCGGCAGATGCACACCGCCTCGGGCCTCCTCGACGAGCTGGCCGGCGGAACCACGCTGGCGGCCGCCGAGGAGCAGGTCCTGGCGTACGTACGCCAGCACGTCAAGGAGCCGGGCAAGGCGCCGCTGTGCGGCAACACGGTCGGCACCGACCGCGGCTTCCTGCTGCGTGACATGCCGGCGCTGGAGGGCCACCTCCACTACCGCATCGTCGATGTCTCCTCGGTCAAGGAACTGGCCCGCCGCTGGTACCCGCGGGCCTACTTCAACAGCCCGGAGAAGAACGGCAACCACCGCGCACTGGCGGACATCCGCGAATCCATCGCGGAGCTGCGCTACTACCGCGAAGCGGTCTTCGTGCCCCAGCCGGGCCCGGACTCGGACACGGCCAAGCAGATCGCCGCGAAGCACGTGCTGCGCGCGGAATAAGGGCCCGGCCGGGGCCCGGGACCGACCGGGGTGGCGCCCGGCCGGTCCCGCGTCAACGGGGGCGCGAGCACCCTCGCGGACCCTGTACACTTTTTCTCGGCCGGTCAGGAAAAAGACCGGCTCGCGTGGTGGGTATAGCTCAGCTGGTAGAGCACCTGGTTGTGGTCCAGGATGTCGCGGGTTCAAGTCCCGTTACTCACCCTTCGATGATCGTCCCCGGTCCGGGCTTCTGGACCGGGGACGATCTTTTTGCGTGGCGCGGGGTCGCCGTGTCGCCGTCCGGCGGGGGTGCGGGTGCGGTGCGGTTTGTGGTGGGTGAGGGGCCCCGGGCCCAGCCAACAATGCACCCCGCCCCGCGCCGTCCGGCGACACCGCCCCCGCCGGACGGCGAACGCGCACCTCTTACGACGAGGCCCGCACCATCGCCCGCCCCATCTCCTCGATCGACTGAACAAGCACTGCGCCCCCAGCTCAGCCTTCGCGGGCTGCGCTGGGGGCGCAGTCGTCATGTCCAGGTCCCTATGCCATTGGCCGTCGCCCCACGGCGAGCAGGTGTGAATTGGCGGCCAGCAGCTCTGGGTAAGGCTCGGCCATCCGGGCAGCCGCCAGGGCAGATTCGAAGAGGCTGGTCTCAGCAGCAGACTCACCAGTGTGCTGCTCAACTGCTTTTAGCAGTGCCCATGTCGGCCCTTCGATGCCGAAGACGGCCGCGCCCTCGAAGCCTGCGGCGCCGACCTCTTCGCGCAGCTCTTCGCCCCGATGGAAGTAGGCCCGCGTGAACCCCTTCTTTCCGTCGTGCATCGCACTCGCCAAGATCTTGCCGATCGACGTCTGGAGCCGGTCGACGTTCAGATGCGCGAGTGCTGTGTGCTCGAACAGGCTGGAGTACCGGTTGATCGCGGCCGCTGCGACGATGCCGCCGGGCCTCACCACGCGGTATGCCTCGGCGAGCGCCTGGTGCCGGTCGGCAGCATCGGTCAGATGGTAGAGCGGCCCCAGCACCAGGGCCACGTCGTAGGAGGAATCCTCGGCCGTCAGCTGTCGTGCGTCCCCCAGCTCAACGGTGCAGCCCGAGTCCTTTGCCTGTTCGATGTGCCGAAGGATCGGGTCGACCAGGTGCACGATGTAGCCGGCCTCCACGAGCCAGCGCGCGTGAGCTCCCGGGCCACCTCCGACATCAAGGATGCGGGCAGGCGCGGGCGGGAGGTATCGCTGCAGCAACTCCTTGGTACGCAGCATCTCCAGACGCCCGTCTGCCGACATGGTCAGCCGGCCGGCTTCATCGATGGTGTCCGAGTAGAAGGTGACGATCTCCGGCGCTAGCTCAGGGGTGGACATGGCAGCATTCTGAGTGCTAGCCGGTTGACCAGTCCAGTGATCGGATATGTCCTATGCCTCTGTTGAAATACGAGCAGATCACGGAGAGCCTGCGCACTCGGATCGCCGACGGTGAGTTCGGGCCCGGTGATCTTCTTCCGTCTGGCCGCGACCTCAGCGAGCAGTGGGGCGTCTCGCGGGCCACGGTCGTCAAGGCCATGGATGTGCTGCGGAACGACGGCCTCGTCATCGCCAGGCAGGGCACCGGGTTCGCCGTTGCCGAGACTCCAGTGGCCCGGCCGGCTGGGCAGCGACGGGCGGGGTCCAGCCGAGTGTCCGGCGGCGCGCCGTACCGGCGCCTTGGCGCCCCAGACCGTTCGGTGCCACCGCAGCACGTGGTCGATGCCCTCGGACTCAAGCCGGGTGAGGAGGCATTGCGCAGGGTCCGGCTGCTTCTGCTGGATGACGGCTCCCCGCACACCCTGGTGAGCGCCTGGTTCCCGGCATCGATCGCCGATGCATGCCCGAGGCTGGCCCACAGGGGCGCGATCACCGAGGGCACCACGCACTATGTCAGGCGCGAAACCGGGCTTTTCCCAGTGGAGGGCACAGACATCACGACGGTGCGTCAGGCCACGGCCGAGGAGGCGCACCACTTGAATGTGGATTCGTCAGCAGCTGTGGCTGTAGTGCTGCATGTGGCGTGTGACCGGGATCATCGGGCGCTGGTGTGCGAAGAAGGCGTAACGCCGTCACACCTGTACGAGAGGGTCGACACCTACCCAATGGTGTAAGGGATTCCCATCGGCACTTGACTGGACCGGTCCACCGGTCCAATCTCTAGGTGTGCAGAACGGACTGCCTGTCGGCCAACTTCGTCCTGCCCACTCATCAGCCGAGTACGGGCCCGCCCCGGGCCCGCAAAGGACAAGCGGTGCATGCTGCGATGAAGCCCCGACCAAGCCCCGACGATTCGTCCCGCGTCGACACCCGCGCCATCAACGTGGACTGTGATCAGGCGCTGGCCCCCTACCAGGGCCCACTGTCGATGACCGTGATCATGGACCGGACAGACCGGTTACAAGCACACCTGGACCTCCTGGTGTCACTCATCCGGAAGACATCGGCCGACGCCCGCGGCCTGATCGTGAACCGAGCCTTGCGCGACGCCGAAGACCTGACGGCCAAGGATGCGGAGTCGGAACCGCTCACAGCCTGGGTCCACATGCGCGCCCTCGCTCGAACGGTCCGCCTCCTCTGTCTGCACCGCGCTCCTTGCACCCCAAGGAGCCGACCATGACACACACCGGCCGCCGGACTGAGGCCACCGCCATCTCGCAATGGCTGACGTCCACCACCCGCCATCCGGAGATCGCCGAACAGGACTGGGCGGCCGGACGCCCGGCCATCCTGCGGACCGGGATCATCTACGACGCCATCCGCATGCCCATGGAGTTGGTGCACGCCGCCGTCTGGAGCACCGTCCCGAACGTCGTAGGCGGCGCACTGGCCGAGGTCCTCGACGGCCCCGTGGTCTGCCACCCCGGCCGGTGGTACTACGCCCTGGTGCCACCCGGGACGTGCGAAGTATGGCGGTCCCCGGTGGCCGTGGCCCGCGGTCAGGCCGCCATCACCGCCGTCGGCTTCATCCCCCGGCCCGCGATGTGGGTCGGCCCGAGCGACACCAGCATCCCCGTCGCGGCCGGCTGCGAGCACTCCCCGCCCGGCCCGGAGGGATCGTGCACCGGCGACTGCTCCAACACCGGCCCGAACTGACGATGCCCTGGCTCCGTTCCCCCCCCACGGCTCTACCGTCGTTGGGGGAACGGAGAGAAACGAGGCTGACATGAGCGAGTGGATCGATCCGCGGTACGAGGACCTGGTGGACCGGTACCGGGCGGCGAAGTCCGCAGCCCCGCTGCCCAAGCGGCGCCGGGGCTGGTCTAAGAGGCGTTACGGCGACCCGTTCGTCATCGTCATCGACCCGGCGACCCAGACCCCGTACAGCGCCGGCCGCTGATCACTGCCCCGGCCGATTGCCTTCCCCGATCGATCCTGGCTGCACGATGGACGCGCCCCTGTGCCAGGTTCTGCGCCCACCCACCGGCGGGCAGGGGCAGCCGACCCGGCCTCGCCCCCCACCGAGCAGGCGGGCGTACGGAGGCCCCCACCGGGCCACCGGCGGGAGGGGGTCGGGGTCGCAGGAGGTGACGTGTCCGGACGTAGAGCGTGATTTGTGGCGCTACTCGGCCCGCATCCAAACAACAAACCCGCACGCGCCGTAAATCATGCAGTCCGGACATGCGCCTCCGGAGGCCCCGGCACCCGCACCCACCACACACCGCACCCGCACCCCGCCCGACGGCGACACCACACCCGCACCCGCACCCCCCGCCCCCGCCGGACGGCGCACCGCCGCGAGGCGACACCGCTCACGACGACGCCCGCACCACCAGTTCCGTCGGCAGCACGATCTGCCGCGGCTCCCCTTCCCCCGGCCCCGCCACCGCCACCACCGACCGCACCGCGATCTCCGACAGCACCACCCGCGTCATCGCCCGGCCCATCTCCTCGATCGGCTGGCGCACGCTCGTCAGCGGCGGGTCCATGTGGCGGGCGATCGCCGAGTCGTCGAAGCCGATCAGCGCCACGTCGTCCGGGATGCGGCGGCCCGCCGCGCGGAGGGTCTGGCGGGCGCCGGCGGCCATGACGTCGGAGGCCGCGAACACCGCGTCCAAGTCGGGGCGGCGGGTGAGGAGTTCGCGCATGGCGCGGCGGCCGCCTTCCTCCGTGAAGTCGGCCACGGCCGTCAGCCGCTCGTCCGGGGCGTGGCCGGCCTCGGTGAGGGCCTGGCGGTAGCCGTCGAGGCGGCAGGCCGCGCCGTACACCTCCAGGCGGCCGGTGATCGTCGCGATGGTGCGGCGGCCGCGTGAAAGGAGGTGGGCGACGGCGGTGCGGGCGCCCTCCGTGTTGTCGGAGTCGACCGCGGGCAGGGGTTCGGAGGCCGAGCGGGGGCCGCTGACGACCGTGGGGATGCCGAGTTGGGTCAGCAGCTCCGGCAGGGGGTCGTCGGCGCGGACCGAGACGAGCAGGGCCCCGTCGGCGCGGTGGGCGGCCAGGTACTGGGCCAGGCGGCGGCGCTCGCGGGCGCCGCCGGCGAAGGTGAGCAGGAGTTGCATCCCGCTGTCGGCGAGGGCCTCGCCGACGCCGCGGACGATGTCCGAGAAGTACGGCTCGGCGAAGAAGCGTTCCTCGGGTTCGGGTACGACCAGGGCGATCGCGTCGGCGCGGTTGGCGGCGAGGGCGCGGGCCGCGCGGTTCGGTACGTAGCCCAGTTCGGCGACGGCCGCCTCGACCGCCGCCCTGGTCGGCGCGCTCACCCGTGGCGAGCCGTTGATCACCCGGGAGGCCGTGCCCCGGCCGACCCCGGCGCGTGCCGCCACCTCTTCGAGCGTGGGCAGCTTCCCGCCGCGTGGACGCGTTCCCCGAGACCCCATGTATGCCTCCCCGGCCCGGGGCCCGCCCGGCGTAAACCAACAAACAGATAACCGACTCATCTGTCGCCGCCAGGTCCCTTGACACCCCTACAGGGACCCGCGACCCTTCAACACATCACACATGGGAGCGCTCCCACCGTATCTGACCCATACATGCCCCGTACGTTTCCCGACCATGCCGGGCCCCCTCCCAACCACAGGGCGGCACCCAGCGGTTGGCCGGAGGCCGGTACTCGTCGGTGCACTAGGAGGACGTCATGCGCACACGTATTCATTCGTCCCGCCGAGTGGTGGCCCTCGCGGCCGTCGCCGCGCTCGGTGCCGGAATTCTGTCCGGCTGTGCCCAGGACAGCGACGAGCCCTCGGGCGGTGCTTCGAACGGCGGTGGCGGCAAGGGGAAGACCAAGATCACCGTGGGGGTCTTCGGGGTCTTCGGCCTCAAGGAGGCCGGCCTCTACGACCAGTACATGAAGCTCCACCCGGACATCACCATCGAGCAGACCTCGATCGAGCGCAACGAGAACTACTACCCGCCGCTGCTCACCCATCTGGGCACCGGCAGCGGACTCGCCGACATCCAGGCCGTCGAGATCAACAACATCGCCGAGATCGCCGAGACCCAGGCCGACAAGCTGATGGACCTCGGGAAGGTGGACGGCGTCAAGAAGGACAACTTCCTGGCGACGACCTGGACTCAGGGCACCAGCAAGGCGGGCAAGACCATCGGGCTCGGCACCGATGTCGGCCCCGAGGCCATCTGTTACCGGAAGGACCTGTTCGCCCAGGCCGGACTGCCCACCGACCGTGATGAGGTCGGCAAGCTGTGGGCGGGCGACTGGCAGAAGTACCTGGACGTCGGCAAGCAGTTCAAGGCCAAGGGCCCCAAGGGCGCGGCCTTCGTGGACTCGGCGGGTGGCGTGCTGAACGCCATGAACGGCACGACCGAGAAGCGTTTCTACGACGAGGACGGCAAGGTCGTCTACAAGACCAACCCGGCCGTGCGGAAGTCGTGGGACACCGCCGCCTCCTTCGCGAAGGAGGGGCTGAGCGCCAAGCTCCAGCAGTTCACCCCCGCCTGGACCCAGGGGTTCTCGAACAACGCCTTCGCCACGATCTCCTGCCCGCCCTGGATGCTCGGCTACATCAAGGGGAAGGCCGGCGCCGCGGCCGAGAACAAGTGGGACGTGGCCGCCGCGCCCAAGCCCGGCAACTGGGGCGGTTCCTTCCTCACGGTGCCCGAGGCCGGGAAGAACAAGGAGGAGGCGGCGAAGCTCGTCGCCTGGCTGACCGCTCCCGAGCAACTGGCCACCCTCTTCGACAAGCAGGGCAGCTTCCCCAGTGCCCAGGCCGCGTACGCGCTGCCCAAGGTGTCCGACGCCAAGGCCACCTACTTCAACAACGCGCCCATCGGTGACATCTTCAGCAAGGCCGCCGACGGTGTACCGGTCCAGATCCTCGGCGCGAAGGACGGTGTCATCGCGCAGAACCTGGCCGATGTCGGCATGCTCCAGGTCGACCAGAAGGGCGTCTCGTCCGAGAAGGGCTGGGACGCCGCCGTGAAGGCGATCGACAACGCGCTGGACCAGTGACCATGGCCAGTGACGCACCCGCCGCCGCGCCCTCCGAGGAGGAGGGCGCGGCCCCGGCCCCGTATCCCCGTCCCCCTGCCGGGAACACGGTCACGGACCCGAAGCTGGAGCGGCGTCGCGCGCGGCGCAGCCGCTGGTACCGCCGTGATGTGCGGTGGAGCCCGTACGCCTTCGTCGCGCCGTTCTTCGTCTTCTTCCTGGCCTTCGGCCTCTTCCCGCTCCTCTACACCGGCTGGGCCTCGCTCCACCGGGTGGAGCTGACGGCGCCCAACGACATGGAGTGGGTGGGCCTGCGCAACTTCACCCGGCTGATGAGTGACGAGTTCTTCTGGAACGCGTTACGGAACACCTTCACCATCGGGGTGCTCTCGACCGTGCCGCAGCTGGTGATGGCGCTGGGCATCGCGCACATGCTCAACTACCGTCTGCGCGGCTCGATGTTCTTCCGGGTCGCCGTCCTCACCCCGTACGCCACCTCGGTGGCCGCCGCGACGCTGGTGTTCGTCCTGCTCTTCGGCCGCGACTACGGAATGGTCAACTGGGCGCTCGGAGCGGTCGGGATCGACCCGGTCGACTGGCAGAACGGTGCCTGGACCTCGCAGTTCGCGGTCTCCACGATCGTCATCTGGCGCTGGACGGGCTACAACGCGCTGATCTATCTGGCGGCGATGCAGGCGATCCCCGACGACCTGTACGAGTCGGCGGCGCTGGACGGGGCCTCGCGGTGGCGGCAGTTCCTCCATGTGACCGTGCCCTCGCTGCGGCCGACGATCCTGTTCACCGTCGTGGTCTCCACGATCGGCGCGACCCAGCTGTTCGGTGAACCCCTGCTGTTCAACGGGGCGGCGGGCGCGAACGGCGGCGCGGACCACCAGTTCCAGACGCTCGGGCTCTATCTGTACGAGCAGGGCTGGGTGAATCTGCACCTCGGCCGGGCCTCGGCGATCGCCTGGACGATGTTCCTGCTCCTGCTGGTGATCGGCGCGGTGAACTGGCTCGTCTCCCGTCGTCTGCGCAAGAGCTCGTAGAGGAGAACCATGTCGACGACTTCGCGGACACTCGCGAAACCACGGACCGCGGCGGGGGCCGAACCGCCACCGAAATCCGGGAAGGGCAAGCGGGGCGCGGGCCGGCAGCTGCACGCCGGACGGCTGACCTACGCCGTGCTGATCATCTTCACGGTCGGCTCGCTGTTCCCGCTCGTATGGACGGCGATCGCGGCGTCCCGCAACAACACCCGCCTCGCCCAGACTCCGCCGCCGTTCTGGTTCGGCGGGAATCTCTTCAAGAACCTCGAAATCGCCTGGACCGACGCCAACATGGGCACGGCCCTGCTCAACACGACGATCGTCGCCGGGTCGATCGCCGCGGGTACGGTGATCTTCTCGACGCTGGCCGGCTTCGCCTTCGCCAAGCTGCGGTTCCGCTTCCAGAACGTGCTCCTGCTGCTGGTGATCGGCACGATGATGGTGCCGCCGCAGCTCAGCGTCGTACCGCTGTACATGCTGGTCGCCGAGTTGTCCTGGACCGACCAGCTCCAGTCCGTCATCCTGCCCACCCTGGTCAGCGCCTTCGGGGTGTTCTTCATGCGGCAGTACCTGATCGGGGCGCTGCCCACCGAGCTGATCGAGGCGGCCCGGGTGGACGGCGCGAGCAGCTGGCGGGTCGTCCGGCATGTGGTCTTCCCCGCCGCGCGGCCCGCGATGGCCGTGCTGGGGATGCTGACCTTCGTGATGGCCTGGAACGACTTCTTCTGGCCGATCATCGCGCTGACGCAGAACGGCAGCCCCACCGTGCAGGTGGCGCTGACCGGGCTCGGGCGCGGCTACATCCCCGACCAGTCGGTGATCATGGCCGGCGCGTTACTGGGCACGCTGCCGCTGCTGCTCGCCTTCGTGTTCTTCGGCAAGCACATCGTCGGCGGGATCATGCAGGGCGCGGTCAAGGGCTGAGGCCCGGTCTCCGGATCGGCTCGGCTCTGGGCCGCGGCCCCGCCCGGACACCGCCCGAACACCGGCTGAAGCGGCTGAAGCGGCCGAAGTCCGGCCCGGCTGACGGCTGCTGAGCCTGCCCCGGCCTCGGCTGAGAGCCGCAGGCCGCGGGCTCCACGCCGCACACCCTCGTACCACCACACCCCCCATCCCTACGGTCAATGGGAGCTGCAACCATGTCCGTCACCTTTCCGCCCGGCTTCCTGTGGGGCACCGCCACCGCCGCCTACCAGATCGAGGGCGCCACACGGGAGAACGGCCGTACGCCCTCCATCTGGGACACCTTCAGCCACACCCCCGGCAAGACCGAGAACGGCGACACCGGCGACACCGCCGTCGAGCACTTCCACCGCCGGGCCGAGGACGTCCGGATGATGGCCGACCTCGGAGTGAACGCGTACCGCTTCTCGGTCTCGTGGCCGCGTGTCCAGCCGACCGGGCGCGGCCCCGCCGTCCAGCGCGGCCTCGACTTCTACCGGGGTCTCGTCGACGACCTGCTCGCTCACGGCATCGAGCCCGTCCTCACGCTCTACCACTGGGACCTCCCGCAGGAGCTGGAGTCCGCGGGCGGCTGGCCCGAGCGTGAGACGGCCAACCGCTTCGCCGAGTACGCGCGCATCGTCGGCGAGGCGCTGGGCGACCGGGTGACGCGCTGGACGACCCTCAACGAGCCCTGGTGCAGCGCGTTCCTGGGGTACGCCTCAGGGGTGCACGCACCGGGCCGTACGGATCCGGTGGCCGCCCTGCGCTCCGCGCACCATCTCAACCTCGGCCACGGCCTGGCCGCGCAGGCGCTGCGCTCCGTGCTCCCGGCGCGCGGCAAGGTCTCGGTGAGCCTCAATCCGGCCGCCGTACGGCCCCTGACGCGTTCGCCCGAGGACATGGACGCGCGGCGCCGTATCGACGCGCTGGCCAACCGGGTCTTCTCCGGGCCGATGCTGAAGGGCGCGTACCCCGAGGACCTGTTCACGGACACCGCGCGGCTCACCGACTGGTCCTTCGTCCAGGACGGCGACCTGGCCGCGATCCGGCAGCCGCTGGACTCCCTGGGCATCAACTACTACCAGCCGACGGTGGTCTCGGCGGCCGGCCACAAGGACAGGGGCCACGAGGGCAGCGGCCAGGAGGGCGGTGCTCAGGAGGCCGGCGAGAGCCACGGCGGTCACGGGGCGAGCGTCCACTCCCCCTGGCCGGGCGCCGAGTCGGTGGTCTTCCACCAGGCCCCCGGCGAACTCACCGAGATGGGCTGGTCGGTGGACCCGACCGGGCTGTACGACCTCCTCCTGCGCTACACGCGCGAGGCGCCGGGAGTGCCCCTGATGGTCACCGAGAACGGGGCCGCGTACGTCGACAAGCCGGCCGCCGACGGTACGGTCCACGACCCCGACCGGATCCGCTACCTGCACGGACACATCTCGGCGGTGCGGCGCGCGATCACCGACGGGGCCGATGTACGCGGCTACTTCCTCTGGTCGCTGCTCGACAACTTCGAGTGGGCCTACGGCTATGGCAAGCGCTTCGGTGCGGTCCATGTGGACTACGAGACCCAGCGCCGTACGCCGAAGTCGAGCGCGCGGTGGTACTCCAAGCTGGCCGCTACGGGGGTGCTTCCCGAGGTGCCCATCGGTTAGGCCGGTTCGCGCGCCCCGGCCGAGTGGGGGGTTTGAACCGGCCGGGGCGCGCGGGAGGGGCTGGTGGGGCAGCCCGTGTGACACCACGCTAGCGGTCCCGGTACGGACAAATGGCCTGTTCGGGACGGGGGTTGGTGTTCTTAGGGCGCCCTTAAGGAACGCATGGGAACGGATTAATGATCGGGCGTCGAGATCAGCCCCTGACGGCTGAAAACCCGCTCCCGCCCCCGGGCTCCCGCGCTCAGGCTTCCGCGCCCTTGCGGCCTGCGGGGCCCCGGCCCGGGGTCCCGCGCTTGCGCCGGCGCAGCCGGTGGCCGCGCGGCTCGTCCGGGGAGCGCCACCCGTCGAGCCCGATCCAGATCCGTACCTCGGTGCCGCCGAGCACCGAGCGGCCGATCCGTACGTCCCCGCCCGTCGACTCGGCGACCCTGCGCACGATGTCGAGGCCCAGGCCCGTCGAGCCCTCGCGGCCCCCGCTGTTGCCGCGTGCGAGAGCGGCCTTCGGGTCGGCGATCCCGGCGCCCGCGTCCGAGACCAGGACGATCACGGCGTCCTCGCTGTTGTGCACATCGACCGAGAAGGCCGTGCCCTCCGGGGTGTGGCGGAAGACGTTGCCGAGCAACGCGTCGAGCGCGGCGGTCAGTTCGGCCCTGACGACCGGGATGCGGACCGGCCGGCCGATGCCGGCGACCCGTACCGTACGGTCCTCGTCCTCGGCCAGCGCGGACCAGAAGTCCATCCGCTCCCGGACGACCTCCGACACGTCACAGCCTCCGGCGGGCCCGGCCGCCGCCGTCTGCGGTTTGGCCTCGCGGGCGGTACGGATGATCGTGTCGACCTCGCGTTCCAGCTGCTCGACCGCCGCCCTGGTCTGTTCGGCGGCCGGGCCCTCACCGAGCGAGGCGGCGTTGAGGCGCAGCACGGTGAGCGGGGTGCGCAGCCGGTGCGAGAGGTCGGCCGCGAGTTCCCGTTCGTTGGCGAGCAGTTGGACGACCTGGTCGGCCATGGAGTTGAAGGCGATCGCCGCGGATCGCAGCTCGGTGGGCCCCTCCTCGGGGACGCGCGCGCCGAGTTTGCCCTCGCCGAGGGCGTGCGCGGCGCCCGCGAGCCGCTGGGCGGGCTCGACCATCCGTACGCCGAGCCGGTCCGCGACGGCGACCGAGCCGACGATGAGCGCGACGCCCACGCCGGAGAGCACCAGCCAGGCGGTGGTGACCCCGTTGGAGACCTCGTTCTCGGGGACGAACACCTCCACGACCGCGATCTGGCCGGAGCCGAGGGCGGTCGGCTGAAGCAGCGCGGAGCCGCCCTCGACCTCGGCCACGGCGGCGCGGCCGAGCCGCTGGACGTCCCCTGTCTCCGTGCCGGTGACCCGGCTCTCGCCGATCTTCAGGGGCCGGCGGTCCGGCTGGTCGGCGGCCGGGACGTGCACGGCCATCCGCCGGTCGGAACCGGCCTCGGTGGAGGCGACGGCACGTTCCAGCTCGTCGCGGTCGGTGGTGATGGAGAGGGTGGGGCCGATGGCCGCGGCCTGCCGTTCGGCGTTGGTGAAGGCCCGGTCCCTGGCGATCTCCTTGATGACCAGCGCCAGGGGTACGGCGAAGGCCACGACGACCATCACGGAGACGGCCAGGGCGACCTTGACCAGGGCCCATCTCATACGGGGGGCTCCTGCGCGGGCCGGTCCGGCACGGGCGGCGGCGTCGGAACCGGTGGTTCCAGCTTCACCCCGACCCCCCGCAGGGTGTACAGGTAGCGCGGCTTGGCCGCCGTCTCGCCGAGCTTGCGCCGCAGCCAGGACAGGTGGACGTCGATGGTCTGGTCGTCCCCGTACGACTGCTGCCACACCTCGGCGAGCAGTTCCTTGCGCGGTACGACCACCCCGGGGCGCCCGGCCAGGAAGGTCAGCAGGTCGAACTCCCGCCGGGTCAGGTCCAGTCGGGTCCCGTCCAGTTCGGCCTGACGGCGCAGCGGATCGATGGAGAGCCCGCCGACACGGATCACCCGCGAGGGCGTGGCCTCGCCGGTGGTGGCGCGCGAACGGCGCAGTACGGCCGCCATCCTGGCCGACAGATGCTCCACCGAGAACGGCTTGACGAGATAGTCGTCGGCGCCGTCGTTGAGCAGCCGGACGATCTCCGTCTCGTCGTCCCGGGCTGTGGCGATGATCACCGGTACGTCGGTGATCCCGCGCAGCATCTTCAGCGCCTCGGCCCCGTCGAGATCGGGCAGACCGAGATCGAGGATGACCACGTCGAACGGGAAATGGGCCACCTCACGCAGCGCCTCCAGGGCCGTACCGACGCTCCTCACGGTGTGGGAGGCCTCGGTGAGATGCCTGATGAGGGCGGAGCGTACGAACTGGTCGTCCTCGACCACGAGCACACTGGGCATGGGCGGCACCGTACGCCATTCGGGTGAGGGCGGCAGGTGTCCCCCAGGACCGGAGCGCCCGACCGGAGCCCGGGCCCCACGCCACCGGAGCCCGGGACCCGCGCCACTTAAGTCCGGAAGCCGCGCCACCGGCGCGCGGGACCCGCGCCGGTGAATCGTGACCGGTGCCGCACCAGGTTCCATGGGACAGGTGGGGCATGAGTGGTGCACTATGGCCGGGATGCGCAGAGGACTCGTACACGGCCTGGCATGGACCCTCGCCACGGGATCGGCGGTCACGCTGGCGTGGTGGGGTGTTCAGACGGTCATGGCGGGCACGGCCTACGACCCGCCGCGCACCCTCCGGCTCCCCACGGACGCGACGACGGGGCAGCCCGACCCCGTCGCCTCCTCGACCCGGCGGCCCGAGAGCCCTACGGCGAAGCCGAGTTCGCCCTCACGCACACCTTCGGCGGAGCCGAGCGAGACCCGCCGGCCGTCGCCGCGGCCGTCGGACGAAGCGCCGCCACCGGCCCCGGGCACCGGCACGGACGTGTCCGACACGGGCCGGATCAAGGGCTATACGGTCGACGGCGGCCGGGTCGTCTTCGACCTCGGCGAGACCTCGGCGGAGCTGGTCTCGGCGACACCGGACTCGGGCTGGCAGATGCAGGTGTGGAAGCAACCGGCCTGGATCCGGGTGACGTTCACGCAGGAGGGCCGGGAGGTCTCGGTGTTCTGCACCTGGAACGGCCGTCCGCCGACGGTGGAGTTCGACGAGCGTTGAGGGCGGGCCCGGCCCGGAGGCATGGCCACGCCGGGCCGCTGTGCGCGGGCCCGGCGTGGCGTGCGGTCGGGAGTGGGAGGGAAAGCGGTCAGGGCAGGAGCGGGAGCGGCACGAACGTGAGAGACGCCGTGGCGCTGGACGGGTTGAGGCAGGGGGCGCCCGCGAAGGACGCCGTGTACGTACCGGCTGTGACGACGACGGCCGGGACGGTCACGTTGGGCGGCGCGAGTGTCGCGACACCGCTGGCGTTGGTGACCGCGGACCCCAGGGCGATCGGGCCGCCGACCGCGTTGGCGACGAAGGTGATCGTCTGACCGGGGATGGGTGCGTTGGTCACCGCGTTCTTGAGTGTGGCGCTCATCGCCGGGATGACGAATTGGCCGTTCGTGCGCAGGCGCACCTGGGCGGGGGGAGCGGTCAGGGTGGTGGCGACACTGCTGACGGTGACGACGACGATGCCGGCCGAGCCGTTGAAGCACGTGGAGCCGTTGTACGTGGCGGTGACCGTCCCCGAGACGAGCGTGCTGGACGTGAAGCACGCCTGACCCGACGCGTTCAACGCCACCGTCTGATTCAGACCACCAGGACCCGTGAACGTCACCGTCCCCGTCGGAGTACCCGACCCCGGCGGATTGGCAACGACCGTCGCACACACCGTCACCGACTGACCGCACACGGACGGATTGGGCGTCGCCGTCACCGTCGTGGTCGTGGAAGCCTTGTTGACGGTGACCGCGACCATGCCGGCCGAGCCGTTGAAGCACGTGGAGCCGTTGTACATGGCGGTGACCGTCCCCGAGACGAGCGTGCTGGACGTGAAGCACGCCTGACCCGACGCATTGACCGTCACCGTCTGGTTCAGCCCGCCCGGACCCGTGAACGTCACCGTCCCGGTCGGAGTACCCGACCCCGGCGGATTGGCAACGACCGTCGCACACACCGTCACCGACTGACCGCACACCGACGGATTGGGCGTCGCCGTCACCGTCGTGGTCGTGGAAGCCTTGTTGACGGTGACCGCGACCATGCCGGCCGAGCCCAGGAAGCAGGTGTCCTCGCCGTTGTACGTCGCCGTCACCGTCCCCGAGACCAGGGCGGTGGTCGTGAAGCACGCCTGACCGGACGCGTTCAACGCCACCGTCTGGTTCAGCCCGCCCGGCCCCGTGAACGTCACCGTCCCGGTCGGCGTACCCGAACCCGGCGGAATCGCCACCACCGTCGCGCACACCGTCACCGACTGGCCACACACAGAGGGGTTGGGCGTCGCCGTCACCGTCGTCGTGGTGGACGCCTCGTTCACCGTGACGGTCACGGTGCCGGACGAACCCAGGAAGCAGGTGCTCTCGCCGTTGTACGTCGCCGTCACCGTCCCCGAGGAGTGCAACTGAGTGGTGGTGACGCATGCTTGGCCGGACGCGTTGAGCGTGGCGGTCTGGCTGAAACCACCGGGCCCGGTGAAGGTGACCGTGCCGGTGGGTGTGCCGGAGCTGGGCGGGTTGGCCGTCACGGTCGCGCAGAGGGTCACCGCCTGGCCGCACACGGACGGATTGGGCGTCGCCGTGACCGTCGTCGTGGTGGACGCCTCGTTCACCGTCACCACGACCGTTCCGGTGGAGCCCAGGAAGCAGGCGTCCTCACCGTTGTAGGTGGCGGTGATCGTCCCGGAGGACTGCAAGGATGTGGTGGTGAGGCACGCTTGGCCGCCGACGAGGGTCAGGGTGATGTTCAGCCCGCCGGGTCCGGTGAAGGTGACCGTGCCGGTGGGTGTTCCCGATCCGGGAGGGTTGGCGACGACGGTCGCGCAGACCGTCACCGTCTGGCCGCACACGGAGGGGTTGGGCGTCGCCGTCACCGAGGTCGTCGTAGACGCCTCATTCACCGTCACGGTCACAGTGCCGGACGAACCCAGGAAGCAGGCGTCCTCACCGTTGTACGTGGCGGTGACCGTCCCCGAAACCAGGGCCGTGGAGGTGAAGCACGCCTGACCGGACGCGTTCAGCGCGACCGTCTGGTTCAGCCCGCCCGGACCCGTGAACGTCACCGTCCCGGTCGGCGTACCCGAACCCGGCGGAATCGCCACCACCGTCGCGCAGACCGTCACCGCCTGGCCGCACACGGAGGGGTTGGGCGTCGCCGTCACCGAGGTCGTCGTCGACGCCTCATTCACCGTCACCGTCACAGTCCCGGACGAACCCAGGAAACAGGCATCCTCACCGTTGTACGTGGCGGTGACCGTCCCCGAAACCAGGCTCGTGGACGTGAAGCACGCCTGACCCGACGCGTTCAACGCCACCGTCTGATTCAGACCACCGGGTCCGGTGAAGGTGACCGTGCCGGTGGGTGTTCCCGATCCGGGAGGGTTGGCGACGACGGTCGCACACACCGTCACCGACTGGCCGCACACAGAGGGGTTGGGCGTCGCCGTCACCGAGGTCGTCGTAGACGCCTCATTCACCGTCACGGTCACAGTGCCGGACGAACCCAGGAAGCAGGCGTCCTCACCGTTGTACGTGGCGGTGACCGTCCCCGAAACCAGGGCCGTGGAGGTGAAGCACGCCTGACCGGACGCGTTCAGCGCGACCGTCTGGTTCAGCCCGCCCGGACCCGTGAACGTCACCGTCCCGGTCGGCGTACCCGAACCCGGCGGAATCGCCACCACCGTCGCACACACCGTCACCGACTGACCACACACGGACGGATTCGGCG
>NZ_JBIVMZ010000009.1:0-225933 GCF_044753355.1 Streptomyces sp. NPDC088400 | reverse complement strand
TGTCGCCGTCACCGAAGTCGTCGTAGACGCCTCATTCACCGTCACCGTCACAGTCCCGGACGAACCCAAGAAGCAGGCGTCCTCACCGTTGTACGTGGCGGTGACCGTCCCCGACTCCAGAGCGGTGGTCGTGAAGCACGCCTGACCCGACGCGTTCAACGCCACCGTCTGATTCAGACCACCCGGCCCCGTGAACGTCACCGTCCCCGTCGGCGTACCCGAACCCGGCGGAATCGCCACCACCGTCGCACACACCGTCACCGACTGACCACACACGGACGGATTCGGCGTCGCCGTCACCGAAGTCGTCGTAGACGCCTCATTCACCGTCACCGTCACAGTCCCGGACGAACCCAAGAAGCAGGCGTCCTCACCGTTGTACGTCGCCGTCACCGTCCCCGAAACCAGGCTCGTGGACGTGAAGCACGCCTGACCAGCACTGAGCGTCACGGTCTGATTCAGACCACCAGGGCCGGTGAACGTCACCGTCCCGGTCGGCGTACCCGAACCCGGCGGATTGGCAACGACCGTCGCACACACCGTCACCGACTGGCCACACACGGACGGATTGGGCGTCGCCGTCACCGAGGTCGTCGTAGACGCCTCATTCACCGTCACCGTCACAGTCCCGGACGAACCCAAGAAGCAGGCATCCTCACCGTTGTACGTCGCCGTCACCGTCCCCGAGAGCAGAGCGGTGGTCGTGAAGCACGCCTGACCGGCACTGAGCGTCACTGTCTGGTTCAGACCACCAGGACCGGTGAACGTCACCGTTCCGGTCGGCGTACCCGACCCCGGCGGAATCGACGTCACCGTCGCGCATACCGTCACCGACTGACCGCACACCGACGGATTCGGCGTCGCCGTCACCATCGTGGAGGTCGACGCCTCGTTCACCGTCACCACGACCGCGCCCGTCGAGACGTCGAAGCAGTCGTCGCCGTTGTACGTGGCGGTGACCGACCCGGTGGCCAGGGCCGTGGGCGTCGCGCAGGCCTGTCCGCCCGCGTCCAGCGGGACGGTCTGGTTGAGGCCGCCCGGGCCGGTGAAGGTCACCGTCCCGGTCGGCGTACCCGATCCGGGCGGAGTCGCCGTCACCGTGGCGCACACCGTCACTGGCTGTCCGCACACCGACGGATCAGGGGTCGCCGTGACCACTGTGGCCGTGGGCGCCAGGTTCACCGTATGGGTCGCCAACGGGGAACCGGAGATGTTGAAGTTGGCGTCGCCGGTGTACGAGGCCGTGGCCAGGTGCGCGCCGACGCTCAGGTCGCTGATGGTGACCTGGGCCTGGCCCGAGCCGTCCAGGACTCCCACCAGGGCAGGCCCGTCGGCGCTGATGATGAAGGTGACCGAGCCAGTCGGAACTCCCGCGCCGGGCGGTACGGCGGTCACCTGTGCCGTGAACGTGACGGTCTCGTCGCAGACCGACGGGTTGGGGCTGGAGGTCAGGGTCGTCGTGGTGTTGGCCTTGTTCACCTGCTGGGTGTCGGAGCCCTGCGAGGGATCGAGGTTCCCATCGCCGCTGTAGAAGGCGTCGACGGTGTGCGTACCCGCCGACAGGCTGGATGTGGTGTACACGGCTTGGCCGCTGCCGTTCACGCCTACGGTCACGGGCGGGCCGCCGTCGACGACGAAGTCGACGCTGCCGGTGGGCAGAAACGCGCCGGGCGGTACGGAGTCGACGGTGGCGGTGAAGACAACTGCCTGGCCGAAGACGGACGGATCTGGTGCCGATGTCAGGGTGGTGGTCGAACCGGCCATGTTGAGGCCCCTTTCGCGGGTCCACGATGTCAGTGGGCCGCGCTGTCCGTGGAGGGTCTCTCATCGCACGGAACCACGCCGACTGTCCCCTGATGTGGGGAGTCGGTGTACCCACTTGTCGATATCTGAAGTAGGCATCTCCCTGAGTCCCTTGGTACAGATGGGTGCGCGTGATAGAACCCGTTCAGCGCAGCGCGCGTACGCGCAAAGGGCGTGCCGGCATCGCCTCGCACAGCGCGAGGGGCGCACATGTCAATCGCCCTGAATCAGCGCGCATTTCGGTGTAATCATCCGCAAAAACCCACGGCTTGCGGGCTGTTCTTCCGCCGCGTTCGCCAGGTTCCGGAGGATCGGCGGCCGCGTTCTCCGCCACTCACCGCGCGAAGCGCCGGCCACGCAATCCACCGTGCGCCGCGTGCGCCGCCCCGTTGGGCCCATTCGCGCCCCACGGCCACCGCGGCGGATCCGGCGCAGGTGAGGGCCCCAGGGCCCGGTCGGCGGGCCGGCGGACAACAGGAGGACTCCACCGGAAGCGACCCCTCCGGTTCAGGTGAACGCGCCGGCCGGTGGCGCCGGTGACGGCTTGGCGCCGGCGTCGGTGACGGCGGCGGCCCCGCCGGTGAAGTCGGCCAGCGCGCGGCCGTGTTCCACCCGCCCGGGGTGCGGGTCGCTCGCGATCCGGCGCGTCAGCTCGGCGATGGGCAGCTCACGGTCCGAGGCGAGCAGTACGGCGTTGCCGAAACGCCGGCCGCGCAGCACCGTCGGATCGGCGGCGAGCGCGAGGTGCGCGAAGACGGTGGCGGCGGTGGCGATCTGGCCGCGCAGATACCCGAGCGGGGGCCCGTCGGCGAGGTTGGCGGCGTAAGCCCCGCCCGGCTTCAGCACCCGGCGTACCTCACCGAGGAACTCCGCGCTGGTGAGATGCGCGGGAGTGCGCGCCCCGCCGAACACATCGGCGATCACCAGATCCGCCCACCCGTCCGGAACTTTCCCGAGCCCGGCCCGCGCGTCGGTGGAGCGGACGCGTATCCGCGCGTGCGGGTCCAGCGGAAGCCATTTCCGTACGAACTGGACGAGGGCCGCGTCCAGTTCGACGACCTGCTGGGTGGAACGGGGCCGGGTGGCGGCGACATAACGGGCGAGCGTGAAGGCGCCGCCGCCGAGGTGCACGACATGAAGGGGCTGGTTGGCCGGGGCGACGAGGTCGGCGACATGGCCGAGCCGGCGCTGGTACTCGAAGGAGAGATACGCGGGATCGTCGAGGTCGACGTGGGACTGCGGCGCACCGTCGACGAGCAGCGTCCAGGCGCGGGCCCGCTCCCGGTCGGGCACGAGTTCGGCGACCCCGCGATCGACGGTCTCGGTCACGGCCGTGTTCGATGCCCGGCGCTTGTTCTTTGCCACCCACCCATTATCGGCCGGTCACGGGACCGGCCGGAGGGCGGGTACGTCCTTGGTGGGCACGTCCTTGGTGGGCACGCCCGGGGCGGGTACGTCCGGGGTGGGTACGTCCGGGGCGGGTACGTCCGGGGTGGGTACGTCCTTGGTGGGTACGTCCTTGGTGGGTACGGGCCGGTGGACCGTGCGGCACATCGATGCCGGGCCGGCTAACGGCAGCGATCCGCCGCCTCGATCAGACGCGCCGCCTCCCCCAGCGCTCTGCGCAGCACCGCCGGATCCGTCACCGCCCCCGCGCTCTCCGGCGGCAGCAGCCACCCCGAGCCGATCACCGGCGGCTCCGCCGGAATCCGCAGGCCCCGGCCGTTCGTCTGCGTACAGGCGCTGCCCGGCATGTCCCAGGCCGCCGCCGTCCCCGGCGGCACCAGGAAGCCCAGGGTGTCGCACGGGCCGTCGTGGAGCACCGGCCCCACCACGGGCGCCGCACCGGCGGGTGTGGCGCCGCGTCGCAGGATGTCCACCGCCTCAAGTCCCTGCCTGGCCGGAACCGTCACCAGGTCGCAGGGCTCACCGGCGTCCCCGGGCGCCGCGCTGAACTCCTGACCTGGCGGGTGTTGAGCAGTCGTCCGCGAGCCACCGCTGATCTCCATACCGACCTCCGACTCCAACAAAGGGAAACCCTCCAAGGGAACCCCTCCTCGCCGAGCGCAGACGCGTTGAGCGTCTCCATAGGGTTCAACGCGGTGCCGAGTCAACAGCTACGGCGGCACGCCGCCGCAAAGGATGGCAGTTCATGGCAGATCGTGGGTGAGATATCCGGTTTGTAGGCAAACTCTGCGTAAATGCCCCGTCACAGCCGGTACGTTCTTGCTTCGCCGGAACAACCGGAGTTGGGCACCACGGGCACCGGATGACCGGCGGCACGAACGGCTGTACCAGGAGAGGGCTCGGCCATGGCGTCGTCTCGGTCAGTTCCCAACCTCGCGGTTCCCAATCACGTCTTCCGCCGGCTGCGCGCCCAGCGTTCGCCGGGGGAGTTCGCCGCCGCCGTGCGCAGGGCCGCACGGGAGATCGGCGAACAAGTCGCCTGCGACGCACGTTATATCGGACGGGTGGAGGCAGGCGAGATCCGCTGTCCCAACTACGCGTACGAACGGGTCTTCCTCCATATGTTCCCCGGGCTGACCTTGAAGGACCTGGGTTTCCTGCCACGTGAACAAGTACGGGGCAGGGCGGCACGGTTCACGCCGCACGACCCACCGGTACCCACCCCGGTCCCGGCTCCGTCCCCGATCCCCACGTCTCCCCCTACAACACCCCCCACTCCCCTCACGAAGAACCACAGCGACACCGGCAAGGAGAGCGATGTGCTGCGTCGCGCATTCATGACAAGCGGCCCCGTCACACTCGTGGCCACCTCCCTCGGCCTCGGCGCCACGCCCGCCGCGGCCGTCCCCGGGCCGCGCCGGGTCGGCGAGGCCGAGGTGACCGCGGTCGAGGAGGCCGTACGGCGGATCCGGGTGCTCGACGACCGGCACGGCGCCGACGGGCTGTACCGGCAGGCCGCCCAGCCGTTGCGGGCCGCGTACGCGCTGCTCGACTCCGGTACGGCCACCCGCCAGTCCACCGTCGACCGGCTGCACTCGGGCGCGGGCGAACTGTCGATCTCGGTGGGCTGGCTCGCCCACGACTCCGGCCGCTTCGACGACGCCCGCTCGCACTACGCGGAGGCGCTGGCGACCGCCCGGGTAGCGAACGATCCCGCCGTGGAGGCGCACGCCTTCGCCAACACCTCGTTCCTGGCGAGGGATTCGGGCCGGTACCGGGAGGCGGTGCGCGCCGCGCAGGCGGGTCTGCGCGCGGCCGTGCAACTGGCCTCGCCCCGGCTGCTGTCGCTGCTCGCCCTGCGGGAGGCGGCCGGCTGGGCCAGGCTCGGGGACCGTACGAGCTGCGAACAGGCCCTGACCCAGGCCCACCGCTTCTTCGAGAACGGGCCTGCGGAGGCCGACCCCGAGTGGATGTCCTTCTTCGGCGAACCCGAGCTGGAGGCACAGGAGGCGCTCTGCCACTCGGCGTTGGGCGACTGGCAGCGGGCGGCCCGCCACGCGTACCGCGCGACGATTCTCCAGGATCCGCACTTCGCCCGTAATCTCGCGCTCTACCGCGCGGAGTTGGCCACCAACCTGGCCCGCGCCGGTTCGCCCGACGAAGCGGCGGCGGCGGGCCACCAGGCGCTGGATCTGCTGGACCAGGTCCAGTCGTCCCGGATCCACACGAGGCTCGCGGCGACGGTCCGGGTCCTGCTGCCGCAGCGGCGGCTACCGGCGGTGGGCGCCTTCCTGGACCGCCACGCCGCGACGGATCCGCGGGTGTAGGACTCGGCGGGCTCAGGACTCGGCGGGCTCAGGACTCGGCAGGCTCAGGACTCGGCGGGCCCCGGCACAGGGGCCCGCCGGACAGGCCCTCAGCCCTCCAGGTGCGCCGTGTCGTTCCAGACCTCGATCGTCGGAAGCCCGTACGCCCAGCCGAGCACCGACACGGACGTCGGGGCGAGCCGGATGCGGGCGGCGAACGAGATGTCCTCGCCCAGCCAGCGCGCGCCGATCGTGCGCAGGATGTGGCCGTGGGCGAAGACCAGTACGTCCCGGTCGGCGGAGCGCGCCCAGGCGACGACCTCGTCCGCGCGGGCGGAGACCTCCGCCAGGCTCTCGCCGTCCGGGACGCCGTCGCGCCAGATGAACCAGTCGGGCCGGTCGGCCTTGATCTGCTCCGGCGTCAGCCCCTCGTACGCGCCGTAGTCGAACTCCATCAGCGCGTCCCACTCCTCGGCCCGGTCGGCGAAGCCCGCGAGCGCGCAGGTCTCGCTCGCGCGGGCCAGCGGGCTGGTGCGGATCTCGGTGTCCGCGAGACCGGACCAGGGCGCGCGGTGCAGCCGCTCCCCCAGCAGCTTGGCGCCCCTGCGGCCCTCGTCGAGCAGCGGGATGTCCGTCCTGCCGGTGTGCTGACCGGACAGCGACCAGGCTGTCTGGCCGTGCCGGGCGAGCAGGATGCGCGGTGCCATGGGGGCTCTCCCTGGAAGTTCACATTGGTGCCGTTTGGTGCCCATCCATCATCACGCACCTGAACGAAGGGCAACCTCCAGGGGGACATCGGCGTCCCTCTGTTCGTTGAGGGGTGAGGTTGTCGAACGCGGTTCCGGGGTACACCCGGCCGAATCGCTCGATCGCCTGCACCGTACGGTTGAACGTCGGCGGAAAGCCGCATGAACAGACGATGGAGATCGCCCGGATGCCGTTGCCGTTGCCGTCCAGCGCCGGCGTGACACTGAAGCCGCGCCCCCGTTCTCGCTGGTGGGCGGAGCTGATGCTGGTCCTGGGGGTCTACGCCGCGTATTCGGTGTGCCGTCTGATGGCCCAGGGCGGCACATCGACGGCCGTCGACAACGGACTGGCGATCCTCCGTATCGAGAAGGCGCTCTTCCTCAACGCGGAGCACCCGCTCAACCGGCTCTTCACCAGCACGCCGGCCATCGGCATACCCGCCGACTTCCTCTACGCCTCGCTGCACTACCTCGTCACGCCGGGGCTCCTGGTCTGGTTCTTCCTCCGCCGCCCCGACGCCTTCCGGGCCGCCCGTACCTGGCTGCTGCTCATCACCCTCCTCGGCCTGGTCGGCTTCGTCCTCGTGCCCACCTGCCCGCCCCGGCTGCTGGAGGCCGGTCACGGCTTCGTCGACACGATGGCGCAGTACAGCTCGTACGGCTGGTGGGGCGGCGACGCGAGCGCGCCGCGCGGTATGGGCGCGCTGACCAACCAGTACGCGGCGATGCCGAGCCTGCATGTCGCCTGGGCCGTGTGGTCCGGGCTGCTGATGTGGCGGCACGCCCGTACGCCGCTGGTGAGGTGGCTGGGCGTGATCTATCCGCTGGTCATCACCGTGGTGGTGATGGGCACCGCGAACCACTACTTCCTGGACGCGGTCGCGGGCGTCGGCGTGGTCGTCGGCGGGGCGCTGCTGACCGGGCCGGTGACCCGTGCCGCCGACCGGATACGGGCCACGGCGACGGCCCGCTTCCGCACGTCCCGCCCGTCGCCGACGGAGTCGGCGACCTCCTCGCCCACCGCCCCCGAGACCCGTTCACCCGCGATTGTCAGCGGTGGATGCGAGACTTCGGCGGGTGAGCGATTCCCTGGGCAGCGGACCCGCACCAGCACCACCGGCACCACCTCCGCAGACGACACTCCGGCGACGGCTCGCTGAGCTGCGCGGCCCGGCCGTAGCGCCGCAGCCGCTCGACGCCCGCGCGCTGGCCGCCCTCGCCGCCAACCCCGGCTGCCGGCGGCGCGCCCTGCTGGACGGCGCGGGGGTCGACAAGGCGGCGCTCGCGACGGCGCTCGGCTCCCCCGCCCCGTTCGGCCAGTCCCAGTTCGCGTTCATGCGGGGAAACGCGTTCGAGGCGAAGGTCAAGGCCGACGGCGGTACGGAGTTGATGCGGCTGCTGTCGGACCGGCTCGGCGACGGGGCACCGCCGCCGGTGCCCGGCGAGGTCTCCGTACCGGACCTGTCGGCGGCGGGCCCCGAGGGCCGCGTGGCCCGTACGGCGCTGGCGCTGCGCGAGGCGACGGAGGCCGGGGCCTGGGCGCTGCTGGACCATCCGCTGCTCGCCCTGGAGGTGGCGGGCTCGCCCGCGTATCTGGAGCCGGACGCGGTGGTGGTGCGTCCCGACGGCCGGTGGACGGTGGTCGAGATCAAGTCCTTCCCGATGATGGACGGTTCGGCGGACCCGGCGAAGGTGGGCGCGGCGGCCCGGCAGTCGGCGGTGTACGTACTGGCGCTGGAGCGGACCGCCGCCTGTACGGCGGGCGCCGAGGTGAGCCACCGTGTCCTGCTGGTCTGCCCCAAGGACTTCTCCAACCTGCCGGACGCGTCGGTCGTCGACGTACGCAAGCAGCTGTCGGTGACGCGCCGCCAGCTGACCCGGCTGACCCGGATCGAGGACATCGCGGACACGCTGCCCGAGGGCACCACCTTCGACGTGGAGCGGTGCTCGGGCGAGGAGCTGACCGCCGCGGTGGAGTCGGTCTCCGCGGCCTACGCCCCCGAGTGCCTGGCCGCCTGCGAACTGGCCTTCCATTGCCGCTCCGCCGCCCGCACGGCCGACGCGGTGGAGACGCTGGGCCGCGGTGTACGGGGTGAACTGGGCGCTCTGACCACGGTCACGGCGGTGCTGGCGGCGGCCCACGGCGAGTCGGGCGATCCGAGGGACCCGACGGTCGTGGCGCTGCGGAGGGCGGCGGCGCTGCGGGCGGAGGCGCTGGCGGAGGCGGGGATGAGGGGCACGGGGATGAGGGGCACGGGGATGAGGGGCCCGGGGATGACGTACCGCACGGAAGGTCCGGCCTGATGTCGCTGATCAGTACGCTCGCCCGGCTGGAGGCCGTCGAGAGCGGCCAGGCCCGGCCGCTGGCCACCGTCCGGCACCGGCGCGTCTCCGAGCGGCCGCTCGTGCTCGTCCCGCTGACCACCGCGGGCGAGGCCGGTGCTCCGCTCGGCGCGCTCGTCGGGACGGACCGGGACGCGCCCCGGCTGCTGACCGTGGCGCAGCCGCGCGACCGCGATCTGCGGTTCGCTTTCCTCGCCGAGCTGGCCGAGACCGTCCTGCCGTATCTCGACGCGTACGCCGATGTCGTCGAGCCCGCCGAGCGGGCCGAGACCGATCCGGAGACCGGGAAGCGGGTCAAGGTCGAGGTCGAACTGTGCGCGGACGCGCCGCAGTTGATCGTGCCGAGCCGGCCCGGTATCGACTTCGTACGGCTGCTGGGGCGGTCGATGCGGTTCCGCCGCACCGCCGAGGACGACCCGGACACGCCGTATCCCGCGCCGCCGCGCGTGCCGCTGCTCGGCCGCTGGCTGACGCATTACGGGGAGCGGGCCCGGGTGCCGGGCTCCTCGCTGCTGCTCGCGGCGACCGATCTGCTGAACCGCCACTGGGCGACCGGGCAGTCCAGCCTGGAGGACCAGCATCTCGGCGCGCTGCTCGCCTGGATCGATCCGCCCGGAACCCTCACCGGCGCCGAGGCTGCGCTCCGGGCGGAGCTGGACCGGGACCGGGACGGGCAGCTGGTGTGTCCGCCCGCCGGGCCCGCGACGGATCCGGCGTTCGACAACAGGCTGCTGGCACCCGCCATCGAGGGGTACGACCGGGCCCGCCAGGCGCTCGCCGCCGCCGAGGACGGGCCGGACGCGGAGAAGCAGCTGGCCCGGCTGACCGCGGCCGAACGGGAGATCCGCGAGCGGCTGGCGGATGTCATGCGGCCGACCTGGGACGCGGTGTGGCGCGGCCTCGACCTGCTGCGCGAGCTGCCGGAGGGGCAGCGCGTCACCGACCGCTGGACGCGTGACCGCTGGTCGTTCACCGGCCACCGCGACCGGGTGCGGGCCGGGGAGCCGCCGCAGCCCCGGCGCGACGACGCGGTGACGGCCGCGCGGAAACTCGCCTCGCGCGAGACGGCCCAGGGGCAGCTGGAGGCGCAGGAGGCGCTGGACGACCCGCTGGTGCTCGCGGGGCGGCGGCTGTCCGGCGAGGCGTTCGTGAGCGAGGTGACGGAGGTGGTGATGGCGTACAGCGAGAGCAAACGCCCGAGCCCCCGCCCGCTGGTCACCGTCCGCACCGACGACCGGCCGCATCTGAGCGAGCGTACGAAGGTGTACCGCTCGCTGGACGGCCAGCCGCAGTCGGCGGAGTTCGTGGGGTACGAGGAGGACGGTTCGCCGGTGCTGCGGCTGACCGACCGGATGGGGCGGAGCAAGGAGCCCGCGCCGGGGTCCGTACCGGACAAGGGCGACCGGATCGCCTGGACGCTGTTCGAACACGACCAGCGCGGCGGACCGAAGCTGCCGGACCCGGAGGAGACCCCCTGGACCCATGGCGGCCCGCCGGGCGCGGAGGGCGCGCCGGGTACGGAGGGGGCTCAGGGTGCGCAGAGCGCGGCACCGGACCCGGTGACCGGGGAGGACTTCTTGTGACCGGGGAGGACTTCTTGTGACCGGCGAATGACGGTCGCCCCCCTCCGGCCACGACCCCGAAGAGACGCAACCCCTCCCTCGATCCCCCGAGCCATTCCGGAGCCGTCCGATGAACCGACCCGCCTTCGACCCCGGCGCCGCCGCCACCCGCGCCACCGACGCGATCCTGCGCGACACGCTCCACGGCGCCCACCGGGGCGTCGTCGTGGACTCGCCGCCCGGGGCGGGCAAGTCGACGCTCGTCGTACGGGCCGCCAGGGAACTGGCCGCGGCCGGGCGCCCGTTGATGGTCGTCGCGCAGACCAACGCGCAGGTGGACGACCTGGTCGCCCGGCTCGCCGAGAAGGAGCCGGAGCTGCCCGTCGGCCGGCTGCACAGCAACGACCCCGATCCGTACGACAAGGCCCTGGACGAGCTGCCGAACGTCCGCAAGTCCGCGAAGGCCGCGGATCTGGCGGGGCTCGACATCGTGATCTCCACGGCCGCGAAGTGGGCGCATGTGCAGGGCGTCGAACCCTGGCGGCACGCCATCGTCGATGAGGCGTACCAGATGCGTTCGGACGCCCTGCTCGCCGTCGCCGGGCTCTTCGAGCACGCGCTGTTCGTCGGCGATCCCGGCCAGCTGGACCCGTTCAGCGTGGTGGGCGCCGACCAGTGGGCGGGGCTGTCGTACGACCCGTCCGCGAGCGCGGTCTCCACGCTCCTCGCGCACAACCCCGAGCTGCCCCAGCACCGGCTGCCGGTCTCCTGGCGGCTGCCGGCGTCCGCGGCGCCGCTGGTGTCGGACGCGTTCTATCCGTACACCCCGTTCCGCAGCGGTACGGACCACGGCGACCGGCGGCTCGCTTTCGGGACGCCGTCCGACGGCTCGGGGCCCGACCGGGTGCTGGACGAGGCGGCCGAGTCGGGCTGGGGCCTGCTGGAGCTGCCCGCCCGCCGTACGCCCCGTACGGACCCGGAGGCGGTACGGGCCGTGGCGCTGGTCGTCCGCCGACTGCTGGACCGAGGGGGCGCGGCGACCAGCGAGCGCTCGCCGGACCCGGTGCCGGTGACGGCCGACCGGGTCGCGGTCGGCACCGCTCACCGCGACCAGGCGGCGGCGGTCCGCGCGGCCCTCGCCGAGCTGGGCGTGAGCGGGGTCGCCGTGGACACCGCGAACCGCCTCCAGGGCCGTGAGTTCGATGTCACGGTGGTGCTCCACCCGCTCTCCGGCCGGCCGGACGCGACGGCCTTCCATCTGGAGACGGGCCGGCTGTGCGTCCTGGCCTCCCGGCACCGGCACGCCTGCGTCGTGGTGTGCCGGGCGGGCGTCGCCGAACTGCTGGACGAGCATCCGTCGACGGAGCCGGTGCAGCTGGGGGTGACCGTGAAGTTCCCGGACGGCTGGGAGGCGATGCAGTCGACCTGGGCGCAGTGGTCGAACCACCGTGTCTCCTGGCGGCCATGAGTCCGGGGACGCGTCCGTGAGCCCCCGGACCGCGCAGGGGCGGCGGACGGCGCGGGGGCGGCGCTGCCTTCCCGGCGCACGCCGGGCGCCGCACGCCCCCGGAGGCCCACTTGCGTCGAGCGGGACAATGGACGGTGGCCCGAGAGGCCCGTACACGTACGAGCAGGAGGAATCAGATGCCGGATCCCCAGCGGAGCGAGCGGCGGCTACGGCCCGCGCCGCTGCTCTTCGAGCCCGCGGAGGCGGCCTCCGACCCCGAGCACTTCTTCGACCTCGAATCCCTCGAAGACCCCGCGGAACTGCTGGGCAGGGCAACCGAACTGACCCTCGCCTTCCGCGCGGCGACCGACCGGGCCGTCGAGTTCCAGGCGATCGCCGCCGCCCAGCTCGCCGATCCGCGCCGGTTCGACCGGCTGACGACGGCGGACATCGCGCGGCGCGCGGAGTGGACCGAGGACTATGCGAAGAAGATGGTCGAGTTCGGGCGGGATCTGCTGCACGGCAACGGTCTGGCAAGCCAGTAGTCCGGTCCGGCACGCCCCTGGCCCAGACGGTCCGCGGTACGTCCCTGGCCCAGACGGTCCAGTACTTCCCTGGCCCAGGCGGTCCGGCGCACATGGTTCAGGCCCCATGCCACCCGCGTACGCGCCGGTGCGCGACGTGGGCCGTGCGCGGCCTGGTGGCGTGCGACGGGTGTCCGTCGGGTGTGCCCGCCGTCTCCACTCACATGGCATATGCCGGGGGGAGGGTACTCCTCCCCGCCCGTCCTGTCCCGATTTTCGGCAACTCTCAGGAACAGGAGTGTGACTCCCGGTAGACCTGACGGTCATGACCGCATGGTTACGAGATGAATCCACGCTGAGCCCCGGAACGAGCGGCAACGAACGCCGCACCGACATCTTCGGCCTCCTGCGCGACGAGGGCCGCCACCACACCGCACTGGTCACCCGGGACGGCGCGGACTGGCTGGCCTCCGCGGGACCGTATCCCCGCTCCACGCTCTCTCACTGGGCCACCCGCCCGACCGCACCCGGCGTCCTGCCCTGCGGTTCCGTCTTCGATGTGGTGAGCACCCCCGCGATATTCGGCAGGCGCATGCTGAACCGGCTGTGGTCCGAGGGACCCGGCTCCGGCCCGGTCGCCGCGTACCGCGGCCGTACGCTGCTCTTCGCCGCACCCGGCACCGCCCAGCGGCTGCCGTCCCTGCTGTCCTGGGAGGAGTGGGGCGGCTCGGGACCCGACGGGCAGGACACGGTCCTGCCGCCACTGCTCTGTCACGGCGCCGGCGACGCCGTGACCGTACCACCGCTCAAGCCCGGCGCTCCGTCGGGGCCGCGCTGGGTGGTCGCTCCCGACACCCGCCACCCCTGGCTGCCCGGTCCGGACGTGCTGCTCTGGGCCTGCGTACGGGCGGCTCGCGCCGAAGCCCGAGCCCAGGCCGCCGCCCGGCCCCGCCCCGCCGCGACTGAGCCCCTGACCACCTGAAACACCCCCGTATTCGGTCTCCGTACATCGATTTTTCTCCGCGCCGATCCGGGTGCTAAGGTCTACGACGTCAGCAGGCGCCGCTAGCTCAGTTGGTTAGAGCAGCTGACTCTTAATCAGCGGGTCCGGGGTTCGAGTCCCTGGCGGCGCACAGACACGAAGGAGCCCCTCGCGAGAGCGAGGGGCTCCTTCGTTTTCTTCTCACACAGCACGTCTTCTTCCCACACAGCACGTCACGCGTCCGGGGTGATCTTGACCGTCCAGGCGCCCGTGGGCGTCCGGTCCGCGACTTCCACCCTCGTCCGCTCCCCCGGCACGGTGAAGGTCTCGCCGACGCCGAGGGGAGCATCGGCCAGCGGCGGGTACACCGACCGGTCCCAGCAGGCCTGGCTGCGCGGATGGGTGTCCACCACCTCGACCGGGCCGCCGCCGGACTCGGTCCCGCCCCGCACCCGGTAGATCAGCACGCCCTCGGTGCAGGTGTGCCGGTCGTTGCCGGTCGCGGAACGCGCCTCGATGGCCAGCGCGGTGTCCGCGCCGGTCCTGACGACCGCGAGCCTCGTGCCCGTACGGCCGCCGACGGCCGGCGCGGCGGCGATCGGCTCCAGCGTGAGCAGGCTGGTGCCCGACGGCTTCACGCAGCGCACCTGCCGCTGGTCCAGCCACCCGAGCTTCCACTTGTGCCAGCCGAAGAGATCGGGCGACATCCCGAACTGACTGCCCATCACGTCCCAGTCCCCGACATAGGTGTCCCAGTCGCCCTTGCCGTCCATGGGCCGGTGGTAGAGGTCGGCCAGGTCGAAGACGTGCCCGGTCTCGTGGGCCAGCACATTGCGGTCCGGCGGGTGCTGCTCGAAGACGGTGACGATGCGTTTGATGTCCGTACCGTCCGCCCTCATCGGCCGGTCGAAGTTCACCACCTTGGTGGCGTCGGAGTCGACGCCCGGGGCGTCCGGGTCGGCGACCAGGTAGACGACGTCGTAGCGGGAGAAGTCGACCAGCGGATCGGCGGCGGCCAGCGCGTCCCGCAGATAGGCCGTGCGCCGCGCGGGATCCCAGTCGCGCCGTATCCCGTACGAGGTGGAGGTGCGCGGCATCGGGAGCCACCGGAGTTCGGGGTGCGCGCGCAGGGTGAACTTCCCGTACGAGGCCTTCTCGTAGAAGCGGCTGGTGGCCGGGAAGTGATCGGACACCAGGTCGGCCGGTCCGGTGCGCGGTACGGAGTCCGGGAAGGACAGGAAGATCATGACCGCGTCGAGGGAGCGGTTGGGGCGCGGATAGGCGCTGTTCCAGGTGTCGAGGCCGAGGGAGTGGTGCGCCGGGGTACGGGGCAGGGCGCAGGGCCCCTCGGAGGTCGCGACCGCGCCGTGCCCCGCCACCAGTGACGTGGCGGCGAGCGCCATGAGGGAGGTGAAGGCGGCCGCGGTCCTGCGCAGCAGGGGCCGTTCCACTACCCCGGACGGCTGCGGACGCTCCACATCGACCTCCGGCTACGGAAAGGGGACACCCCACCCACCCTGTGTGGTTTTCAGGTGATACGCCCTGTTCCGGTGCCCCACACGAGTGAGGCGCCCGACAACGCGCCGCGCTGGACAAGACCTGGATGTGCGCTCGACGGGCGCTCGGCCAGGGCCCCACGGGGGCTCGGTCGGGGCCCCACGGGGGCTCGGCCAGGGCCCGATGGAGGTCTCACGAGGGCTCCGGACGGGTGCGATGCTGACCCGACACCCCGGTGAATGACGGAAAGTCACGTCCGATCGCGACAGGGCCATCCGGGGCCACATATACGCAGAAACGATCGTGCGGTGGCTGCCCGCGGCGGTGTCGCCCCGGTTCGATGCGTAGGAGCTGGAATGGCCGCCCGGCGTGCCTCTATGATCGGCACACTTTCCCTGGCCGACCGTTCCGACCACCCTGTACAACCCTGTACGACACGACTGCACCGCGGGAGCGAGCCGTGAGCGGAACCTCCGAAAGGCCGCACGCCGGGGCAGTCGCGGCGCCCGGCACCGTACAGTCTCCGGCTCTGTCGGCACCCCTGATCCCACCGGCACCTCCGCCCCCTCTGCCCCCTCCGACCCCTTCGGTCACGGAGCGTCCTACCATCAGCAGAACCATCGACGCCGAACTGCGCGACTACCGCGCCGCGTTCCGGATCGCCCAGCTCGCCATGGCCGTCCTCGACCGCGAGGGCATCATCACCAGCGCCAACCACGCGCTCGCCGCCCTCCTGGGCACCGAACCCGCCGCGCTGTTCGACCAGGACGCGGCCGACCTCGTCGACCTCACCTCGGACAGCCGCACCTGGCACTCCTATCGCGAGGTGCTCGACAGCCGCAGCTCCCGTTTCCGCTGCACCCGGCGCCTCAAGCACGCCGACGGGCGCACCCTCTGGGCAGAGGTCACCGTCTCGCGCCTGCCGGAGAGCGGCGGCGCGCTGCTGTCGGTCGCGGACATCAGCGACCAGCGCGAGCTCCAGGCCCGGCTGCGCCACCTCCAGATGCACGATCCGGTGACCCGGCTGCCCAACCGCACCCTGTTCTTCGAGCGGCTCGCCTCGGCGCTGGAGACCTCGTCGTACGACGTGGATCTGCGGTCGTACGGGAATGGCGGAACAGGGCGGATCGGTCTCTGCTACCTCGATCTCGACGGTTTCAAGGCCGTCAACGACACGCTCGGCCACCGCACCGGCGACCGGCTGCTCGCCGCCGTCGCGACCCGGCTCACCGAGTGCGCCGACCACGACGGCTACACGCGCAGCGGCGGCCATCTGGTCGCCCGGCTCGGGGGCGACGAGTTCGCGATCCTGGTCGAGGACTCCACCGGTACGGAACAACTCGTCGGCCTCGCCCGCTCCGTACTCACCGCGCTCCAGCGCCCCTTCGACCTGGCCGGGCAGCGGCTCGCGGTCTCGGCCTCGATCGGGGTCGTGGAGCGGGCGGCCGAGGGCACCACCCCGACCGGTCTGATGCAGGCCGCCGATACGACGCTGTACTGGGCGAAGGCCGACGGGAAGGCCCGCTGGACGCTCTTCGACCCGGAGCGCAACGCGCACCGCATGACCCGGCAGGCGCTCGCGTCGACCCTGCGGCCGGCCGTCGAGCGGGAGGAGTTCGTGCTCCAGTACCAGCCGCTGGTGGGGATGGCCGACGGAGTCGTACGGGGGGTGGAGGCGCTGGTCCGCTGGAATCACCCGCAGTTCGGCACGCTCGCGCCGAATCGGTTCATCGGGATCGCCGAGGAGGACGGCTCGATCGTCCAGCTCGGCCGGTGGGCCCTGCGGACGGCCTGCCGCCAGGCCAGGCAGTGGCAGCGCGACCACCCGCGCGCCAAACCCCTCTTCGTGAGCGTCAATGTCGCCGTACGGCAGGTCTGGGACTCCGATCTGGTCGCGGACGTGGCCGAGATCCTCGCCGAGACCGGGCTGGCGCCGTACCTGCTGCAACTGGAGCTGACGGAGTCCGCGGTGATGGGCTCGGCGGGCCGGCCCCTCCAGGCTCTCCAGGCGCTGAGCGACATGGGCGTACGGATCGCCATCGACGACTTCGGGACCGGCTACTCGAACCTCGCGTACCTCAGCAGGCTGCCGGTCTCGGTCCTCAAGCTGGACGGTTCGTTCGTCCACGGTTTCCGGTACGACGAGGGGGTCCACCCGAGCCCGGCCGACGAGACGATCGTCGAGGCGCTGGTGCAGCTCGCGCACCGGCTGGGGCTGACGGTCACCGCGGAGTGCGTGGAGACCTCGGGGCAGGCGGCGCGGTTGCAGCGGATCGGCTGTGACACGGGGCAGGGCTGGCTGTTCTCGCGTCCGGTGGCGCCGGAGCGGATCGCGGAGATGATCGCGGCCACCCCGCCGGACGCGTGACTTCGCCGTACCCGTCACCCGTCACTCGTCTTACTTCGCCGTACCCGTCACCCGTCTCGCCGCGCCACCCGCCCGTCTCACCTCGCCGAGGACTGCCAGAGGGTGAGCGCCAGCGCGGCGCACGAGATCACCGCTGCCAGCGACGGCAGCGGCCAGCGCGTGCGCTCCAGCGCGTCTAGGCGCTCCTCGTGCTCCCCGAGCGCCTTGTCGGTCTGGTCGACGCGCTGGAGCAGCAGCGCCAAGTCGCCCCGGGTGGTGGCGAATCCGACGTCGACGGAGCGGTGCAGCCGCTCCAGCTCCCGGGCGATGGACTCGGATTCGGACTGGGTCACGCGGGGCCTCCCTCCTCGACCGCAGCCTTGTCGGTGCGGTCAGGTCAGTGGAGTCACGGTCACGAAACGGTTGGTGAAGGTCGCGGTGTTGGTGGTGGCGGCCGACTTGTGGGCGGCGGTCGCGGTGCAGACGGCGCCGACCGTGAGCCCGCTGACCTGGAACTGGGTGGAGGCCGAGCACTGGTTCGTACCGCTGACGATCGCCGCGCGGGCATCGGCCGCGGCCAGGGTGAGCGTCGTACCGGTACGGATGTTCGCGGACATCAGACAGGCCACGGCCGCGCTGCCGCTGATGCGCGCGCCCACCGAGACGAGGACCGAACCGGAGGGCGGCGCGGTGAAGGTGACCGCCGCGAGGTCGCCGGTGGAACCGGTGAGTGTCTCGGTGTAGGTGGTCGAAGTGGTCGTACCAGTGGTGGTGTTGGCCTTGTGCCCGGCGCCCGGCGCGACCGGGTGCCACTGGGTCCCCGTGTAGTGGAAGTAGCGGCCGGGGTTCGTGAGCCAGACGAGCATGCCGGCGACAGGGGCGGTCACCTTGGTGTCCCGGGTGGCGACATCAGTGAAGCGCAGCACGGTGCGGCCGTCGACGGCTTCGGCGAGGGACTGGATGTGGAGCGGGACATCGGCGGCGTCGGTGGACTGGGGGTACGGCAGGTTGCCGAGCTTGGTGAGCAGAGCCATGACGGAACCTCCTGGCGGTGAAGTAGAGGAAGAGGGACAGGGGAGGAGCAACTAGCCTTCGGTGGAGGGCGGGAGCGTTCCCGGGCGCGCGCCCTCGTCGCCCTCATGGGCGCCGGGGCTGTCGACCGGTACGGGCAGCGACGGGGGCAGGGGCGGCTCGGGGCCTTCCGACGGTGCGTCCGTCGGGTCCTCCGCCAGGGATCCCATGGGCGGATTCACGGGTACGTCCACGCCCTCCCCCGTCGCGCCCGTCATGCCCTGCCCACTCGGGTCCCGCTCGTTCACGTACGGCTCGTTCACATATCGCTGATTCACGTACCGCTCGTTCACGGCGTCACCCTCGCCTTCAGCAGTGCCCGGTAGTCGCCCTCGCCCGCCAGCAGTTCCGCGAGCGTCCCGTACTGGGCCGTGGCCTGCGCGTACGTGCGCTGCGTGCCGTACAGCGGGTCCAGGGGCCCGTCGGGTGTCAGCCCCACGTCCCTCGGTACGCCGTTGAACGACGTGCCGCGCAGCGTGAGTGTCTGCTGCGGCGCGCTCCCGGCGGTGAAGGTCGTACGCATCCCGACCACCCACGCGAGCGTGTCCAGCCGCGCCCCCGCCGTGTCCACCACCCGTACGGCGTCGCCGAGTTGGATACGTGGATCGTGCAGTATCTCGACCTCGCCCAGTACGGGCACCGGGTAGCGCCCCGCGCCCAGCATGGCCTGGGCCAGAACGCCGGCGTCGAAGCCGTTCTGTACCCAGTCGGAGGCGGGTGCCGTGTACTGCTGCCGGCCGTAGTACCCCTGGCTGGTCGTGTTCCACCAGGCCACCTGGCGCTGTTTCGGATCGGCGCTCGCCTTCTGGGAGACGATCCGTACCGAGGGCTTGCCGTCCTTGGTGACGGTCCACAGGGGCGCGGTCCCGGTGTTGGTGAAGCGCGCGATGTACGTGGGGCCCTCGCGGCGGCAGCTGACCGTGACCGCGCCCTTGACCGCCGTGCCGCCGGTCGCCAGGGAGCCGAAGCGCACCCGGTGGCCGTTGTTCTCGGTGGCGTCGTCGGCGACCACCATCGGGCCGATGTCGAACTCCTCCTCGGCGACGGCGTAGGAGACCTCCACCGTCTCGGCCGGGCCGATCCTCCGTATCTCCGTGTCGTCCATGGCCGTCACGTTCTCGCTTCTGACGCCGCCCCAGTCCACGTACGGCTGTTCGCAGTGGTTGCGGCAGGCGTCGATCTCCTCGCTGACGGTGAGCGAGGAGATGTCCCTGCGGGTGGTGACGGTGAGATCGGGGTCGGCCGGCACCTTGGCGAAGCGCGACGGGCCCCTCCAGTGGAAGACGCCCTGCTCGTCGAACTCGGCGGTGGACATGGAGACGCGGGCGATCTCGGTGATCACGTCCCACTGCGAACCCGACACCTTGGGCATGTTGTAGATCGGCAGCGCCTCGTCGTCGAGCACCGCGCCCTTGGTCCATTTCCCCTTCTGCTCCCACTCGTCACGGGGGTAGGAGGGAATGTCGGGCCAGACGCGGTCGGTCACCTGGAGGCATTCCACCGCCATGTCGGTGACCAGATCGACGCGGAAGAGCTCGGCGCGCGGCTGGTTCGCCGGGGCCTCGACGTAGACGCCCGGGCTGCCGGCGAAATGCGAACCGTCGGGGCCGGTCAGCAGCGGCGTCACGGTCGGCAGTACGCCGCTCCCGGTGGACCTGGTGTCGCAAAGGAAGCCGAGGTGCCAACGGCCTCTGAGAGCCGCGAGCTTGCTGATCGTCCACTGGAAGTACCAGGCCGCGCCTCCTTGCGTCCCGGAGTAGATCTGGAACGTCCCCGCCGCGATGTCGACGACCCCGCTCAGATAGCCGTACGCCCCGCCGCTGCGGTCCAGCACGGCCTTGATCTCGATCTTGTTTCCCCTGGCCAGCGCGGTGTTGACCCAGCATTCGAGCAGGAAGACCTTGCCCGGCACGACGAACCGCGAGCGCGGCATCCAGGAGGCCGCCAGCCCGGCGGCCCTCGGCATCAGGGCCATCTCGAAGGGCGCGCCCTCGCGGATCCAGTCGTAGTCGCCGTTCCAGGGCACGGTCTCGGGCTGGCCGTAGGTCGCGTTGACGCCTCCGTGCAGCGAGGCGTACAGCGTGGTGAAGGGGGCCGTGTCGTCGGTGTCGGCCTGCGGTGCGCGGGGCGGCGGGCAGCTGTGGATGCCGCCCTGGCGCAGCAGTTCGTCCACGCACCAGGGTGCGGAGGCGATCCGCCGGCCGGTCATGACGCCGTGGTAGGGGCGGGGCAGCGAGGCCGGTCCGCGCAGCCGCTCCGCGCCGTCCAGGGCCTGGACGGTGACGGTGTCGCTGCCGGAAGCGGCGGTACGGGAGCGTACGGTGCCGCGGAAGGCGGGCAGCGTACGGCCGTTGACGCCGGTGGCGTGGACGACGGACTGGCCGGGGCGTACGGCATCGCCCGTGACGCGGTCCGCCCAGGCGGAGTACCGGCGCGGGGCGGGCTCCCCGCCCTGTCCCGCGATCAGCGCCTCGAACTGTGCCGAGGCGCTGCCGCTGAACGCCCGCATGGCTTCGGGGAGGTCGGTGTTGTAGGCCCGCTCGACCTTCCAGGACTGGACCTGGTCGCCGACTTCCTTTCCGCCGAGGCGGGTTGAGTGGACGGGGGTACGTTCGGGCGCGCCGAGCGCGGCGTCGAGCCGCTCGTCAGAGGACTGCACCGGTCACCTCCACGAGATCGATGCCGACGTTCCGGTACGGGAGACGGGACGCGGGTGTGTCGGTGCAGCCGGTGACCGCCATGGCCGGGCAGCCCTCGCCGAGCGCCAGGGACACGGGCTCCTCGCCGATGGTCAGGCAGGCACCGGCGAGCCCGGTCAGTCCGGTGGCGCCGGGTCCGCCGACGGGGGTGACGAAGGCGGCGTTGCCGGGGGCCGTGCCGGTGACCGTCGCGCCGTTGGCGAACGAGGTGGCCAGATAACCGCCGTCCACGTCCTTCCAGTCCAGCTGGGCGCTGCACAGCCCGGCGTTCCAGTCGGGCGGCACCAGCCAGGACACCCGCATGCCCGGCATCACCGGCCAGCCGGGCCAGACCGGGTGCCGCCAGCCGATCCGGGTGGTCGGATCGTCGCAGCTGCCGAGCACGACATCGTCGACGAACGGGCTGATGGTGATGGCCCCTTGCACCGTGAACCAGTGGTCCAGGCCGGCCGTCTCACGGCTCTGTCCGGCGGCCTGGTAGGGGTCGAGGAGGTTGACGGAGGCGGGATCGAGTACGACGACCGAGCCGCCCGCGTACACATTGCGCCCGAGCATTCCCGGGCCGTTCACGCGCCGGGCGAGCCGCGTCAGATGGTCGGCGTCCGCCGGCTCCAGCCAGTCCCAGGAGAACTTGAGCCTGCGGGCGGTACGGGCCGGAGCGACGGTGGTGATCTGCCCCTCCAGCGACTTGAACTCGGTGACGTTGAGCTCGGGGCTGCGGTCCCAGCTCTTCGCCGCCTGGGTGATCTCGCGCAGCAGTCCTGGCTTGCCTATCCACAGATTCCTGGCCATGTGGTGCCTCACCTCCGGGCGAGCTTGCGCTGTCCGACGAGGACGGCGCGGGCGATGGTCTGGGAGTCCACGTCGATCTGTACGGGCCGCTCGGCGAGCCGCTCGACGGCCTGCGCGAGCCGGTGCAGCGCGGCGCCGCCGCCGGGGTGGTGGCCGAGCATGCTCTCCAGCCGGGAGAGCGGGATGACGGCCTCGGACTCGCCGCCCTCGCCGATGAGCGCGAGCCGGCCGCCCGCGCGGGCCTGGACGATGCCGCCCTTGGCGAGCTGCGGCACCGGGATCTTGGGGAGGTTGAAGGCGAAGCCCCTGCCACCGATGACGGGCACCCAGTCGGGGACGCTGAACTTGACGTGGTTGAGCCCGCCGATGAGGACGTTGAGCCCGCGGACGAGCATGCGGGTGGGGGTCAGGAAACCGTTGACGACGCCCTTGAACAGCGGCCCGATGAACTTCGCGGCGGACGAGGAGGAGTTCCTGATCGCGCTCCAGGCGGCGGTGAGCCCCTTCTTCACCAGGGCCGCGACCTTGTCCATGTTGACGAACTGGGCGATGAGCGGCGCGAGCAGCGTCATGACGAGCCCGAACGGGTTCGACGCCATGGCGAGGTTGAGCCCCTTCTGCGCGGTGGACGCGCCCTTGAGCCCCTTGCCGAGGCTCCCCATGGACTTCCCGCCCTTGTCGGCGTTCTTGCCGGCCTTCCCGACGGACTTCTCCACGGCGTCGGACTGCTTCTTGACGTCCTGGAGGGCCTTCTTGGTCTTGTCGGCGGAACCCTTGAGCTTGTCGAGGGACGTCTTGAACTTGTCCGTACCGCCCCTGGACTTGTCCGCGGAACCCTTGACCTTGTCCAGGGAGGACCTGAACTGGTCGGAGCCGGCGCGGACCTTGCCTATGCTTCCGTCGGCGTTACGAGCAGCCGACTTGATCTTGTCGAGTCCCCCGCCACCCTGGGTCGCTGAGGTCTTCAGCTTCCCCAGTGAGGAATGCAGTTTGTCAGCACTTCCCTTGGCTTTCGAAAAAGCCTGATCAGCCGGTCCGGTCGAGGATTTTATTCTACCGACCGCCGAAGTGGCGGAGTTGGATGAATTACGGAGAGTCTGAAGAGTGGACGACGTTGAGCCTGCCGCGCCACGAAGCCGTCCCAGACTTTCTGCCGCACTCTTCACAGAAGAAACTAGAGTCATGGGTTCCTCGCTACTTTCCTCGCCATTTTCAGCCGCCGATTATGGTCGCGAGTGTCCGTACCGAACGGGAGAGAGTGCTCAGCGTAGGAGATGCGTTCAAAGACTCGTGCCGCAGGTCCCGAATCGCCCGCCTTTCGCGCTCCAACCGCTGCCTCGAATCCCTGGCGTCATCCCGCAGCCCGTCGATCCTCCGATGCGCTCGCGCCGTTTCACCCTTGACCTCAGGGAACTCGGTGTTGAGCCGGACAAACTTCGGATGCAGCTCGCGAACGTATCGCTGATACTCCTGCTTCAACTCGTTGATCCGGTCGGAGAGACCATCCGGGTCCTTCCTGGCCCTCCTCAGCTTGTTCTCGGCAATAAAACTCCTGAGGTCGAATTCAAAGCTGGCAAGCTTGATCCCGCTCGTGACCAGGTTCGCTTCACCGGACACGAGGCCGGCTGACAGAGAGGCGCCCGTGGCAGATGCGGAGCCCCCGACAGCCGATACGGCCGCGCCGACCGCTTCTGCTTTTGCTTTGCCTACCTCAGCCTTCGTCGCGAATGTCTGATAACTTGCCTCCAGTTGTTTGACTCGCTCGTCAAGAGTCGGCTGTTCAGCCATGGTTCTCCAGAATTGAACGGAGGGGATTATGTCCCACTATGACGGTGCCTCACTTGATTTATCAGGCCGAGGCGAGCATGAATTCAAGGTTCCGGACGGGCTTCCCGGAAAGTCCGTCGTCATAGAGGCGTGGGCGGGGATGCTGAGTCGCGGCTTTCGCGTCCACGGAGTCAGAGGTACTGACCAAAAGGTCTGGGATGAATTCCTTGGGGATTCCGGCTTGGGACGTGGCAGAAGCCACATATTGTTACCCGTAGGGGTTTACTCGCTCCTACGGGTCCGTGGCGGTGTGCGGAAACCGGGGCGATGGCACATCAGATGGCTCCCCACCCAGTCCCTGACGGAGCTGGCCGCGGAGAACACGGGCGATGCCTCGCATATTTTCTCCCTGGCCACCCCTGGCGTACGGGTGGCCGTGGAATTCGGGGACGCGGGAGGCTGCCTGGCCCTCTATGACCGCGACGGCAAGCAGCGGCGCGTTATGACGCAACACACGGACAAGTTCCGGGACGTTGTCACGATCCCGGACGCCGGCCTGGTGGCGGTTCAGGGGAGCAGCCTCAAATGGGGTCCCATGAATCCCTGGTCGTTGAGAGTGCTCAAGGGCGGCTGAGCCGCACCGGGCACGCCAGCCGCCCGTACTGCCGCGGTCCGGCCTGGCCGACCGGTATGCCCCCCCCAGGGCCTCGGCACGCTCTTCGACGGGCTCGCCGGGGCTCGGTCGCATCGCTACAGTCCGCACATGAGTACAGGAGTTTTCGCCGCATACGCAGAACTATCACTCGGCCTGGGAGCCGTGCTTTGGGGCTTACTACTCACTCGGAGTTGCTTACGCGAGCATCACAGGAGCCGGACCGCACGAGTTGAGATACTCGGCCATATTCAGCTCTCCGCAGGGAAGTCCTACCGATTTTCACCGGTCGAGGGACGGACGGAGAGCCCAGGAGCAGAGCCGGACTGGATTGCCTCCACGCCACGTAAATTCGGAGATCGCTCATTCTCCGTGGGCGAGGAAGTCCTGATCGACTACGACCCCGGATACCCTTCGTCCTTCTACCCGCCAGGAAAATATCCCCGGTTCCGGTTGTGGCCGTTGGCGCTTGCCGCATGGGCCGTCGGAACGCTCACTGTCGTGCTGGGCGCGATCAACCTGACGTAGCGGTGGGATCCCCGGCCTGATGCCGTCGAGGATGACGACGGCATCAGGCGAAGAACGTGGAGAGTTCCTCCACGCTCGGCCTCTCGGCCGTATCCGACGCGGTCGGGTCCTCCGGTTGTCCTGGCGTTTGTCCTGGCCTCGGGATCGGCAGGGGGTAATCGAGGGTGTCGGCGTCCTCGTCGCGGTTGACCGTGGCGAACATCCAGTTGGCTTCCTGGAGTTGATCCACGGCGTGCGCCAGCAGGTAATCCGTCACCGACCAGTCGGCGGCCTCGCCGTGGAGTTCGCGCGCGAGCGCGCTGTCGCGTGGGAGGTGCTGGACCAGGACCGACAGCCGGCGGGAGGACAGCCTGCCCCGGTGCCAGTCCAGCAGGTCCACGCCGTAGTGGCGGAGCAGGTCCGCCTCAAGGGCCTCGGCGTGCTCTTCGACGAGCTCGCCGAGGCTCAGTCTTCCCCCAGGCCGAGCCCGGTCTCCTTGCCGTACGCCTCCAGGATCGCCCCGATGTCCTGCATCGTGACGTCGTGCCGCTCGAACCGCGTGAACTGCCGCTCGCCGAGGAGCAGCCGGAGCAGGCCGTCGACGTCGTTGTCGTCGAGGTCGCGCAGCTTGCGCGCGGTGGTGCGGGTGAGTTCCGTCGGCAGCTCGAACGAGTCCTCGTCGAGCTCGAAGGTCCAGGCCCGGCCGAGCGCTTCGAGGCGCTGGGCGCGGGCGGCGTTGACGTTGAATCCGGCCATGTCGGGCTCCTGTTCGCCGTGTTGGGGTGCGGTGGGGGATGCGGGGGCGGGGTGGAAGGGGGCGGTGCCCGGCGCGCGCCCGTGGCGCACGCCGGGCACCTGGACTGCCTCAACTGGAGGGGAGAGGCGGGGCTTACGCGTACGCGGCGTCCTTCATCAGCCAGGTGGCCAGCGGCAGCGTCGTGTCGTCCTGCGCGTAGGCCGTGAAGGTGACACCGAGCTTCATCGCACCCGTACGGGTCATCGAGATCTCCTCGGTCTCGGTGACCTGACCGCGCGGGACGATGAAGCGGTACGTCACGTCACCGGAACCGTTGCTGTCGGTGAACTCGAAGCCCAGCTGGCGCTCGTCCGCCTTGGGGTTGGCGGAGAGGTCGTACTTGTACGTACCGGCCGCGGCCGGGGACGCCAGCAGCGACGTGGTGCCACCGCCCATGAAGAACGGCAGCGTGTTCTTGTTGATCTGGAGGAGCTGGAACTTCACGGTCAGCTCACGGTCGGAGTAGATGTAGCGCAGCGCGCTCACCGACTGCCAGCCGTCCACCTGGTCGATCTTGTCCTTCTTGCTGAGCTTGATGCCGTCGGTGGTGGTGTAGCCGAGCTCGGTCCAGCCGGTCCACGCCACGGTGGTGTCGATCGGGGCGGCGGGTGCGCCGGTGGCTCCCGTCGGGGCCGCGACCAGGACCTTTCCGGTACCTGCGACGCGGATTTCCTTGCTGCTGTTGGGGCCAGTAGCCACGTGAACTCCTCATGTAGGGGTGGGACGTTGTGAAGGCGTGGTGCGTGATGAACGGGTGGGGCATCGCGAAGGCCCCGCCGGAAACGGCGGGGCCCGATCAGGGGTGAGCCGGCGCGTGGCGCGGCCGGCTCGCGGACTACGCGGGCCGGATGGACAGCCGTACGGTGGCGAGGTAGCGGTTACCGGCCGGGCGGTTGTAGTCCGGCAGCCAGCGGGGCCCGTCCGCCTCGGCGACATCGGTGACGGCGGCCGTGCCGTATCGCGTACCGACCAGCTCCAGGACACAGGCGCGGGCGGCGAGCGCCACGGCGTGCGCCGTGGTCTTGTCCGGGCCGTACACCTCAAGGTCCAGCAACGGCTGGTCCACATGGAGGTCGTCGACCCACGCACCGCCGACGCGAGAGATCAGGACGGCCTTCTGGGTGCCGTCGAACCCGGCGGCCGGGCGGTTGTCGACCGTGACGCCGGCCATTTCGGACCGGTCTTCGAGGAAGTCGACGACGAGCCGTTCCGCGTCGGGAAAGTTCAGGACGCTCACATGGACGCTCCCTTCCGATTCTGAGGGGCGGGATGGATGTGCCGGACCCGGTCGCGACCCAGGGGAGGGGGATTCCGGGCAACACAAAGCGGCAGGTCCGCCGCCCCTGGGAAGGGGCGCAGCTCTGCCGCTGCCTCAAGTGTGATCGAGGGTCGCGAATCCCGCAACTGATGTGTTGTACGAGGGAGTTGAGGCCATCCGGACGCCCGCTGAGCTCCCCCGGACGCCCCCTGGGCTCCCCCGGACACCACGGGGAGAGGGCCCCACCGGTGTCCGGTGGGACCCTCTCCGCCTCACGCTCTCCCCCTCACGCTCCGCGCTCTCAGCCGCTCTCGCTCCCGGCCGCTCGGGCCTTGCGATGCACCGCCCGGTCCTTGCCATGCACCGCCCGGTCCTTGCGATGTACCGCCCGCTCGGCCGCGAAGACGTCCTCCAGCCGGTAGAGCAGGCGCCTCCCCTGCCGCCCCGCCGCCTGGAGGTGCCCGAGCTGCACCCACTTGCGGATGGTCGCGGCCGACACCTGCACCTCCGCCGCCGCGAGGTCGCCCGAGATCAGCGTCGCGCTCATGAGGCGGCCTCCTCGTGCAGGGTGTGGCGGCAGACCGGGTTCACGCACATCACCGCCGCCCGTTCGGGGAAGGCCCGCAGCGATACGGAATCGCAGGCCGGGCACCGGCCCGCGACCCGTACCAGCTGCTCGGGGTCGCCGAGCGCCCGCGCACAACGGCGGGCCATCCGGCGGGTCTCGTCCTCCACGTGCGCCGCCAGATCCGGCTGGTCGCCGATCCGCTCCAGCAGGCCGGCGATCCGCCGGAGCCGTACGGGCACCGGAGCGGGGGCGACCCGGCGCAGGCCGAGCCGTTCCCGTACGGCTTCCTCCAGTTCCACCACTCCGTCGGTGATGTCGCGGATGGCGTCCGAGACATAGAGCCGCGCCGGGGCGACGGTTCCGGCCGTGGACCCGCCCCCTCGGCGTTCTCGCAGGTCACGTCCGGTGCTGGGGGTGAGTTCCGTCAGAAGTTCGGGAAACCGCCGCACCAGCGAGGCGATCCACAGCGCGCTGCCTCCGCTCATCACGCTGCCCTCCCCACTTCGCGACCGTTACGCCACAAGCGCCCGCCACTGACGCCGTCGAACCAGGTGCGCGCTGGGTCGACGACCGCCTCGCACTCTCTCCGGATGGGGCAGTGATTGCAGGCGCGCAATACCGGTTCGGCCTCCGAAGGGATCCTGGTGAATACGGAGTGCTGCGGCAGGTGGGCACAGGCAGCTTCCCTGCGCCAGTCCAGCTCGTCGTCGGAATGAGAGAAACCCAAGGTCAAGGCGGTTGAGGACACTGTCGTAGATGCAGGCAGGTGCAACCCCTCCCCGTGTATGGGAATATTTGTTCGACAATTGCGAACGCGCGATCAGAGTTACACGGTGCGAGCGCGTGCGCAAGCGACTACCGTCCGTGGGGCCGGGCGGCACCCGGCTCACCACGGCACAAACACCAGAGACCCGGCCGGCGAGATGCTGCACGGCATCCCCACAACAACGCGCGAGCGCGCACACCTATGGGTGCGCGCGCGATCGGTACGCTGTCCTCCGCGATGAGGGGAGAGCGACAACATGGGTTCAAGCTCGTGGGCAGGCGCCCGCAACGACCCGGGTTTCCGCGGCGAAGGCGTCAGGAACCGTGCGGACGGACTGGAGGAGTTCGCCGGCTGGGTCGAGTCACTGATGCGCCGCCGGGGTTACGACATCGACAGCCCACGCGGCGGCGGAAAATCGAAGCTCGCCGACGACGCGGGGGTGCACCGGGCGGCGGTCAGCCGGCTGCTGCAACGGCAGAGCATGCCCGACCTGGAGACAATGCGCCGTCTGGCAGGGGTGCTTGAGGTGCCCCTGCGGGACATGCTGATCCGGTCCGGCAAGCTGTCCGAGGACGACCTCCCGATCGTCGCGCGGCAGCAGGCCGACCCAGCGGAGGACGCCCCGCGGCTGACTCCGCAGGAGGCGGCACGGAAAATGGGAGTGCCCCCGGAACTGCGCGAGATTTTCGTGAAGGTGGCGACACAGTTCCTGTCGGAGGGCACTTAGATGAGTGGGGATCGGCGGCCCTGTGGGGGGCGTGAGGGAGTGCGCGAATGCACAACGAGGGGGGCGGCGCCGACGGTTCTTCCCAACAGGACGGCGTGGCAAGGATGTTGGGAGCCCTACTGATCGAACTGGGTTACAAGGTCCAGCAGGCGGGTGTCGATGGTGTCCACATCCTCAGCGACGAGGAAGTCGAACGGGACCGGCTGCGCTGGTATCGCACGGGCTGGGACGAACACGCCCTCGCGGCCGACCCGCACCGCGCCGGGGCCGTGGAGCACCCCGACACGGAGCGCTTACCCGTCCCGCCGGGCAGGCTGATCCGCTTCCCGGACCCGCCACCCGACGGCACTCCCCCGGACCCACGCACCCCGTCCCGGCCCCCGTCATCCACCGCGCCCCCGACTTCCCCCTCACCCGCCGCCTCGCCCCCGACTTCCCCCTCGCCCGCCGCCTCGTCCCAACCGCTGCCGATCGTGGGCGCGGGCGAGGCGAACGTACGCGACCTGATGCCCCACCGCCCCCGGCACCGGACCCGCCCGGCGAGGGAGCGCGGTGACGAGAGATGAGCGCGAGGACCGCAGACCGCGCGGCCGCTGCCCGGCAAAGGCACTGCCGTGCTTGAAAGATCAGGTGACTGACACTCGCCATCCCCCTCCGCCGGACATCGTCACGTAGCCATGCCATGGCAGCCGCAGGTGTCCCTTCCGGTTCGCACGAGACGTGACCACCCTCACCGGATCCCCGCCGGCCACGGGGCAGTACCCCACGGTCCCCGAGTCCTCGAACTCGTAGTGCAATACCCGCACTTGCTCGTAATAGCGAGTCGGCTCGAAGTAGCCGAAAGTCTCGGTCCCCTCGCCACTGACACCCTTGGAGGAGAGCCCCGGAAGAGCATCCCGGTCGATCAGCCGAACGCGCCAGCGATGAAACCCTCCCGCCCGCTCATGGAGCCGTACGCGCCGAACGGTGAAGGCGTCGGCCTCGGCCGGCAGGACGACTCGGCAGGGACTGGCGCCCCGCGTGGTCACAAGATCGATACTGTCCTCGCCGCTTCCCGCGCCGAACCTGATCGGGCAGAGGGAGAAACTGGAACTGAGACCTCCGCGGATTTCCAATGGCAGGGGCACGCCGGAACCGCTCCTGGGGACACTGATGGTCCGGTCCGACCAACCGGACCATCTGCCTCGGTCTTCGTTACTCAACGCGTTCTCCCGTCGGGACGCCTCTGCCACCAACGCTTCGTATGGTGATGGCCGGTGAAGGAGCGGGCAAGGTCAGTCGGGCCGGGTGGAGCCGGATCCGGAGCGTCCACGTCAGAGCAGGCGCTTGATCTCTCCCCGTACCCGGTAGAAGCCGGACGTCGTGGGGTGCAGGGACTCGACCACGTAGCGGGTGCCCACCTCGCGTATTCCTCGGGGGAACTGGACGTTCCACGACGGCTCGTAGCCGTCCGAGACGACATGGACGCGCATCCGGCCGCCTTCCTGGACGCACTCCACGACCACCCCGCCGGCCGGGGCCGAGGAGACCGCCTCCACGGTCCGGACCGTCGTCGCCGGGGTGTACGTGGGCATCGCCGCCGCCAGCTTGACGTCCATCGCGACGGGAACCGTGCCCTGCTGGGCGGCCGTGACGGCGGCCGTGCTCGCGTCGACACAGACGAGGGAGCCGTCCGTGGTGACCATGTACAGCTTGTCGTCGCGGTACTGCATGGACAGCGCCGATCCGCCGCCCGTACCGAGCTTCCACAGGCGCGTGCCGTCCGCGTCGAAGCAGTACACCGACGAGGCGCTGTCGCCCGCGAAGACGAAACGGCCGCCCGGCGCCGTCGCGCAGGAGTAGACCGCGGTGTCGCAGCGGTACGTCGACTCGACCGCACCGGTGGCCTTCGACAGGCGCTGCACGACGTGCTTGTGCGTTCCCGCGTACACCGACGCGTCCTCCTGCCAGCCGAACAGCACCCCGCCGTCCGTCCGGGTGTGCCACAACTCCCGTGCGCCGCCCGGCTCGTACGCCGTCACTCCCCCGCCGTGCCCGTGGTAGACGGCCCGGTCGTCGGCCCGCACCATCCAGCCGTGTTCACCCGGGGACTTGCGGGCCCACTGGTGCTCGTCCTCGTGGTCGATGACCGTCAGACCGCCGTCGCGGTCCGACACGTTCAGCACGCCCTCGCGGATGTCCAGCCAGAAGATGTCGACCTCCGCCGCGATGTCGTACGCCGCGAACGGCAGCTTCGACGACAGGTCGTACACCTTGCCGTCGTCACACCCCGCGTAGATCCAGAAGTCGTCCGCCACCAGGCACTTGACGCCGTCGGGCAGGGCATAGCGGGCCAGTACGTCGCCGCCGTGGCTGAGTGTGTAGACATCGCCCGCCTGGTTGCCCACCCAGCAGCGGTCCTCGTCTATGTGGATGCCGAAGGCCGCGGACCCCGTACGGAACCGCCACAGCACCGGCGCCACGGCGCGGGCCGTGGACGGCGCGGACGTGGCCTGCCGGCGCGTCACCGACCGGGCCTGGCGCTGCCCCTGGACCGCCGGGGCATACCCCTTGCGGATCTTCTCGCCGATCTTCTTCGACGCCGCCGCCTGCGCCTTGGCCTCGGTCGGGAAGGTCGAGGTCTGCGCCTGCCCGGCCGCGCCGATGCGTCCGTAGCGCACCGAGACGACCGTCCCCTCCACGGTCACCTCGTAGAACTTGTGCGCTCCGGCGCCGTCCTGAGACAACTCCAGATACGTCTTCGCGCACTGCATGGCAGACCCCTCCCCGGGATGGGCGCGGCATCCTGTGCACCGCGCCCAACTGACGACCACGCTAGAAGACGGCACTGACAATCGAGCCGTACGCGCCTCCCGCCGCCGGGAAAGGCCAGGTCGGGCCGACCAGGCCAGGTCGGGCAACTACCAGGCGAGAGCGGATCAGCTCGGATCAGGCAGACCGTACGCGTCCGCGATCAGCCCGTAGCTGCGCAGGCGGGCCCCGGCGCCATGGGCGTTGGCCGTGATCATCAACTCGTCGGCGCCCGTGCGCTTCTGGAGGCCGTCGAGACCGTCCCGTACCGCGTCCGGGGTTCCATGGACGATGTTGGTGAGCCAGGAGTCCACGAACTCCTTCTCCGCCGGGCTGTATTGATACGTCTCGGCCTCCTCCGGCGTCGGGACGAGCCCCGGGCGGCCGGTGCGCAGGCGGAGCATCGAGAGGGCTCCGGACAGCACCTGGCGGCGCGCCTCACGTTCGTCGTCGCCGGCCAGCGCCGCGACACCGATCAGGGCGTACGGAGCGTCCAGCACCGCGGAGGGGCGGAAGGTCTGACGGTAGAGATCGAGCGCCGGGACGGTGTTCTGCGCCGAGAAGTGGTGCGCGAACGCGAAGGGCAGGCCGAGCACACCGGCCAGCCGCGCGCTGAAGCCCGAGGACCCCAGCAGCCAGACCGGCGGGCGCCCGGCGGGTCCCTGGACCGGTCCGGGGACCGCGTGGATACGGGAGTACGGGTGGCCGTCCGGGAAGTCGTCGTCCAGGAAGCGGATCAGCTCGGCGAGTTGCTCCGGGAAGTCGTCGGCACCGTCGTTCAGCCGGTCGGAACGGCGCAGCGCCGCCGCCGTCGCCCCGTCGGTACCGGGCGCGCGGCCCAGCCCGAGGTCGACCCGGCCCGGGGCGAGCGCCTCCAGGGTGCCGAACTGTTCGGCGATCACCAGCGGCGCGTGGTTGGGCAGCATCACACCGCCCGAGCCGAGCCGGATGCGCTCGGTGTGGGCGGCCAGGTGGGCGAGGATCACGGCCGGGGAGGACGAAGCGACGCCCGGCATGGAGTGGTGCTCGGCGACCCAGTGCCGGTGGTAGCCCCTGCGCTCGGCGAGCCGCGCGATCTCGACACTGGTCCGCAGGGACGTGGTGGCGGTGGAGCCGCTGCCCACCGTCACCAGGTCCAGTACGGACAGGGGGACGGGCGCGGTTCCGTACGCCGTGCCCCGGATCCCGTCGCCCGTACCGGGGCGCGTGTCCGGATCCGTGTCCGTCGTGTCCCGGACCGCGTCCGTCGTTCCTCGGCTCTCGTCGTGCACGGGTTGACCCTCCTGCGCGTGAAATTCGTTCGACCACGCGATAACAGGAGGGCCTCTCCGGTTATTCCCGACCGGCCGACCACTCACGGCCGACCACTCACGGCCGGACAGGGCCTACTCCCGGCCGACTGTCCGCCGGGCTACTGTCCGCCGGGCTGCTGTCCGCCGGCCGCCTACTCCCGGCCGGCGAACAACGTGCCCAGTTTCGGCGCCCACGCCCGGCGCTCCGCCAGCCGCAGGCCTTCCCACACCGTCACCTGGTTCGCCGTGAGCACCGGTTTTCCGAGCGCCTCCTCCAGCTCGGGCAAGTACGCCGCCGTGTGCAGGGCCGTGTCCGGCATCAGTACGACCTCCGCGTCCGGATGGTCGCCCGCGCGGGCCAGTGCCAGCACCTGGTCCCATTCCCAGGTCCCGACCTCGGCCGCCGTGATGATCCCGCTCGCCCGGTCCGCGACCACCTGGAACCCGGCCGCCTTGAGGAAGGCCGTGAAGTGCGCGGTGACATCCTCCGGATAGGTCGCGGCGACGGCGACCCGCTCGGCCCCCAGCGCCCTGATGGCATGGGCGAAGGCGAACGACGTACTCGACGCGGGCAGCCCGGCCGCACCGGCCAGGGCGCGCGTCTGCTCGTGCGCGCCCTCCCATCCGTACACGAAGCTGCCGCTGGTGCAGGCCCAGACAACGGACTCGGCACCGGCCAGCCGGAGCTCCTCCACTCCCTCGGCCAGGCGCTCGTCCGCGCCCATTTTGAGCAGCGCGTCCACGCGGTGGGCGTCCTCGCCGATATCGGTGTGGACGACGGGCAGCCTGATGTCGCTGCCGAAGAGCATCTCGATGCGCGGGTAGTCATCCTCGGCGGAGTGCCCGGGATAGAGGAAACCGACGGTCGTCATGTCCATCCTTCCGTGTCTTCCGGCAACGGTTCCGTCGGCAGGAGCTGCCCCGGCGGGACGTGTCCCGCCGCGGGCCCGACCGGAGCCACCGACGGAACCGGCTCGTCCGGCGGACTCAGCGGCCCCGGCAGCACCGACGGCAGTACCGGCGGCACCTCACGCCCGGTGGGCTGGTCGAGCAGCAGCGCCTGGTACGGGCCGACGGCATGCGCCCCGAGCCTGCGCAGTGCCGCCCACATCGTCACCTGGTTGGCGGACAGCACCGGCATCCTCAGCTCGGCCTCCAGCTGCGGAATCGCGTCGTACGTCGGCAGATTCGTACAGCTGATGAAGAGCGCGTCGGCCGCCCCGACGACGGCCTGCCGCGCCATGTCCACGACCGACCGGTACGGCACCTTCCAGATGTGCCGGGTCAGCCCCAGAAAAGCGCGACCCGTGACCGTTACCCCCACTTCCCCCAGATAGTCCTCCAGTGACTGGGTGACCGACTCCGTATAGGGCGTGACCAGCGCGATTCGACTGGCTCCAAGCTCCTGCAACGCCTCGACCAAGGCGCCGGACGTGGTCAGCGAGGGCACCTCGCCGGCCCGGGTCATCGCCTCGACCATCGCCCGCTCCCCGGCCGCGCCGCCGACGAAACTGCCCGATGTGCAGGCATACGCGATGACCTCGGGCTCGGAGGCGCCGAGCGCCCGCACCGCCTCACCCAGAGTCTCGTGCTCGCTGACCAGCCGGGCGAGGTCAAGAGAGACCTCGACCGGCACATAAGGCGTTCTGGTCACACGCAGCGAGATTTCGTCGGGCACCCATCGCCATAGCTCGCGATCAAGTGCGAAATCGAACGGAGCGACCACGCCGACACCACGCTGCGGCTGTGGTCCACCCAGAAAGGAGACTTGCATGTCTGGCCCCCTTATAAAGCTCTTGTTGACGACGGTAGGAGCCAGATGCGAGCGTGGTCAATCCGCCCTGGTCGACGTTGCAAGGAATTTTCTTGGGGGAAATCCCCCGACACTTCCGGACCGGCAGATTTCGCGCCGCGGACGGGCTGAATAGCATCGGCAGTCCGGCAGATCCACTCCGGCAGAAGGGCCTCTCCTCATGCCTGCTCCCATCCTTCTCGTCCTGGAGGCAGACCCTCCGCCACGGCTCGGCCGGCTCACGGGCCGCGCCGACATCCGGTACGCCGACGAGCAGAGTCTCGCGGCCCAACTCCCCCTCGCCGACACCCTGCTGGTCTGGGACTTCACCTCGGACGCGGTACGGGACGCCTGGCCCGGCGACGGTCCGCGGCCCCGCTGGGTGCACACCGCCAGCGCGGGCGTGGACCGGCTGCTCTGCCCCGAGCTCGTCGAATCCGACACGATCATCACCAACGCCCGCGGCATCTTCGAGGAACCGATCGCCGAATATGCCGCGGGGCTGATTCTCGCCATGGCGAAAGACCTTCCCGGGACACTGGAACTCCAGCGTCAGCGCCGCTGGCGACATCGCGAAGGGCTGAGTGTCGCGGGCAGCCGGGCGGTCGTGGTCGGCGCGGGCCCGATCGGCCGGGCCGTGGCCGCCACGCTGCGGGCACTGGGCCTGACGGTGGCCGTCACCGGTCGTACGGCACGCCCCGGGGTGCACGGCCCCGACCAGCTCGACCGGCTGCTGACCCGGGCCGACTGGGTGATCTGCGCGGCGCCGCTGACGGACGCGACCCGCGACATGTTCGACGCACGGCTCTTCGGCCTGATGCAGCCTTCCGCGCGCTTCATCAATGTGGGCCGGGGCCAACTCGTCGTGGAGAACGACCTGATGGACGCCGTGTCGAAGCGGTGGATCGCGGGCGCGGTGCTCGATGTGTTCGACCAGGAGCCGCTGGATCCGGAGAGCCGGCTGTGGGACATCCCCGGCCTGATCGTGTCTCCGCACATGAGCGGCGACACGGTCGGCTGGCGCGACCGGCTGGGCTCGCAATTCGTCGACCTGTACGAACTCTGGTCGGACGGAAAGCCCCTGCCCAACGTGGTGGACAAGAAACGTGGGTACGTCCCCATGCACGACTGATCGCACGACTGATCGAATAGCCCATCCCATGACCGACCGCATGACTGATCGCATGGCTCACCGCATGACTGTCGCATGACGGATAGCGAGATCATCACATGGCAGATCACACGGTCCTGACGGACCTGACCGCACGGCAACTGCTGTCCGGTTACGAAAAGGGCGATTTCTCGCCCCTCGACGCGACCCGCGCCGTGCTGGACCGGATCGAGACGGTCCAGCCGCTGGTCAACGCCTTCGTACGGGTGGACGCCGAAGAGGCGCTCGCCCAGGCGGAGGCGTCGGCCGCGCGGTGGCACCGGAAAGAACCCCAGGGGCTGCTCGACGGCGTCCCGGTCTCGGTGAAGGACATCTTCCTCCAGCGCGGCGGCCCCACCCTGCGCGGTTCCCGGGCCGTGTCCGCCCAGGGTGCCTGGGACGAGGACGCGCCGGCGGTGGCGCGGATGCGCGAACACGGCGCGGTGTTCGTCGGCAAGACGACCACGCCGGAGTTCGGCTGGAAGGGCGTGACGGACTCCCCGCTGAACGGGGTGACCCGTAACCCGTACGACCTCTCCCGGACATCGGGCGGCTCCAGCGGCGGCAGCGCGGCGGCGGTGGCACTCGGCGCCGCCCCGCTGTCGATCGGCACGGACGGCGGCGGCTCGGTCCGTATCCCGGCCTCGTTCTGCGGGATCTTCGGGATCAAGCCGACGTACGGCCGGGTCCCGCTCTACCCGTCGAGCCCCTTCGGCACGCTGGCGCACGCCGGGCCCATGACACGGGACGTGGCGGACGCCGCGCTGCTGCTGGACGTGATCAGCGGCGCCGACTGGCGGGACTGGTCGGAGCTCGCCCCGGCGCCGGGCGTCACCGAAGCGCTGGCGCGGGGCGTGGACGGGGCCCGGGGGCTGCGGATCGCGTACTCCCCGTCCTTCGGCGGACAGGTCGCCGTGCGCCCCGAGGTGGCCTCGGCCGTACGGAGCGCGGTGATCCGCCTCTCCGAGCTGGGGGCGTACATCGAGGAGGCCGACCCGGACATCCCGGATCCGGTGGAGGCCTTCCACACCCTGTGGTTCAGCGGCGCGGCCCGGGTCGCGCAGCCGTTCGGCCCGGAGCAGCGGGAGCTGCTCGATCCGGGGCTGCGGGAGATCATCGATGCCGGTGAGCGCAGCAGCGCGCTGGACTATCTGGCCGCGGTGGACGCGCGGATGGCGCTGGGGCGGCGTCTCGGCCACTTCCACGCCACGTACGACCTGCTGGTCACGCCGACGGTGCCGATCACCGCGTTCGAGGCGGGGGTGGAGGTGCCGAAGGGCTCGGGCCATCACCGCTGGACGGGGTGGACGCCGTTCACGTACCCGTTCAATCTGACGCAGCAGCCGGCCGCGACCGTGCCCTGCGGGGTGGACGGGGACGGGCTGCCGATCGGGCTCCAGATCGTCGGCGCCCGGCACCAGGACGCGCTGGTGATGAGCGCGGCGCACGCGCTGTACGAGTCGGGCGCGGCGCGGATCCCGGCACCGGCCGGGAGCTGACCGTAAAGCCGTAAACCGTAAAGCCGTAAGGGGCCCCCGGGGGGCGAACTCCCCCGGGGGCCGACGGACCCACTCGTACGACCTACGACGCCCGGATACGTCTCCCTACGCCCGCCGGAAGCTGAGCGTCTCGCCGACGGCGCCCGCCCGCCACAGGTCCTGGCACGCCTCGGCCATCTCGTCGAGACCCTCGACCACCGAGCCCCAGACGATGCCGGGGATCCAGCCCATGTCCCCGTTGATCAGCAGATTGTTGCGCTCGTAGAAGAGGGCGAGGTCGACGACCGTACGGCGGCCGCGCACGGCCTTCTCGTCATAGCCGTAGGACGACGTGCCCAGTTCCGTGTCGGAGAAAGTGAAATAGCACAGATCTCCGGGGATCGGGGTCACAGTCGGATTTTCCAGCGGCGGTTCCTCGGCCGCGAAGGCTGGAAACAGCGCGTAGATCTCGTTGCGCGCGTATTTCGCGTGATACACGTCCGAACCCAGCGGCAGCGCCTCCCACACCGCCGCGCAGGTGACCGGAGCCCGGTCATCCAGCAGTTTCGCGGTGCACCGCACTCCGCGCTTGTCCAGCGACACAGTCACAAATCGGTCGGCCATGCCCTCATGATCCTCGTCTGATCCACCGAGTCAAGGGCACCCGGGCGGACACATGATCGGCTCAAATTGATACGCATAACCCGACTGGAGTCGGGTAGCCGCGCGCCCATGGCTCCACCACCAGAGCACCACAAGAGAAGAACAACAAAACTATCCAAACCACCTATACGACGACGCTCACTGCTCCTGGGCACGGCTGTGCTGGGCGCCGCGGGGGCACTCGGAACCGCCGGATGCAGCAAAGTTCCCACCGGTGACACTCTCGCCCGGCTGAAATCACAGCGCACGGTACGGCTCGGCATCGCGGGCGAGTCACCGTACGGATTCATCGACGACCAGGGCGACTTCACCGGCGAGGCCGTGGAACTCGCCAAAGTGATCTTCAAGCGCCTGGGCATCGGCAACGTACAGCCCGTGGCCACCGACTTCTCCTCGCTGATCCCCGGGTTGAACGCGCAGCAGTTCGACGTCGTCTCGGCCGGGATGTACATCAACAAGGAACGCTGCCAGCAGGTCATCTTCGCCGATCCCGAGTACCAGATGCTCGACTCGTTCATCGTGCGCAAGGGCAACCCCAAGGGGCTCCACTCGTACCAGGACGTGGTGAAGACCAAGGCGAAGATCGCCACCGGCTCCGGCTACGCGGAGATCGACTACGCGGTGGCCGCCGGGGTACCCGAGAAGGAACTCGTCATCCTCCAGGATCCCGTCGCGGGGCTGAACGCCGTCGAGTCCGGCCGGGTCGACGTCTTCGCCGGGACCGCGCTCACGGGCCGCGACGTGGTGAAGAAGAGCCGCAAGGCCGAGGCGACCAAGCCCTTCGCACCGCTGGTGGACGGCAAGAAGAAGGTCGACGGCGGCGGTTTCGCCTTCCGCCCCACCGACAGCGAGCTCCGGGACGCCTTCAATGTCGAGATCCACAAGATGAAGAAGAGCGGCGAACTGTTCCGCATCCTGAAGCCGTTCGGCTTCACCCAGGCGGAGATGACCACCCTGACCGCAGAGGAGCTGTGCAAATGACAGCCGGCCTCTGGACCCACTGGGTACTCCCCGGTATCTGGATAACCCTCCAACTCACCCTGTTCAGCGCCCTGCTGGCCACCGCCGTCGCCTTCGGCATCGGAATGGCCCGCACCCACCGGTCAGGGTTCGTCCGCTTCCTCGCGGGCTTCTACACCGAGATCTTCCGCGGCACGTCGGCGCTGGTGCTGATGTTCTGGCTGTTCTTCGTCATGCCGAGCCTGTTCGGCTGGGCCCTGGTCCCGATGTGGGCGGCCGTGCTGGCCCTCGGACTGTCGTACGGGGCGTACGGAGCGGAAGTCGTGCGCGGCGCGCTGAACTCCGTGGCGCCGGCGCAGCGCGAGGCGGGCATCGCCCTGAACTTCACGCCCTGGCAGCGCATGCGGCTGATCATGCTGCCCCAGGCGATACCCGAGATGATCCCGCCGTTCAGCAATCTGCTGATCGAGCTGGTGAAGGGCACCGCGCTGGTCTCCCTGATCGGCGTGGCCGATGTGTCGTTCTCCGCTTACCTGGTGCGCCTGGCCACTCAGGAAAGCGCCCAGATCTACTCGGTGACGCTGGTGATCTACTTCGTGATCGCGTTCATCCTCGCTCGCGGCATGCGGGCCCTTGAGGTCAAGACCAAGGCCGGGATCGGCATCACCGCGACGCCGGGAGGTGCCCAGTGAACGGATGGGACTGGTCCGCGGTCGCGGACTTCATGCCACGCTTCTGGGACGGCCTGCTCCTCACCCTTCAGGTGCTGGTGCTCGGCTCGCTCCTCTCCTTCACCCTCGGCCTGGTCTGGGCGATCGGATTCCGGGCGACGACCCGCTTCATCCGCTGGCCGGTCCACGCCGTCACGGAGTTCATCCGCAACACCCCGCTGCTGGTGCAGCTGTTCTTCTTCTTTTTCGTGCTCCCCGAGTGGGGCGTGCAGTTCTCCGGACTGACGACCGGCACGATCGCGATCGGCCTGCACTACTCGACGTACACCGCGCAGGTCTACCGGGCCGGCATCGACGCCGTACCGGTCGGACAGTGGGAGGCGGCGACGGCCCTCAGTCTGCCGACCGGGCGGACATGGGTGGCCGTGATCCTGCCGCAGGCGATCCGCCGGATCGTGCCGGCGCTGGGCAACTACGTCATCGCGATGCTGAAGGACACTCCGCTGCTCGCCGGGATCAGCGTGCTGGAGATGCTCCAGCAGTCCCGGCTGGAGAGCGCGGCGACCTTCCAGTACACGGAGCCGCTGACCGTGGTCGGAATCGCCTTCATCCTCATCGCCTACCCGGCTTCACTTCTCATGCGAGCCCTGGAGCGTCGTCTTGTCCGCTGACACCCCCACCCCAGCCAGTTCCCCCCTCACCGAAGGCGCCGCCGGAGCCACCGCCACCGCCGACGGCCCGGAGCTGATCCGCTTCGACAACGTGACGAAGCGCTTCGGCAAGAACACCGTCCTGGACAACCTCTGTTTCTCGGCGCGGCCGGGCAAGCACGTCACCCTGATCGGCCCGTCCGGCTCCGGCAAGACGACGATCCTGCGGCTGCTGATGACGCTGATGAAGCCGGACGAGGGCACGATCACCGTCAACGGTGAGCGGCTGTTCCCCGCCGACGACAAGCACGTACGCGACGTACGCAAGAACATCGGCATGGTCTTCCAGCAGTTCAACCTCTTCCCCAACATGACCGTGCTGCGCAACATCACCGAGGCGCCGGTCCGGGTGCTCGGCCTGAGCAAGGACGAGGCCGAGGAGCGCGGCCGTGAACTGCTCGACCTGGTCGGCCTCGGCGACCGCCACGGCGCGAAGCCGACCCAGCTCTCGGGCGGCCAGCAGCAGCGTGTGGCGATCGCCCGCGCGCTGGCGATGCGGCCGCAGATCCTGCTGCTGGACGAGGTCACCTCGGCGCTCGACCCCGAGCTGGTCGCGGGAGTGCTGGACGTGCTGCGGGACATCGCCCACTCCACGGACATCACCATGCTCTGCGTCACCCACGAGATGAACTTCGCCCGGGACATATCGGACGACGTCCTGATGTTCGATTCCGGCAAAGTCATCGAGTCCGGGCCGCCCGAGAAAATCTTCTCGGCCCCGGAGCACGAACGTACTCGCGAGTTCCTCGGTGCGGTGCTCTGACCTCACGCTCCGTGAAAAAGTGTGTCAATGGCATATGCCGCAGTGGTGCGGCCCAGCGCAGAGCCCCTGGGCCGCACCTTTTCTGTGGTCGGCAGCCACCCCGGACCAGGCAATTGGCGGTTATCGTGGTGCGTGAGCGTGCGGTCACAACCTGCTGGGGGGAACCGTGGTGCTGAGGCCGGAGCCCACCGCGCCATTTCACTCGGTGCGCTATGTCCTGCGTGTCCTGGAAGTCGTGTCCAGGTACGAGGGCGGGGTGACCGATGTACAGATAGCCAGGGAGAGCGGACTGCCGGCCGGGCATCTGGCGCCCCTGCTGTCGATGCTGCGCCGCGAGGGGTACGTGGAGCGGATCCCGGACGGGGTGTATGTGCCCGGAGACTCCCTGACGCTTCTCGGCTCGGGGCCGGGGACCGCCGCCGGCTCTCCTTCCGGTGCGGGCTCTCCTTCCGGTGCGGGCTCCCGTTCCGGTTCGGACTCTCGCTCCGGCCCGGGTGGCGGCTCCGGCTCTCGGTCCGGCTCCGGGTCTCGGTCCGGCTCCGGCGCTGGTGCCGGCTCGGGCTCGGCCGCGGTCGCCCGTCGGCAGGCCCTGGAGACCAGGCTTCAGAACACCCTTCACGAGCTGCGCGACTCCGTCGGTGCGGCCGTCTACATCAGCCGGTACATCGACGGCGAGATCAGGATCACCCAGGTCGCCGACAGCCCGCTCACGCCCGCGGTCAACGAGTACGTGGACTTCCGCTCCACGGCCCACGCCAGCGCGATCGGCAAGTGCCTGCTGAACCAGCTGGACCAGAACGGCCGCCGGGACCACATGGCCCGCCACAAGATCGCCCGCTTCACCTCCCGGACGATCACCAGCGAGCGCCTGCTGTTCTCCCGGCTGGACAGCCAGCCGCCGACGGTCCCGGTGCTCGACCTCCAGGAGTACGCGGTGGGCACGGTCTGCGCGGCGGTCCCGCTGACGGCCGGCTCCTCGGTGGGCTGCCTCGCCCTGTCCCTCCCGGTCGAGCACGCGCACCGGCTGCGCTCGGCGGCGGAGACGCTGAACCGCAGGGCCGCCCCGATGGCGATCTCGCTCACGATCTAGGTCAGGTCCCGGGGCCGATCACCATGGTCCGCCGTGGTCCGGAGCACCCCGGAGCAGCAGGTATTATTTTCGAGTCAGCAGGCGCCGCTAGCTCAGTTGGTTAGAGCAGCTGACTCTTAATCAGCGGGTCCGGGGTTCGAGTCCCTGGCGGCGCACCGACACGGAAAGGTCCCCTCGCACCAGCGGGGGGACCTTCTCGCGTGCGCGTTACGCGTTACTCGTGTCAGGCGACAGACTTCGAACCGTCCACCATCGGAGTCATGCCGAAGATGTCGACCGCGTGGTAGTACGTCCACGCCGTGGCGTCGCAGGAGGTCTTCGAGGCGCCCGAGTACCCCGAGCACACCCGCTTCAGGTCGGCGTAGAAGGCGGAGTCCACGCGCGCCTTGTTGGCGTCGAACTGGCCGGCCGCCTTGTAGTTGCGGTAGCCGAAGTCATGGCGGGCGCAAGCGGTCTGGAAGGGGAAGCCGAACGGGTTGTCCGGCGACGACGAGCAGTAGTCCGTGGTCCAGTCGAAGCCGTAGGCCGACCAGGAGCCCTGGTTGCCCCGGGCGGAGACCCAGGAGTTGTAGCTGGCGGCGGATTCCTGCGTCCAGCCGCTGAGGACCTGCGGCTTGTCGGCGGGGGCGGCGACGGCCTGACCGCTCGTCAACAGAGTGGCGGGGAGGGCGAGTACAGCGGCTATGAGCTGAAGCGCCAAACGTCTGCGCATGACGAAAAACCTCCGGTGGAGTGGTGGGGGGAGACGCTCCCGGCCTGGGGTGGCACGGAGCGCCCTAAGCCTGAACTGCCTTGCTGTCGCTGGGGTCTACGCGCGATGACCCTTGCGGGAATGGTCCCCAACATCCAGGCGTCCGGAAACACTTTCGGCGCGAACAGTCGGCTCAAAAGCGCCACTTGATGCTGCCATACGGAGGCACCCCGCATATCTTCGGAGTATCTTCACCGTCCGTCTTCACACGACCAGGGGCAGCGTCGTGTAAGGAACCGGAGGAACGAGACCGGAGAGAGACCGGGGACGGGGAACTGGGCCCCCGGCCGTCCACCGAAGGCCCGCCACCGAAACAAAGCCCGCCCCACCGGCAGGACCGGTGGGGCGGGCTGCGGAACGCGGAATTGGCCCCCCTGGGGAGCGCCGCCCGGCGGTGCGCCGCGCTCCCCAGGGGTCGTATCGCTACTGACGAGACGTCAGCGGGTCGGAGCCATCAGCGGGTCAGAACTGCCGACGGAGTCAGAACTGGACGTCGGAGCACGAGTAGAACGCGTTCGACGTGTCGGCGATGGTCCACACCGCCACGATCATGTGCCGGCCGGACTTCGACGGGAGCGTGCCCGAGTGCGACAGCGTGCTCGGCGGCCGCTGCCCGTTGTACGGCACCGTCAGGAACGGCTGCGTGTCCAGAGCCGCGCGGGTCAGCGGCTGTGAGGGGTTCCAGCCGCTCTTGGTGACGTAGTACTTGAAGTCCATGGTGGCGTGCGAGGCGGTGAACTGCCAGCGGAACGAGAAGTTCTGGCCGGACGAGAGCCTGGTGGTGGGCCAGGTGCCGCCGCGCGGGTCGTCGAGCTGCGCGAACTGACTGAGGCCGCCCGAGCAGATCTTCCCGTCGGCGGGCCCCGCCGCCGGGAAGCCCTTCGGCCCCTCGACGCTCTGCGGCTCCCACTGGATGTTGCCGCAGTTCGTCACCGTGCCGTTGGCGCAGAGCTTCTGGCGGCTGATGGGCGAGTCGGTGTAGCCGTGGCTGCTGGCGCTGCCGGTACCGAGCAGAGATACACCGGCGATGGCGAGGCCGACCACGGCCGCGCCTGTCTTCTTTCGCATGCTTCGCTCCAGAGAACGTGGGGAGTTCGGTGAACCGTGCTGCACGCGTGCGGGGAGAGCGAGCGATCTGCGGTCTAGACCAAGTCCTAGAATATGGACGGAACTTGACCGTGTCCATAACAAATTCAGTTCAGGTCCAGACCATTTAGAGCCGTTCCCCGGCCCCCTGCCGGCCGTTGTAGAAGGCGACGGTCAGATCCTTGACCAGTGCCTTGCGCTCGTAGTCGTCCAGTTCGACCAGCCCGCGTGAGGTCAGGCGGTGCACGGTGTCGTCCACCGCGTCCACCACCGCGGTCAGCACGCTGTCCCGGTGCTTGGCGTCGATCGCCGCGATCCGGCGGCGCTGCATCGCCGCGGCGATCTCCGGCGCGTACTCGATCCGGGTCGGCTGCGCCGAGAACACATCGATACCGACGGGCCGGCACTCCGCCGACAGCATCCGGGTCAACGCGTCGCCGACCGCCTCGGCGTTGCGCAGCGTCGGCGCCTCGTCGTGGAACGCGTCGGCGGGCAGTTGCGAGAGCACCCGCGCCATCGCCGCCTCCACCTGCTCCCGCAGGTACTCCTCATGGTCCTCGACCCCGAGGGCCGCGCGCACGGTGTCCTTCACCCGCCAGATCACCAGGACCACGACGCGCAACTCGGTGCCGTTGGAGTCGACGGCCGGCATCGGCTCACTGCGCCAGTGCCGCAGCCGTACGTCCACCCAGCGGCGCACCAGCAGCGGGCTCATCCAGAGCAGCCCCGTACGGCGCACGCTCCCCCGGTAGTCACCGAACAGCGTCAGCACCCATGCCTGCCCGACCTCGCCGCGGCCGAGCCCGCCGAAGGCGAGGAACATGACCGTCACACCCAGCGCGAGCAGGCTCCAGCCGCCGGCGCCGACACCGTGGTACGGGCGTGAGGGCAGCCGGAGCAGCTCGGTCACGGCGTCCGGCAGGGCCCCGGCCCACCAGAGCACCGCCGCACACGCGACGAACGCCCCCAGCCCGACGAGCGCGGCGGCGGAGCCGGGCAGTACGGGACCGGGCCGCTCGGCGAGTCTCGGATCACCGGACGGTGCTGCGCGGGGCGGCGCGGAAGGTACGGGAGCGGGGGCCGGCACCCGCCGGACCCGGGGCTGCTCGCCGGTCCCCCACCGCCGTCCGACCACGGTGGGACCGGTGGAACTCCCTTCCGTATCACGGACGTTGGCCTCGTCACGGAAGAGGAGATGTACGGGGATCTCCTGCGTGCTCTCACCCACGATGAGCGGACTCCACCGAGGGCTCTGCGCACCGACGGCGGGGGTACGAAGAGGTGCCCCGGCACCTGCCACCACGGCGCCCGCCACCCCGGCGCGCACGCTCATGCCCACGTCCGCGCCCAAGTCCGCGCCTGCGTTCTCGTTCTCCGTCAGCCGAACCCGTTCCACAGGCTCGTCCCGCATGACCCCGTCGTCGGCGGCGTCCGGCACGGCCCGCGTGTCACGGGGCGCCTCATGCGGTACGTCATCGGCACTCCCGGCCGTGTCGTCGCCGCCCCCGGCCGTCGGCTCCTCCGGCAGCCGCACCACCCCGGACTCGGACGTGCCCCAGGCTTCGGGGTAGGTGAGGGGCGCCAACTCGTCGTCGTACGGCCGGTCCTCGTATGGCCGGGCCTCGTATCGCGGCTCCTGGCCGGTGCCGGGTGCGCGCTCGTCGTCGTCCGGTTGCGAGGTGGTCGTCGTCATCCGTGCCTCCGTCATGCGAAGAGTCGCCGCCAGGTCTGGGGGCCGGGGTAGCCGTCGGCCTCGGCGCCGCGCCAGCCCTGGGCGCGCTGGAAGGCCTCGACGTTGCGCCGGTCGGCCTCGGTCCAGTGGCGCTCCGGGCCCGAGACGTAGTGCTTGCCGAAGCCCTTGCGCACCAGCTGCCTGCCGAGTTGCTCGACGTGCACGCTGGACCGGCCGGGCCGGAAGTGCTGGGGCCCCGGGTACACCGGCGCGCTCCCGGCGCTCGTACCGGCGCTTCCGCCCTTACCGGTACTTCCGGTGCCCGTACCGGCACTCCCGGTGCTCGTACCGGCACTTCCGGTGCTCGTACCGGCACTTCCGGTGCCCGTCCCAGTACTTCCGGTGCCCGTACCGACGCCTCCGGTGCCCGTACCGGCACTTCCGCCCGTGTCCAGAGACGGGATGTCCTTGCCCAGGCCGTTCACCAAGTACCGCCAGGTGTCGGGACCCGGCAGCCCGTCCGCATCCGTACCGCGCCAGCCCTGCGCGAGCTGGAACGCCTCGGTGGCCAGCCGGTCCGCCTCACTCCACCGTGGACCGGGGCCCACGCTGTAGAAGCGCTTGCCGCCGCGCTTCACGAGCATCTCGCCGAGCTGCGTGACGTACTTGTTCTCGGCTCCGGGCCCGAAGAACCCCGCCCCCGGAAACGCGGCCGCCGGTCCGGTACCGGAGCCCGTGTCCGCGTCCGGCCCCTTGCCGTCGGTCCCCTCGGTCACCCCCTTGTAGCGGTAGGGCACATAGAGGTCGGAGTTGTTCCAGTACGCCATCGGCGTGGACTGCGTACGCGTGTACGGCTTCGTCTGCTCGTAGGCCACGTAGTGCGAGTGCGTGTAGTCGGTCCAGCCGCCGAAGAGCGTGACGTGCGAACCCTTCTCCGGATTGGACGGATTGTGGAAGAGCAGCATGTCGCCGGGCTCCAGCTCCTCCCGCTCGATCCGCACACCGAACGTGTCCAGGCTGCCCGTCCACTCGTTGCTCCCGAGGTCCCAGGCCATGGAGACATAGCCGGAGCAGTCCTGGCGGTATCCGTCCGACCAGTACTTCTCCATGCTGTACGGCACCTTCGCGTTCACCCACCGCTTGGCGCGGTTGATGATCTCGGCGCGGGTGGACTTGCGCAGCCCGGACGATTTGCTGGGCCCGGGCCCCGGCAGGGGGCGCCCGTACAACGGGGCACTCCCGCCCTGCGGGCTCGTCGGATCCGGGTCGAAGGCCGGGGCTCCCGCCCTCGACCCGTTCAGTGACCCGTTCAGCGATCCGCTCGGTGAGCCGTTCAGTGAGCCGCTCGGCAGACCGGCCGCGTGCGCCGTTTTCGTGCCCGCAGCACCCACCGCGCCCACCGCACCCACTGAACCCACCGCGCCTGCCACGCCCGGAGCACCGAGCGCGACGCCTGCCGCGGTGACCAGCACCATCGCCCGTCGGGCGCCGTGCGCTGCCGGATGGCCACCGGCCTTCACCGACAGCCCTCTGGCCAGATCGCGTCGCTGCTCGGCGCAGCCGGCGCAGGCGCAGTCGAGAGCGGGCTCGTACTCCTCGAAAAGCGGGCCGGTCATGTGATCCCCTCCACACTCATCAGATGGTTGGGCGCATCCGTTCGGGCGCCACTTTCTCAACTGTCAGGACAAATCACATTTTGACGGATCGAATCTAATAAAAGACAATGCGACAGGCCGCAACACCCATCAAATGGTCGGAGCCACTCACCCCGATCGGGTAGAGTTCTCCAGGTCAGCAGGCGCCGCTAGCTCAGTTGGTTAGAGCAGCTGACTCTTAATCAGCGGGTCCGGGGTTCGAGTCCCTGGCGGCGCACGCACAGTAGAAGCCCTCTCACATCACGTGAGAGGGCTTCTCTCGTTTCCTCAATCGACCCGCGACTGCCCCACAACCGCCGCGCGACCGGCCCGCGATCAGCCCGCGACCGCCTCGAAGTCGCCTCGGAGGCACCCCCCTCCGCAACTTCACATAATCCTAATAATTCCTGTGAAATCCCCCGCGGAGACGAGCGGGCGGCGGCATGCGCACACCGACATCTCCACCACACGTCACCAACATCTCCGTCACATCAGCCACTCAATTCCCGCAGATAAACGACAAACAACCCATTTCTTCCTTGCGGTGGCGACGACGGTCGGACAACCTATCCTGGAGCCGTTGACTCCAATTGGGCCTGCGGCCCGAACAGTTGGACGCGGCGCGAGGGGATGTCCCGACGGGTGGGCCCGGCGGGCAGGGGGCCCCGTTCACGCGCCTCGACCGTCACCGGCTCCATGCAACCGGGGGCCTCTGTTTCCTGTCTTCGTGGACGGAGGCCGCATTTGACGCGTCCGGGGCGATGGCCGAGGGGGCCACTCGGGATGAACCGATCAATCAGTCACGCAGCAAGCGTGCGTGCGGGGGGATGACTCATGACGTCAACGCCAGACGGCACCCGGCAGAACAGCGACGCGTCCCGGACCACCCAACTCCGGATTCCCTCGCACCTCAGAAGCGGCGGACCGAGGCCACGGCCGAAGAAAGCGGCCCTGCCGAAGTACGACTACGAGCACTACAGCCGGCTCGCCGGCCCGCTCACCAAGCCCGATCCGGACAAGCCGTACAAGGTCCAGTACCGCTCGCTGCTCTCGCAGGAGCCGCACCGGATCCGGGCCGCCCTGCTGCTCGGTGCGGCGCCGCTGCTCTCGCTCGGTCTCTTCGCGTGGCTGATGCAGCCCCAGCACTGGACGGAGCGCGACCCGAACCTCAAGAACGACACGCTCCTCGTCCTCGACGTCATCATGCTGATCTCGATCGGACTGATCGAGCTGTTCCGCACGATGAACGTCCTCTCGAACGCGCACGCCACGCTGGTGGCACGTGACCCCGTCCCCGTCGTGCCGGAGAACGGCACCCGGGTCGCCTTCCTCACCTCCTTCGTACCGGGCAAGGAGCCCCTCGAAATGGTGACGAAGACGCTGGAGGCGGCGGTACGGATCAGGCACCGCGGGCTGATGCACGTCTGGTTGCTCGACGAGGGCGACGACCCCGCGGTGAAGGAGGTCTGCGCCCGCCTCGGCGTGCACCACTTCTCCCGCAAGGGCATAGCGAAGTGGAACCAGGCCACGGGCGCGCACCGCGCCAAGACGAAGCACGGCAACTACAACGCCTGGCTCGACGCGCACGGCGACGACTACGACTACTTCGCCTCCGTGGACACCGACCACGTACCGATGCCCAACTACCTGGAGCGGATGCTCGGTTACTTCCGCGACCCGGACATCGGCTTCGTCATCGGCCCGCAGGTCTACGGCAACTACGACACGTTCGTCACCAAGGCCGCCGAGTCGCAGCAGTTCCTCTTCCACGCCCTGATCCAGCGCGCGGGCAACCGCTACGGCGCGCCGATGTTCGTCGGTACGAGCAACGCCGTGCGGATCAAGGCGCTCAAGCAGATCGGCGGCCTGTACGACTCGATCACCGAGGACATGGCGACCGGCTTCGAGATGCACCGCCACCGGAACCCCGAGTCGGGCAACAAGTGGCGCTCGGTCTACACCCCGGACGTCCTGGCCGTGGGCGAGGGCCCGAGCGCCTGGACCGACTTCTTCACGCAGCAACTGCGCTGGTCCCGGGGCACCTACGAGACGATCCTCAAGCAGTACTGGAAGGGCTTCTCCTCGCTGCCGCCCGGCAAGCTCTTCAACTACACGATGATGATCATCTTCTACCCGATGTCGGCCCTCAACTGGATCCTGGCGGCGCTGAGCTGCGCGCTGTTCCTGGGCATGGGCGCCTCGGGTGTGCAGATCGACCCGACGATCTGGATGATGCTGTACGGCAACGCCTCGGCTCTCCAGATCGGCCTCTACATCTGGAACCGCCGCCACAACGTCTCGCCGCACGAGCCCGAGGGCTCCGGCGGGCTGGCCGGTATGGCGATGTCCGCGATGTCCGCGCCGCTCTACGCCCGTTCGCTGATGGACGCGGTACTGCGCCGCAAGAGTTCGTTCGTGGTGACGCCCAAGGGGGACTCGTCCAGCCCGGACACGCTGTTCGGCACGTTCCGGATCCACCTCTTCTTCATCCTGATCTTCGGCGGCTCGATGGTCGCCGCCTTCGTCCTCGGGCACGACCATCCGGCGATGATCACGTGGGCGACGCTGGCCCTGCTGATCACGGCGGCGCCGATCTTCGCCTGGCGCTGGGGAATGCGTGAGGAGAAGAAGAAGCGGCGGAGCCGGCGGAAGGCGCGACCGGCTCCGAAGTGGGCGGACACCCCGCAGACCGTACAGACAGCGCAGACCGCACAGACCGCGCGGCTTCCGCAGTCGGTCCAGGCAGCGCAGACCGCACAGACCGCACAGCTTCCGGCCCAGACCGCCCAGTTCCCGCAGCCGGCCCAGACGGCCCAGACCGAGCAACTCCCGGCCCAGACCGCCCAGATCCCGGCCCAGACCGCGCGGCTTCCGCAGGCGGCGATGCCTGGTACCACCGATCAAGCACAGCAGATTTCCCTTGGGGGACGTAAGAAATGAGCGCGATTCCCGTCCGGCAGAACCATCGCAGGAACCGCGCCCGTCGCCTGGCGATAGGCACCGCGGTGGTCGTCGCGGTGGCCGGCTTCAACGGACCCGCGCTCTACCGGTTCAGCTCGGAGCAGTACCACGAGTACAAGATCAACCGCCCCGACTACAAGGCGGCGAACGGGCATTGGGAGTTCCTCGACGTCCCGGCCGACTTCAAGATCAATTCGATCCACGCCTCGCTCCTGCACACCGGCAAGGTGCTGCTGATCGCGGGCTCCGGGAACAACCAGAAGAACTTCGACGCGGGCAGGTTCGAGTCCGTGCTCTGGGACCCGGCGACCGACAAGTACACGAAGATCCCGACCCCCAAGGACATGTTCTGCTCCGGGCACACCCAACTGCCCGACGGAAACCTGCTGGTGGCGGGCGGTACGAAGCGGTACGAGAAGCTGAAGGGCGACATCACCAAGGCCGGCGGCCTGATGGTCGTCCACAACGAGGACCCGGACAAGCCGATCACCCTGCCCGCGGGCACGATGTTCACGGGCAAGGAGAACGGCAAGACGTTCGTCTCCAAGGACCCCGTCCTGGTCGAGAAGGCCAAGAAGATCTTCGACAAGAACACGGGCGCGTTCCTGCGGACCGAAGCCGGCCTGGGCCGTATCTACGTCGAGGCGCGCAAGTCGGGCAAGAAGTACGAGACCGGCACCGAGGACAACTACCGCGTGCAGGGAGCGAAGGGCACCGACGCCCGTAACGTCTACGGCATCGCGCAGAAGCTCGCACTCGACAAGAAGGACTTCCAGGGCATCAAGGAGGCCTTCGAGTTCGACCCGGTGGCGGAGAAGTACATCAAGGTCGACCCGATGAACGAGGCCCGCTGGTACCCCACGCTGACCACGCTCAAGGATGGCAAGGTCCTGGCGATGTCCGGGCTGGACGAGATCGGCCAGATCGTCCCCGGCAAGGACGAGATCTACGATCCGAAGACCAGGAGCTGGAAGTACACGGGGATCATCCGGAAGTTCCCCACGTACCCGGCGGTCTTCCTGATGGACAACGGGAAGCTCTTCTACAGCGGTTCCAACGCCGGCTACGGACCGGCCGATGTCGGCCGTGACCCGGGTATCTGGGATCTCGCCACGAACAAGTTCGCCAAGATCCCGGGCCTGAGCGACCCCAAGCTGATGGAGACGTCCGCGACGGTCATGCTGCCGCCCGCGCAGGACCAGAAGTTCATGGTCATCGGCGGTGGCGGCGTCGGCGAGTCCGACAAGTCCAGCGAGAAGTCCCGGCTGGTCGACCTGAAGGACCCCGCCCCCCGTTTCAAGGACGGCGCGTCCCTGGAGAAGGGCACCCGCTACCCGAGCGCCTCCGTGATGCCCGACGACAGTGTGCTGGTCACGGGCGGCTCGGAGGACTACCGGGGGCGCGGCGGCTCCAATGTCCTCCAGGCCCGGATGTACGACCCGAAGTCCGGCGAGTACACGCGGGTCGCGGATCCGGCGGTGGGCCGCAACTACCACTCGGGCTCGCTCCTGTTGCCCGACGGCCGGGTCATGATCTTCGGCTCGGACTCGCTCTACGCCGACAAGGCCAACACCAAGCCGGGCGTCTTCGAGCAGCGGATCGAGATCTACACCCCGCCGTACCTCTTCCGGGACTCGTGGCCCACGCTCACGGACGGCCCCAAGTCCGTCAAGCGCGGCGGCACGGCGACGTTCAAGACGAAGGACCCCGCGTCGATCAAGACGGCGAAGCTGATGCGCCCGAGCGCGGTCACCCATGTCACCGACGTCGAACAGCGCTCGATCGCGCTGGACATGAAGAAGACGGCGGACGGCATCGAGGTCACGATCCCGAAGAACAGCGCGCTGGTTCCGTCGGGCTGGTACATGGTCTTCGTGACGGACGACAAGGGGACACCGTCGAAGGGCGTGTGGGTGGACGTGCCGTAGGACGGCTCTCCGACCCGGTCGGTCGCGGTACGGCTCTCCGACCCGGTCGGTCGCGGTACGGCTCTCCGCCCGGGTCGGCTGCGGTACGGCCCTCGGCCCCCGTCTTGCCTTTCGCTCCCGCCCCGGCGTTCGCCTTCGCCGGGGCGGTGAACGGTCCGGAAGCCGCTCGCCCTACGAGGCGTTCCTCGCCAGGCCCAGGGCGTAATCCGGGTACCAGTCGCCCGCCTTGGGCCCGCCCTTGCAGTCGCCGTCCGACTCTCCCGGACGCTTGATCCACAAGTAGGCCTTGACCAGCGGGTCGCCGGTCTTGGTGGTGGGCCGTTCACCGAGGGCGCGGCCCGGGGGGTTGCACCAGTTCTCGCTCGGATCGCCCTTCGTGTACGGGCCGTTGCCGTTGCGGCTGGTGTCGATCACGAACGGCTTGTTGCCGACCTTCGCGGAGAGCCGCTTGCCGAAGTCCGTGCTGGCGGCGGTCGGATAGAAGTTGGAGACGTTGACCGAGAAGCCGTCCGCCTCGGCGATGCCCGCCCGCTGGAGCGGTTCGAAGAGCGCGTCCGGTGTCTGCCAGCCGGCGTTGCCCGCGTCCAGGTGGACCGTGGTCGCCGGCTGCTGCTTGAGCCGCTGGACGGCGCCCTTGAGCAGGTCGTACCGCTCCTCGTGGAACTGGTCGGGAGTGCAGCCGTCCACCAGGTGCAGTACGGCGTCGGGCTCCAGGATCACCGTGGTCCGGCGGTCGCCGATGCCCTTGGCGACCTTGTCGATCCAGTCGCGGTAGGCGTTCCCGTCCGAGGCACCGCCCTTGGAGAACTGGTCGCAGTCGCGGTGCGGGATGTTGTAGAGGACCAGCAGCGCGTCCCGGTCGGCCTTCGCGGCCGCTTCGGTGAAGCCCTTGGTCTGCTCTTCGGGGGTGTCGGGGCCGATCCATTCGGCGACGGGCTGTTCGGCGATCTTTCGGATCAGGGCGGCGTTCTTGTCGTCGCCCTTGTCCGCGTACGCGGCGACCTGCCGGGCGGCCCGGCCGTCGGGATTGACCCAGTACGGGTCGTCGGCCTTGGGCCGCTGGCCTATGGAGGCCGACACGCCTCCGCCGTCGCTGTCACCGTCGCCGTCGGAACCGTCGGACGAACAACCCGACAGCAGCAGCGCCACCCCCGCCGCGATCGCGCCCGCCCGGACCCGGCCCGTACCGCTGAAACGACCGCGGCCGGTATAACTGCCGTACATCCACTCCCCCTTGGTGCGCTGTCTGCCGTGACCGCGCACTGTGCCTGAGACCGCCCCCCGGCGCCCCGCTTTGAACTGACCTGACTGACCTGACCCGACCTGACCCGGCCGGTCGAAGCAATCCTGGCACACCGGTTCCGGCGGCCAGGGGCATAACCGAACTCGGCAGCCGAACCGGTGCCGGTCGGTCTCAAGCGAACCGGAACCGTCAGCCGGCGCGCGGTTCGGTCACGCCCGTCAGATACGCCGACACCACCACGTTCGCCGTATACGCGCCCGCCTGCCGGTCGAACGTTCCGCCGCAGGTGATCAGCCGAAGCTCGGCGCGCGACTTCACATGGGCGCCGTACACCTTCTCCGCGTCGAAGCGGTCCCGGCTGAAGACCTGCACATCGTCGATCGTGAACTCGGCGACCGAGCCGTCCGCCCTCGTCACCCGGACCTTGCCGCCCGGCTTGGCGGCGCTCAGCCCGTAGAAGACGGCCGGCTTCGTCTCGGTGTCGACATGGCCGACGAGGAGGGCGGCGCCCACCGCTCCGGGCTTGATGCCGTCGCCGTACCAGCCGACCGTGTGCGGCGCCGAGTACGGGGGCGGGTCGACCGCCCCCGTACGGTCCAGGCCGCGCGCCTCGACCGGGGCCGAGATCCCTATCGACGGGATGTCCACGCGCCTCGGGTCCGCCGGCTCCACGGGTGTGCGGGGTGGGGGCAGCGGACCCGCCAGCGGGCGGCCGACGGCAGCCACATCGCCGGTGGTGGGGGCCGAGTTGGCGCCGGGGCCGTTGGCGTCGCGGCCCCAGAGCCACAGCCCGAGCAGCAGTACGGCCCAGGCCACACCGGTCATCAGCCGGCCGCCGCCGGGCGCACTCGTCGTACTGCTTGCACTCCTCGTACTCGTCGTACTCCTCGTGCCCGAGGCGCGTCTCGCGCCCCCGGCACCCACCGCGCTCCTCAGGCCGTCCCCGAAGGGCATGTTAGTCCGAGTCCCGCGCGCCCGTACGGTTGCGGCGCACGCTCCGGAAGGCCACGGCGACCGCCGCGACGCCCGCCAGAACCAGGCCGATCACCGCGTGCTGGGTGCCCGGTCCGGGCGAGCCCGCCTTGTCCCCCGAGGCGGCCTTCTCGCCTGAATCCGCGGCGAGTTGTGCCGTACCGCCGCCTCCGGCCCGTACCGGCGCGGTGGGCCTGGAGAGGTGGTCCGGACGTGAGTGGTGACCGGGCTGCGACTGGTGATCAGTCCGTGACTGGCCATCGGGCCGCGACTGGCCATCGGGCCGCGACTGGCCATCGGGCCGCGACTGGTCACCGGGCCGCGACTGGCCATCGGGCCGCGAGCGGGGATCGGACCGCGACCGGCTGACGATGTCGAAGCTGCCGGAGTCCGGGTGACCGTGTCCGTCGCACCTGATGTCGATCTTGTGCCGTCCCTCGGTCGCGGACGATCTGATCCTGGCGTGACCGGACAGCGGCACAGGGCGGTCCCGGTCCCTGCTCGACGCGGCCTGGTCGCGGTTCCAGTCCTCGCCCCAGGCGCGCGTGGAGAGCGCCGCGTCGGTGTCGAAGACCCGGGACCTGGCCACGGCCGTACGGCTCTTGCAGCCCTCGGCCCGGATCTCGATCGTGCCGCCCGGGGCGACCGTGGACGGGATGACCGTGACCCGTACGGAGTCATGGGCCTGAGCGGCGGTGGTGCCGAGGACCGGCGCGACCACCAGTACGGTGGCAGCACACGTGGCACGGAGAGCGATCAGCGTTGGACGCATGGTGAACCTCCTGGTGCCTAGAAGACTCACCCTCGCGACGGGTTCTCGCATCCGCAGCGGCGCGATTGCCTGCCGACAGCGGTCCGACTGCCTGCCGACAGCGGTCCGACTGCCTGCGGACAGCGGTCCGACCGCCTGCTGCCGCCGGTCCGGTCACCTGCCCCCGAACGTGCCCCCGGACCTCGCTGACGTGCTCAGACGCTCAGACGCTCAGACGCGGTCGATGAGATCGGCGATCGAGTTGACGACCGTGGAGGGTCGGAAGGGGTAACGGTCGACATCACCCGGTGTCGTCACCCCGGTCAGCACCAGGAAGGTCTCCATTCCCGCCTCCAGACCGGCCAGCACGTCGGTGTCCATCCGGTCGCCGATCATCGCGCTCGTCTCGGAGTGCGCGCCGATGGCGTTGAGGCCGGTCCGCATCATCAGCGGGTTCGGCTTGCCCGCGAAGTACGGGTCCTTGCCGGTGGCCTTCGTGATCAGCGCGGCGACCGCCCCGGTGGCGGGCAGCGGGCCCTCGGTCGAGGGGCCGGTCTCGTCGGGGTTGGTGCAGATGAACCGCGCACCGCCGTTGATCAGCCGGATCGCCCTGGTCAGGGCCTCGAAGCTGTACGTACGGGTCTCGCCCAGCACCACGTAGTCCGGCTCGTGGTCGGTCAGGATGTAGCCGATGTCGTGCAGGGCAGTGGTCATCCCGGCCTCGCCGATGACATACGCCGTACCGCCGGGCCGCTGGTCCTCCAGGAACTTGGCGGTGGCGAGCGCCGAAGTCCAGATGTTCTCCACCGGCACGTCGAGGCCCATCCGGGCGAGCCGGGCCTGGAGGTCGCGCGGGGTGTAGATGGAGTTGTTCGTGAGGACCAGGAAGGGCCTGCCCGACTCCCGCAGACGCTTGATGAACTCGGCGGCGCCGGGGATCGGAACGCCCTCGTGAATGAGGACACCGTCCATGTCGGTGAGCCAGGACTCGATCGGCTTGCGCTCTGCCACGGGACTGTTCTCCGCTCTGCGGTGGCCAATAATCCACTGTCCGACACGCCCAGCCTAACCATGGCGTTCGAAGATCCGTGCGGGTGTCCACCGCTCGGTCGGAGCGGGCAGGAGCGGAGGCGGACAGGCGAGCGAGCGGGGTGGGCGGAAGGGGTCGGGTCGCCGGGGTGCGCCGGGCCGGGTGTCCGGGTGTGCCGGGCCGGATGTCCGGGTGTGCCGAGGTACGCGTGGGTATCAGTAGCGCTCGGTCCGCAACCGCCGGATGCCCGCGAACAAGATGGCTCCGGCGACGCACAGCGCCAGGGCGGCGGTGATATGGCTCAGGGGGTCGCCATCGGTGCCGGTGCGGGCGCCCGCGACTTCATGGTGCCCTCCGGAACGCTGGGGGCCGGGGGTGCCGGAGGCATTGGGGTCGCCCGGGGCGCCAGGGTTGCCGGACGCGCTGGGATTGCCGGAAGCGTGGGGGTTGCCGGAAGCGTGGGCACCCGTACCGGCGTCACCGTCGCGGCTCCTGGCGCCCTCGCCATCCCTCCCCGGCTCGTCGTCGACCCCGGCCTCACCGACCTCGAAGCGGTAGTCGTTGGACTCGCCCACCCAGTCGCCGTCGTCACCGCGCCGCTGGACGGTCGCGGCCGTCATCACGACCTCGTTCGGGCTCGTGTCCGCCGCGAAGGCCAGCCGCGCGCGAACGGTGACGGTCCGGCCCGCCGGTACGTCGAATCCGGGGGAGCCGTCGTCCAGGACGCCGATGATCTCGTCCTGGTCGGACTTCTCCAACGACAGCATCCGCCAGCGCTTGTGGTCGTCGCGGGTCTCCAGCGTGACCTGGGGATTGCCGAGCGTCCGGTCCCGGTCGACGAGGACGACGACGGGGTGGATGTCGCCGCAGAGCCGGTCGGTGGTGTTGGTCAGGTCGAGATACCAGGTCCCGGCGTCGCCCCCGGGCCGGTAGGAGGAGGGCCCGCCATGGATACGGGTCTCGATCGGGAAGTCGCGGCCGGACGCCTTCGCGCACGTCGGACGCCGGTCGGCCGCCCCCGCGCCGTCGGGCGCAACTGCCGCTGCCGCCAAGGTGGTTGGCGTGCACACGGGCAGTACCGCGAACGAGACCGTCACAGCCGTGGTGACTCCGGTGGCGAGGGCATGACGCAGACGTAGACGCATGAGTGACGTGGCCTTTGCTGGTCGCGAAGCGGGCGGGACGATCGGGATGGGTGCGGCATCGGCGGCATGGGCGGGGCGTCGGAACGCAGGCGCCCGGTCGGCCGGTTCGGCCGCCACCAGGCTCAGAATTCGGACTCCCCGACGCTGCCATGCCCCGGCGTCCCGCTCCGGGCGCCATGGCCCCGAACGGCCGGGCCCTCACACGAATGCACCTCATCGGCCCAGTCGCGAGGTTACGAGCGGCGGCCCAGGCCGTGGCCGAACAGCGGCGCGAGGACGAGTTGCGCCGCGCCTTCCGCCACCGGGTGCGCGCCTCCTTCCGCCAGGGTGACGGGGACGGCCGCGCACCGGGCGCGGTCGGCGACGACGGCGCCCACTCCCCGTACGAAGCACTCCTCGTGCGCGGCGATCGTCCGGCCGCCGAGCAGCACGCGGTCGATGTCGAGCAGCTCGACCAGGTTCGCCGCCCCGGCACCGAGCACCCGCGCCGCCTCCGCCGGCTCGCCTCGCGCGACCGCCGCCAGGCAGAGCGCCTCGATACAGCCACGGTGTCCGCAGTCGCACACGGGCCCGTCGAGCTGGATGACCTGGTGGCCGAACTCGCCCGCCCCGGTGCGTCCGCCACGGTGGAGCGCGCCACCGAGGACGAGGCCGGCGCCCAGCCCCGTACCGAGATGGAGGTACGCGAAGGAGTCGCCGGGCCCGCGCAGGGTGAGGCCGAGGGCGACGGCGTTGGTGTCCTTGTCGAGGACGACGGGCAGCTGGAGGCGGGCGGCGAGGGCATCACGCAGCGGGAAGCCCTCCCACTGCGGAAAGCCGGTGACGCGTCGCGGGACGCCGGTGACGTGGTCGAGCGGTCCCGGCATCGCGACCCCGACACCCAACACGTCCCGCGCGCCGGGTGCCGTATCCGTACGGGTACGCGCGCCGGTATCCGTACGGGTACGCGCGCCGGTATCCGTACCGGTGCGCGCGCCGGTATCCGTAACTCCGGCGTCCAGCCGTACCGCGTCCGCCCGTACCGCCTCCACCTGCTCCGCCGCCGCCTCGACCACCCGCTCCGCTCCCGCGCCGAGGTCGAACGGGACGGTCCGTACGGCGACCGGTGTGCCGGACAGATCCATCAGGACCGCGGTGAGTTCGTCGCGGTCCAGGTGGAGACCCACGGCGTGCGCGGCGGAAGGGACGAGCCGCAGTACGGTCCGGGGCTTGCCGCCCGTCGAGGCGCGGCGGCCGGCCTCCGCCGCCATGCCCTCCGTACGCAGCCTGGCCGTGATCTTGCTGACCGCTTGCGGGGTGAGCCGGGTGCGTTCGGCGAGTTCCAGTCGGCTGATGCCGCCCTCACCGGCGGCGCGGAGCAGGTCGAGGACCAGTGCCGCGTTGTGGCCGCGCAGCATCAGCAGATTGGCGCCCCAGCCGGTCGTGTTCCCCGGCTCGTCGGCGCCCGTTGCCGGGGCGGCGCCCGTCACCTCATCGGCGCCCGTCACCTCGCCGGGGCCCGTTGCCTCGCCGGGGCCCGTTGCCTCGCCGGGGCCCGTTTCCACCTGGCCCGCGCCCGTCTGTCCCTGATCGGCGCCCGTATCCGTACCCCTGTTCACACCGGCCATTGTGCACCGGCCTTGCACTTTGGCAACAGCGTTGCTTAAGTGGAATGCATGACTGGTACAGGCACTCCCCTGCGCGTCGGGCTCGTGGGCTACGGGCTCGCGGGCTCCGTCTTCCACGCCCCGCTGATCACCGCCGCCGAGGGGCTCGTCCTCGACACCGTCGTCACCTCCAGCCCGGAGCGCCGGGCGCAGGCGCGCGCGGAGTTCCCGGACGTACGTTTCACCGCCTCGCCGGAAGAGCTGTGGGCAGGGGCGCGCGCGGGCGAACTGGACCTGATCGTCATCGCCTCCCCCAACAAGACGCACGTCCCGATCGCGGCGTCCGCCCTCAGGGCCGGTCTGCCCGTCGTCGTGGACAAGCCGCTCGCGGGCAGCGCGGCCGAGGCGCGTGAGCTGGCCGCGCTCGCCGAGGAGCGCGGGCTGCTGCTCTCCGTCTTCCAGAACCGCCGCTGGGACAACGACTTCCTCACGCTCTCCCGCCTCGTCAAGTCCGGTGAGCTGGGCGACGTACAGCGTTTTGAATCCCGGTTCGAGCGCTGGCGCCCCCAACTGAAGGGCGGCTGGCGCGAGTCGGGCGCGGCGGAGGAGATCGGCGGGCTGCTGTACGACCTGGGCAGCCATGTCGTCGACCAGGCGCTGGTGCTGTTCGGGCCGGCGGTACGGGTGTACGCGGAGCGGGACGTACGGCGTCCGGGCGCCCAGGCCGACGACGACACCTTCATCGCGATCACGCACGCGAACGGCGTCCGCTCCCATCTGTACGTCAGTGCCACCACGGCCCAACTCGGCCCGCGCTTCCGGGTGCTGGGCTCGGCGGCCGGTTACGTGAAGCACGGCCTGGACCCGCAGGAGGCGGCCCTGCGCAGCGGCAGGCGCCCCCGCGCGGAGAGGGGCTGGGGCGTGGAGGGCGAGTCGCTGTGGGGCCGGATCGGCGCGGGCGAGTCGGCGCTGACGGGCGGCGGCAACCCGGTGGAGACCGAGCCGGGCGACTACCCGGCGTACTACGCGGGGATCGCCACCGCGCTGCGCGAGGGCACCGCACCGCCGGTGACGGCGCACGAGGCGGCGGCGGCGCTCGACGTACTGGAGGCGGCGAAACTCTCGGCCGCCGAGGGCAGGACGATCACACTGGAGGTCACGCACTCATGAGCAACCCCACGGCCGCCGAACCGGAGGCGCGGGAGCTGGAGGCGCAAAAGCTTGAGGCACGGAAGCTGGAGGCGCGGGAAGCCGTCGCCGAACTGGAGGCGCAGGAAGCGCGCCTGACGCTTCCTCACTTCACGTACGACGACGCCTGGATGCTGGGCAACCTGCTGGTCGAGCTGGCGCGCGAACGGAACGCGCCGGTGGCGATCGACATCCGCCGGGGCCCGCAGCAGCTGTTCCACTGCGCCCTGCCGGGCTCGTCGGCGGACAACGACGCGTGGATCGACCGTAAGCGCCGGGTGGTCGAGCGGTACGGCGCCGCCTCGTTCCTCGTGGGGACCCGTTTCCGCGCGAAGGGCACGACCTTCGAGGAGTCGTCCCGCCTGGACCCGGACCTGTACGCGGCGCACGGCGGTTCGTTCCCCATCGCGGTGGAGAACGCGGGGATCGTCGGCTCGGTGACGGTCTCGGGCCTTCCGCAGGCGGAGGACCACGCACTGGTGGTGGAGGCGCTGGAACGACTGCGGGGGTGAGGCGAGGGAGTGGGGTGGGGCGCGCGCTTGTGTGCGCCCCACCCCCACTCCTTGCGCCGGGTGCCCTTGAGCTCCCTACGCGTCCTTCAGTTCTCCCTACGCGTCCTTAGTTCTCCCTACGCGTCCTTCAGTTCCTGCCGCTGACGGCCCAGCCCGTCGATCTCCAGCTCCACCACGTCCCCCGCCCGCAGGTACGGCTTCGGCTCCGGCTTGCCCATGGCCACCCCGGCCGGCGTCCCCGTGTTGATGACATCGCCCGGGTACAGCGTCATGAACTGGCTGACGTACCGGACGACTTCACCCACCCCGAAGATCTGCTCCGCGGTCGTCCCGTCCTGCTTGAGCTCGCCGTTGACCCGGAGCCTGAGCGGCAGCGCCTGCGGGTCGGGCACCTCGTCCGCCGTCACCAGCCAGGGGCCCAGCGGGTTGAACGTCTCGCAGTTCTTGCCCTTGTCCCAGGTGCCGCCGCGCTCGATCTGGAACTCGCGCTCGGAGACGTCGTGCGAGACGGCGTACCCGGCGACATGCGCCAGGCCCTCCTCCACGGAGTCCAGATAGCGGGCGGTCCGTCCGATGACGACGGCGAGTTCGACTTCCCAGTCGGTCTTACGGCTGCCCCGGGGTACGAGGACGGTGTCATGAGGTCCGATCACCGTGTCCGGCGCCTTGAAGAAGATGATCGGCTCGGCCGGGATCTCCGCACCGGTCTCGGCGGCGTGATCGTGGTAGTTCAGCCCGATGCACACGATCTTGCCGATCCGGCCGAGCGGCGGCCCGACCCGTACCCCGTCGGCGTCGAGTACGGGCAGTTCGCCGGAGGCCCCGGCCGCCCTGATCCGGTCGAGCGCGGCCTCATCGGCGAGCAGGGCACCGTCGATGTCCGTGACCAGGGCCGACAGGTCCCGAAGGGTTCCGTCCTGGTCGAGCAGCGCCGGGCGCTCAGCCCCCGCCGTACCGACACGCAGCAGCTTCATGGTCTGTGTCTCCCTCTGACGGGGTGGATCCGGCCGACGGGGTACGTCCCAAGCCGGTGGGCGCGACCGCCGGCGGACTCGGCCGATCCTGCAAGACATCGGATCACCCCGCAATACCCGGTTCACACACTGGACTCACTGCCGACCGACCGACCGACCGCCCACCCCACCCGCGACCGCTACTGCCCGACCCTCGCCGCGAACCATTCGCCGCGAACCGTTACGCGGCACCCGGTCTCGACCGGACAGGGCCTACGCGGCACTCGTCGCGCTCGCGGCCCGCACCCCCGCGACCCGCATGTCCCGGTAGAGGAAGTACCGCTCGACCGCCGTCCAGGTCGTGCTGGTCACCACGTACAGCGCGGCGGCCAGCGGTACGAAGCCGACGGTGAAGAGCGTCGCGAAGGACATCAGCGGCATCATCTTCGTCATCGTGCCCATGCCCGGCACGGGCTGCCCGTCGGGTCCCGCCGGCATCGTCGTCGGATTGGCCGCCATCTGGCGCTTCGTCTGGTGGAAGGTGAACGTGGCGACACCGGCGACGATCGCGAAGAGGGCTACGTACACGATCCCCGCTCCGCCGAACAGCCCGCCGTCCGACAGCGCGTCCGCCCAGCGGTCGCCGAGCGGCGCGGCGAAGAGCGAGTGGCCGAGCAGTCCGTTCGGCTCGCCGCCGATCTCCCGGCTGGAGAAGAGGTGGTACATCAGAAAGAACGCGGGCATCTGCAACAGGCTCGGCAGGCAGCCGGACAGCGGCGAGACCTTCTCCTTGGCGTGCAGTTCCTGGAGCGCCTTCTGCATGCGCTCGGGGTTCTTGCCGTGCTTCTTGCGCAGCTCGGCGATCTGCGGCGCGAGCTTCGTACGGGCCTTCTGGCCACGGGCGGACGCCCGGGAGAGCGGGTGGACCGCGAGCCGTACGCAGGCGGTGAAGAGGATGATCGCCGCAGCGGTCGCTCCGGTGTGGAAGAGCGGCTGGAGCAGATCGGCCAGGTGTCCGACCAGGCTGGCGAAAACGGACATGGTGAGTAGCCCTCCGTGGGGTCTCTCGTCGTGCCGGATGGATGCGACTCGGCATGACGGACCCACGCGGGGTGCGACAGGAACGGAGAGAGGGTGCCCTGTGCCCCTACGCGGCCGTCGGCAGGCGACGGCCCGGGGCTCGGGGCCTGGTGCGGCCCGAGGCGTCGGGATCCCGTTGGGGCAGGAAGGCGGTGCGTTGCTCGCGGTCGCGGATGGCCGTCCGTACCCGGTGACGCGGTACGGCGGGCACGGAGCGCGCGCTGATCACGGCGCAGACGACGAGCGCGGTTCCCACGGCGGCGGTGGCGGTGGCGGCGAGCGCGACGGTGGCGGTGAGGCCGCCGGCGTCGATGAGCAGGACTTCGGCGAGGAGGAAGAGCAGCAGACCGGCGGGGCGCAACTGGCGCAACGTGCTGCGGACCATGTCCTGCTCCCTTCTCGTCCGGTTCATCCGATGCGTGGTGCGAGTGTCATTTCAGTACAGCGCAACCACTCCAGCCGTTATACACGATCGGGCTACATCGGCTGAAGCCGCTGACGGAGACGGAGCGGGGCCCGGCCGAACCGGATCCTGCGGGTCCGGACCGGGCCGCGGATCCGGTTCGGACCGGGCCGCGGATCCGGTTCGGACCGGGCGTCGCTACGGACCGGGCGTATCGATCGCGCCACCCGAAGAGCCCGAGGCGCCCGGAGCGGCCGAAGCCCCGGAAATACTGGATGCGCCCGGACCGACCGGGTCGCAGGCGAGCACGTCCCCGTCCACGTCCCCGTCCGGCCGCCGGTCCCGGCCGCCCGCGTACGTCACGGCCAGCGCGACCAGCAGGTTCGCGGCGAGCGCGACGACCCCGGCGTTCATGCCCCACACCGGATCGTGACCGGTGAAGACCAGCCCGCACACCGCCCCCACCCCCACCGCGAGCCCGGTCAATCCACCGATCAGGGTGAACCTCCGCCACACCAGACCCAGCAGCATCATCGGCAGGAGCTGCGCCATGCCCTCGTACGAGATGAGGGAGAGCCGTACGAGCGTGCTGGGCGCCACGTACGTCAGCACGAGCGCGATCGCGCCCGCCGCCACGACCACCACCTGCGCGGCGCCCTTCTCCCGGGTCCGCCAGCGCGGTACGAGCGAGAGCACGCTGCGCCCCCACATCGTGCCGATCACCAGCATGAACACGGCCATCGGCACCACCGACGAGAGGGCCGCCGCCACCCCGATGATCCCGACCGCCCAGGCGGGCAGCGAGTCGACGACGAGCTTGAAGAGCGCGAGGTTCGAGTCGGCGCCGGTGAGACCGGGGACGACGAAGAGCGCGGCCATCCCGAGCAGCATGGGGACGAAGAGCAGCACGTTGTAGGCGGGCAGCCAGATCGCGTTACGGCGCAGCGCGTCGGCGTCGCGCGCGCCCAGATACCCGGCGACGGTCGTGGGGAAGATGACGACGGTCAGCGCGTTCAGCAGCGAGGTGGTGATGAACCACGCCGTGCCCAGCCCGCTCGCCGCCTGTCCGGGCTGATGTCCGGGCAGGGTCAGCCACTCCCTCTTCTCGGCCACGAGCCGGTCGAGGAGCGGTCCGTACCCGTCGAAGTAGTGCAGCGGCACATAGACGGCGAGGAACCCGAGGGTGCCGATCACCAGCACGTCCTTGAGCACCGACACCCAGGCACTGCCCCGCAGCCCGCTGACCACCACAAACCCGGTGGTGACCGCGAAGCCGAGGAAATAGGCCCAGTCGAGGCTGATCGCTCCGTACGAGATGGTCGAGACGACCACGCCCATGCCGGTGATCTGAAGCTGGATGTACGGCAGCAGGAAGACGGTCGCGAGTACGGCGACGAGCGCGCCGAGCCAGGGCCGTCCGAAACGGTGGGCGAGTATGTCCGAAATCCCCACCAGATCATGGCGCCGGGCGTACTCCCACAGCATGGGCCCGACCACATAGCCGACGGCGTAACCGCAGGACATGTAGGCGACCACGTAGAGCACGGGGGCGCCGTAGTTGTAGCCCCAGCCCGCGGCGCCCAGATAGCTGAAACTGGTGTAGCTCTCGCCCGCCATCAGCACCCAGATGAAGACGGCGCCGAGGCTGCGCCCGCCCACGGACCACTCGGCGAGCCCGCCGGTGCCTCCGCCTCGCCCCCGTACGGCGAGAAGCCCAAGTCCCACGGTGCCCACCATGAAGACCGAGAAGATCGAGGTGGCGATCACCGCGTTCATTCCTCGCCCTCCCCCGATATCGGCTGCGGCGCCGACCGCCGCCGCAGCCGCTGATCGCTGCGCCACGTCAGCCATACGGCGAAGGGCGTGGCCACGGTCGCGCCGAGCAGCCACAGGAAGAGGAAGGGCAGCCCGAGGATGACGGGATCGACCCGGTTCGCCCAGGGCAAAACCACCAGGAACAGTACGAAGGGAACGAGCAACCAGAGCAGATGAGGACGGTGTCGAAGCACGTCAGGACCTTAGACGGCCCGTCCCGGCCATCCCCCTCCGCCCGTGCCCCGTACAGCAGTACGGTGTGCATCATGCGCCCCGATATGCCTGCCGATCACACCACGGAAGCCGAGCGCCTGCTGCGCACGGCTGCCCAGTACCCCGAGGACCACGAGCCCCTGTTCCTCCAGGCCGCGGCCCATCTGGAACTGGCCGGCGACCGCGACCGCGCCGCCGGCCTCTACGACACCCTCCTCGCGGCCTCCCCCGACCACCCCCACCTGGTGAAGGCCCTCAAGGCCGCCAACCTCTGGGAGTACGGCCACGAGGCCGAGGCCCGCGCGATCATCGACGGCCTGCGCACCGCCGCCCCGCTGGACCCGGCGCCCTGGGAGATCGTGGCGGAGACCCTGGAGCACCACGACGAGCTGGAAGAGGCCCACGACTCCTTCACCACGGCCCTCAACCTGCTGCTCACCCCGAGCGAGGAAGTCCCGTACGCCACCCACACCCTGCTGATCGGCCGCCACCGCGTCCGCCGCCTGCTGGGCCTGGACCACGACCCCTGGGACGCCCTCGCCGACAGCGTCCACCCGTCGCCCGTCGGCCTGGACGAACTCCACGACCCCAAGCGCCTCTGGTCCCTGGGCTCCGACAACCCGGCCGAACTCCAGGCCGAGATCGCCCGCCTCCGCGCCGAACTGGGCTCCTACCGCACGGCCCTCTCCCGCCCGTTCCCGGTCGCGGTCCTGCACTGGCCGGCCCCGGAACTGAGCGAACTCCTCGCCGCGTACCCGACCCTGACCGCCGAGTACCCCTCCCACGAGGCCCACCTCACCCAACTGGAAGCCTCCCTCCGCGACCTGGCCTCCACGGGCACCCCCAACCTGGGCATCGTCACGGCCACGGTCCCCTCGTACGAAGCCTTCGCGGCCTCGGAACAGTCCTCCCCCTCCAACGCGGACCTGCTCCCCCAATACGCCACCACCCTGGCAGCCCGAGGCCGAGCCACCCCTTGGCCCCCGCCCCGCAACGCCACGTGCTGGTGCGCTTCGGGTCGGCCGTACCGCGAGTGCCACGGCGCGGGCTGACTCTCGCCCAGCCTTTTGGGCCACTTTCACCCCCGGATTATTCCGGCAGGGTCCAGAACAGGAGCGAAATTTCCATATGGCACGGCTCGTCCTACAACAGCCCGGAGAGATCTGCACAAACGCGGATAAAGGGGAGCATTCTCTCCTTCACCCGAAAGATGACTCCGAACTGCAGGATGTTCTCGGTTGGTTCAGCGACTACCCCGTCGGCGAGTACTACACCGAGGCAATCCGTAATTCGATCGACTACGTCCTTGACGGCGGCAGAACTGGCCGTTTTGACCTGCTGTCGCCGGAAGTTCACCCTGGTGAGCGTGCATCGGTCGGCGCGAAACTGGAGTACGAAGTCCTGCGGATATTCAACCTCTCGAAGGCCAAACCGCTGGATACGCTGATCGCCAGAGCTCCCGTGGACATCAAGGCCACGGTTGGGGACAACTGGGCTATTCCAACAGAAGCACACTGCCAGCTATGCATCTGCACTCAAATACGACTCAAGGAAAATCGGCACCGCTCCTGGCTCGTCCGAGCGCATCGGTCTTGGCTGTACCGGGGCAAGGGCAATAAGGACCGTAAGCGCGGGCTTGCCGTCCACGCTCGCGACCATTGGAGCGTGCCGCTTTACGACTGGGCCAACCTTCCCGTCAACCCTCTTCGGTACCTCACCGAGGAACAGGCAGACGAAGTCCTGGCGAAGAAACCTGGACAAGTTAAGCGCCTGCTGAAGATGTTCGAGTATCTGGAAGGGCATGTCATTCCCAGGAATTCCATCCTTACAGTCGGCGCAGGGAAAGACGACCCCGTACGCCGCGCCCGAGAGGCGCGGGGTGAGGCAGAGCGCGCTGGACGTATCCTGCTATGCGGCGACTGGGTAGAGTCACGCAACATCGCTGCCGCACGTGGAATTTCCCTACGCCCTGGGGAATGGCTTGCGCTGAGCATAGACGACGCAATTAAGCTGAATAAGGAGTCTGCTTCACAGACCACCATCGCGGAGCCAGAGCCCAGCCAACTATTCTAAGAAAACGCGATGCCAACTCCCGAGGAGTCAACAGCGGTGCCTGAGCCCGAAGCATGGATCCCGCCGGATGGTTCGTGGGCTTCCTCTGCGGCGAGGCGGCGGAACATGCAGGCGATCCGGAGCCGGGACACGAAACCGGAGCGGGTGATCCGGCGACTCGTCCATGCCAACGGCCTACGCTATCGAGTCGCGGCTAGGCCTCTGCCTGACCTTCGCCGAACTGCCGATCTGGTTTTTCGTCCAGCGAAGGTCGCAGTTTTCATCGATGGCTGCTATTGGCATGGCTGCCCCGAGCATTACGTGCCGCCAAAAACCAATTCAGGCTACTGGTCAGACAAGGTCGCCCGGAACATCGCCCGCGACCGTGACACTGACCAGCGCCTGAACGACGCGGGCTGGCTGGTCATCCGCTTCTGGGAACACCAAGATTCAGACGCCTGCGCCCTCGCGATCACTAACGCCGTGCGGCAGCGTCGGCACGATCTGCTCCTGTAGCGGATCCGCCACCCCTGCTTCCTTCTTCTCGTCTCGCTCGTGGGCCGCTCGCAGCACCTTAGCGATCTCACTGCCCACAGCGTTGGCGACGGGGGGCGGAAAAGCATTTCCAACCTGTCGGTACTGGGCCGTCTTCCCTCCGGAGAAATTCCAGTCACCGGGGAAGCCTTGAATGATGGCAGCTTGACTAACTGTCAGCATAGGACCGTCGGGGCCGAAGAGATCCCGCTGATGACTATTCTTCACAAGGCAGTCTGCTGGACTATTGGCAACCCCTAGCCCAGAAACACCCAACTGCCGCCATGCAGCCTTTGCGCGGCTTGGACCAAGATCAGCTCCGCCATGCTTCTTGGAGCCCCCGACCAAAGTCGGCGCGATGCCGCCGTCTGGCCTCGGAGCCGCTTTCGCTGCCTTATCTTTCCACTTATCAAGGCACCGCTGAGCGGTCTCTGCTACCTCGCCACCCATCTCCAAGTATGGAGTGTATCTTTCTTCCATTGAAATTTTAAGCGCATCAAATACACTCTGCCGTTCGACAGGGCGCTCGACAGGGCGCCTCGCGGGCCAGACAAACTCTAGATTCCCCAGAACGTCCTTTCGGATAGCGACAAGAACAGCCCGAGGGCGCAGTTGAGGAACTCCGAAGTTACTCGCTTCCAGTACATCCCACTCGCACACCTTGTAACCAAGGCCCAGGAAGTTTTCCTCTACACCATCTTCCGGCCTCTTAGCCCGCCCCCCTTGCATACGCGCCTTGATATATGTCCGATAGTCCTCAAATTTGGCATCCATGATACCTCGAACGTTTTCAATCATCACCGCTCTAGGGCGAAGCTCGTCAACAAGTTCCAGCATTCGAGGAAATAGATCCCGCTCATCGTCCTTCCCCAACTGCTTACCAGCGTGCGAGAAAGGAGGGCAGGGAACACCGCCAGCGAGTAGATCAAGACGCTCCCTCTTGAGAGGGCCACCCAAGAATTTAACAGGCTTCTCCAAGCCACCCTTAGGGTTCTTCTTATCTGGGAGCGGCTTAAATTCGTTAACATCTCCAGAAACTACGTCGCAGTAGTCTCGCTCCCAGCTCCACCTTTTCAGATCCCTGATGTTGTCTTTCAAGGTCTGCACGGCATGCTTGTCAATCTCGACAAGCGCAAGGTGCTTGAAATCAGCCTCATGGAGACCGATTGCCTGCCCTCCCGCCCCCGCACAAATCTCAATAGATGTCAGGATGTGTTCGCTGGGCCCCATCGGCTCCTCCTGGTGTGACTGATGCAGACACGCAAGTGTCGCATCTACCACAGACAGAGCTCTCGACGCTTGGCCCGCCTCAGCTGACGCGTTCAGCTCTCCAGCAGATCATGCAGATCTTGCTTCATCTCATCCCGAACTGCGGCCGGGAGCTGCCGGTACATGCCCCATGCCTGCTGCACCGGGCTCAGCGGCCGGACATCGCCCGCCATCCAGGCGTGCAGCTCCCGCTTCTGCCGTACAGGAAGCTCCCGGACGCGAGCCCAGACCTGTCCACGGCTCATCTGGACCCCGGTCAGATCCCTTACGGACTCGTTGCACCTTGCGCACTCAGTGATGAGGTCTTCCGCTTCAGCGCCACTCCCCGCAGCATGCGGGTTCACGTGACCGAGCGTGAGCCGGGCATGCGTGCCGGGTTCGCCTGGGTATGCCTCAGCCGCACCAACGCCACAGCGCCGGCACATGTGGCCGTCCCGCTCATAAACAAAGCGCCGCGTCTTCGCACTGATCTGACGAAGACCAGCAGCCCGGTGCTCCTGCTCCCAGACGGGCAGCCCGATCGTCTCCAGATACAGCTGATCCGGTTGCAGGCTCGGCATATCCCGGTTCGTCTTGATGACCCAGCCCGCCGGCCGCAGGTCCCGCATGCGCCGGTCGACCTGCTCAGCACCGCTGATCGCCGCACGCAGGGCCGCTTTTGAGAAGGTACCGCCTTCACCTATTTCGTCTCGCAGCCACAGAGCCACCCGAACCCGCGTACCAAGGTCCGTATTTCGCCAGTCCAGATCCGGAGTCGGCATCAGTCGATCACTCCACTTCGTTCGCACACATTTGCTAACAGTAGACGTTTCGAGTGGTCAAGATAGCTTGCCGCCACTTGCCGAGGCAAGTGGCGGCAAGCTGACCGCCATGTGTTGCGCCGTCTCCAGCGCCAGTAACGAAGAGGACCTGCATGGCTCACACGAATCAGCGTCTGTCTGACTCTGCCGCCCCCACGTGCATCGAGATCTGCGCAGGGGGAGGAGGTCAGGCTCTCGGGCTGGAGCGCGCCGGCTTTACGCACACCGCTCTGGTTGAGCTCGACCACGACGCCGTCGCCACACTCCGCACAAATCGTCCTGGCTGGAACGTTCTTGGCACCGACGTACAAGGAGTCTCAGCGAGTGACCTCCACGCCTCAGGGCAGTCTGTCGGACTGCTCGCAGCGGGCGTACCCTGTCCTCCGTTCTCCTTGGCAGGCAAGCAACTTGGCGCAGCAGACGAACGTAACCTCTTCCCCGCTGTGCTGAACCTCGTCGCGGCGCTCCAGCCGAAGACCGTCATGATCGAAAACGTCAAAGGCATCCTCCAGGCCAAGTTCGCCTCATACCGTGCGGATGTCCTCGGTGAACTATGGGCCCATGGGTACTGGACGAGTTGGCGACTCCTGCGGGCCTGCGACTACGGCGTGCCGCAACTCCGGCCACGGGCGGTCCTCGTAGCCGTGCAGCGCAACAGAGCCAGCCAGTTTCGCTGGCCGGAGCCGACCGCCTGCCCCAAGACAGCCCCCGGAGTCGGCAGCGTTCTGTACGAGTCAATGGCCTCCGGCGGCTGGGAACTCGCCCGTCAATGGGCGGACCATGCCTCCCGTATCGCTCCCACGCTGTGTGGCGGCTCACGCAAGCACGGGGGTGCAGACCTCGGTCCTTCCCGCGCGCGCCATGCGTGGGCGCAGCTTGGCGTAAACGGATCCAGCGTTGCCGACGAACCACCGCAGCCGGGAACGCCGTTGCCCGTCAGACTCACCATCGCCCAGATGGCATTGCTTCAGGGTTTCCCTGCTGACTGGAAATTCTCCGGCGGCAAGACATCTGCGTACCGGCAGATCGGCAACGCGTTTCCGCCGCCGGTCGCCGAAGCTGTCGGCAGGAGCCTGGCCGATGTGCTGGCTCAGGACGGTGCCCCGGCGGGATACCGCATTCCCCATGTCGACTCGACAGGGAACGCCCCGTCCGGCAGCAGCCCGCGTCCTTCGTTGTCTTGCAGGCCGGGCGTCATCGCATAAGGCGGGACAGCAAGCCGCGCTGACTGCCAGCGTCCGCATTCGGGACCGTCACCGAGCAGCGGCTGCATCGACATGCCTCAACAGCGCTCGGACATCGGCCATATCCATGCCGGCAGCGGCGGACGGTTCTTCCTCCAGATCTGCCAGCTGCTGAACGGACGGATCGTCCAGGATCCGCCCCATGAACTCCAGCTTCTCTTCGAGCCTGAGCGCGACCACTTCATCAATGGTGCCCTCAGTCGCGAGGACCGTGACACGGGTCTCTGTGCCGGGCGCGAGGCCCAGGCGGTGGATGCGGTCCAGACTCTGCAAAAAGCGGCCAGCCATGAAGTCCCGGTCCACGTAAACCGCGTCATGACAGACGTGGTGCAGGCTGATGCCTTCGCCCAGAGTGGCCGGGTTGGACAACAGGACATGGCAGTCCGGGTCTTCCCTGAAGCGACGGATCTGTTCTTCACGGTCGGGGGTACCGCCATGAACAACGGCGGGCTGGTAGGCCGAGAACATGCGCTCCATCGTGGTGAGGCTGCGGACGAAAGTCGTCCAGACCAGTGTCTTACGGCCAGCTTCTGCGTTCTCCCCGACGATCTTCAGAGCCTCCTTGTACTTCGGGGAAAGCTCGTGCCGGGGAAGGTTCCTCATGATCGAGTACAACGACTCGCCCTCCGGAACCTCAAGCGGCGGAACCTGATACGTCAGGGGTGCGTACCGGCTTTCGCCCTCCACCAAGAGCGCAGGGCTCGTGGCTGCCATCAACAGACGCAGCATCGCCTTGCCCAACGCGTCGAATTCATCGCGTGAGGCCTCAGCCCTGGCCGTGAAGCGCCCGACCAGGGCGTCGTATACCTCGCGGTGATGTCCGGGCATCTTCAGATACCTGATACGCGTTTGGAAGGGCGGCAGTCCCAGCTCGTTCTTGGTCGTCCGGGTGAACAATGGCCGCAGCACTGAGCTGGCATGCGCGAGGTCCCCGCCGTCGACAGCCTCTGTGACAACCCGGCGGCCGTGGCCAGGCCATACGAACGACAGCAGGTTCTCCAGATCCCTCGCGCCGTTCGGTGCTGGTGTGCCAGTGAGGATGAGCCGACGACGGCTCAGCGGGCCCAGAGCCATGCACGCGCTGCCGTAGATCCCCCGCGCCCCGAGCTTCATCCGGTGGGCCTCGTCAAGAATGACCATCGAAGGCACAGCGCGTAGCCAGGAAGCAAGCCCGGCCAGCGACTTGTCCAAACGCTCGTAGTTCACGATGAGGATTTCGGCCCGCGGATCGGGGCTCCTCGCCATGACCGTGGTGAGCGGTGGTTCCTTGAAGCAATGCTCACTCTCAAAGAGCCAGGACTCGTAAGCGGACTTCGGGCTAACGACCAGTAGTCGCCGGACATCTCCGCGCTCACGCATCGCCGCGTAGACGGCAAGACCGACACGGGTCTTGCCCGCCCCGGGCACGCTGAAATTCGCACCGTGTTGAAGGGAAAGCAGCCGTGCGATGTCTCGCCGTTGGAAATCGGTGAGGTCAGCACACCAGTCCGTCCCCAGCAACTCGCTGACCGTGCCGCCGTCCAGAATGGCCGTGCCGCCGGGCTCCTGCTGAAGTTGCTGCTCGGCCTGGTCCGCGTCATCGAGAACGCTGCCGACCAGCGCACCAAGCTCGTCCTCCCAGTGAACGGAGTCTGGATACGGCCAGTCGGCAAGGACGTCAACTCCCACCAGGAAGTCGTCAAGCGACAACTCCAGTGTGAGCGGGCCACGCTGGCCACCCGCAGGAAAGCGGGCAGCCAGACGGGTCAGCTCTGCACGGAACGGCTCATCAGCCCGCAGCACGGCCTTGGTGCGCGAGACGTCGAATGCGATCCGCAGAGACGGTTCTGCGGACTGTGTCACGATGCCTCCGGACGCACAGCTTCGAGCAGCCATGCGACGCCGTCGCCGGGCACTTCAATGCTCTTCGCAGCCGCGCGGGCGAGCTTGTCGAGGCTGCCCTTCAGCTTGAGCACCGCCTCGTCGAAGATCTCCTCGTCGAGGCTCCCCGAAGCACGGGCCAGAACCATGTCAGTGACACACTGATCGATGTCCTGGCAGGCATCGTGAAGCCGGTCGGGCGCGGCCTGCTTCCGCTTTCGGACCCGTGCGTCCTTGCCGGCCGGTTCAAGCGCGTCCTCAATGGCGCGCTTCGCCTGCTCAAACACTTCGGCAGCCCGCTGATGCTCGTCAACGGTAACGGTCTTGACCGAGCGTTCGACGGCCTTGGCTCGGAGGACAGCATCGGTGAACGCTCGGGCAGCCACTACGTCCGGCACCGCGGACTTCACTGCCCGGTTGATGCCAGGAATCTTGCGCTCCGCTGTCTCAACTGGCACCGCCTTGAGATTCTCCGGCAGTCGGTGGTCCAGGTAGCGGCTCCGAAATTCGGACTCGATGAGACGGACATCTGTCTTGGAGAATTCCAGCGCGATCGCTGCCAGCCGGCTCTCCTTAAGAAGCTCCGCCTTCTCCCTGTTGGCCTTGGCCGCCTTGCCGTAGGCACGGTGGAGTTCCCGCAGTTTCTCCTGAGCGTCTTCGAAGTCAAGCAACCGAAGCTGCGCCTGCTCCGTCTTGGACCTCGCCGTCAGATCCTTGAGGCACGCCAGAACCCAGAGGTCCTGCTCAGCGGTCGTAGTCCGGATACGGAACTCCTTCGCGATGTCCGCGAGTTGGCGTCCTGCTGCCACCTCCTCCTCAATGGTCAGCAACCGGTTGATGTAGGAGTAAGGGCGCCGCGTGTCGTGCCGAAGCTGGAGCGACAGCTCGACGGAGTTGATGTCAGCCCACGTGCAGGACTCCGGCAGCACACCGACGCGGATATGTGTGACACCGAGCTCACGCAGAGCCACCGCCCGGGTGTTGCCATTGACGAGGACGCCCTCACGTGTAATGAGGCCGGGTTCGTTCTGTTTGAAGTCCTTGAGGCTCTCCTTGAGGTCTTCAAAGTCCTTGTCCCGCTTGTCCGGGTCGGACGGCTCGGCCTGGAGCAGGTACTCAAGGTAGTCCTGACTCTCGTCAGTCCAGGGGTCTTCTTCCAGGAGCCGGTCCTTGGCAGGGTCAAAGCTGCGCTGCGCCCGGATGCGGTGCGTACCGGGGTTGTAGTACAACGAATCCAGCGGCATATCAATGACTTGGACGACCAACGGCTTCGTCCGCCATTCGACCGTGAGGGTCTCCTGGACAGACGAGTCCGCTGCGAGCTCCTTGAGGCGCTGCTCAACCTGTTTCTGGTTCTCGGCGGCGAGCGGCGGCTGGCCGAAGTCGTTACTCACGGTGCTTCTCTCCTCAGATGACGTCAAGGCGATGGGTAGGCACGGTGGGGCCGCCTTTCCTGGCGGCCCCACTCACAGCACAGTTCAGACGGAGGGCAGCGAGAGGGCCTCGCGCACCTGGGCCCTCGACTCCGCCGGCAGCGAGCGGTAGTCAGCCCACAGGCGCTCGACGGTACTGAACGCACGCTTGTCTTCCGACACCCACCCAGTGAGCATCTTGCGCTCCAAGCCGCCAAGCTTTGCGACACTCGCCAAGAGGGCGCCCAGGTCTACGCTGTTTCCCCGCCCGCCCACACGGCAGCGGTTGCACTCGGCCACCAGTTCCACCTTCTCGCCGCCCGACGGCTGCTTCACCGTGCGGCGGGCGATGTCCAGCTGAGCCGACTCATACGAGCCGGCGTAAGTCTCTCCCGGAGCGATTCCGCAGGAGCGGCACAGGTGGCCGTCCTTCGCGAGAACCTCGCGACGCTGAGTCTGTGTCACCGAAACGCTGGCCTTGGTGGCCTTGCCAGGCTCCCAGACAGGTGCCCCCTGCTTCACGAACCGCTGCTCATGCTGTCCCAGGCTCGCGTCCTCCCGCTGGGTGTCAATCTGCCAGCCGTAATCACGCAGGTCGCGCACACGACGGTCAGCCTGACTGATCCCGGGGAAAGCCAACTTGATGTCTTCCTTGGTGAAGGTGCCATCCTCACCAATCACGGTGACCAGCCACAGAGCGGCGCGCTTCATCGTGCCGTACTTCGTGTCCGTCCACGACGGCAGTGCCATCACGTTGTTCCCCTTACGTAAGACGACAGGCGTGGCCTACACCGCATGCCTGGAAGTCACCCAGGAGCCGCAGCTTCAGCGAGTACCAACTCTTGCCTGAGCAGCAGCTCTTGCGCCAGCTTCCAGCGACTTTCGAGGTGGGATGGAATACTTCAACATCTTCCGGCGACACCGTTCGCTGACACACAATCAAAGGCGCTCGTCGTTAAGCGCGTCACGTGTCTGAGGAGTCACATTGCCGGACGGAACACAGCGGAGGTGGAAAGATCTGCCGGTCGGCATCTCTGCGCCACACCGACGATTCGTGAGGGCACTGCGAAGGGTTCGCGAGTGCAGCGGCCACACCCAAGCGACCATCGCCAGCCGGGCGAATCAGGCGGCGACGACGCTCTCGAACCACCTCAACGGCGGTCGTGTGCCCGAACCTCAGCTCCTCACGAGCTTCTACAAGGTGGTCGAGGAAGATGCCCGGGATGAAGGAGCGGAGCTACCTCACCCCCTCAACGCCCTCCTCGAAATGCGCTTGGCAGCTCTCAAAAAGCACTGCTCGTGCTGCGCGGTCGGCTACCCAGCGGATACCGGGGAGTCTCATGCCGACGAAGATGAGGCGCCGGCTTCGAGGCGTGTTCAGAGCTCTTCCCGCGAGCCAGGGTCTGACCAGAACGCAGCCGTCGCCACAGGCCCGGCTTCAAGTGCGGCGGCACGGACAAGGGTGCCGGTCCCCCTTTCCCAGGGGGACCGGCACCCCAAAATTCTCGCCGACGAGGATTGGTCCGAGCTCAGCATCCTGACCGGCTACCTCTCCGAGGGCCGACACCGCGACGCATACATGGTGCTCTGGAGCGCAGCTACGACCCTCCCATCGCATGACGTCACGGATGTCGTCATCGCATGCCGCTCAGCGGGACTAGACGATGAGGCCAACACTGTCCTCGCTAACGCCGGCGCGCGGGACGCCCAGGCCGTCCTCAACATCGCGTCCGCGTTTCACGACAGACGCTTGTATGAGGATGCGGGCCTGCTCCTCACCTCGGCCAGGCGAGGTAAGCAGGAGTTGTAACCACCTCAGGCTGCTTCAGCCTCGGCCTCGAAGTGCATCTGCGCCTTGTCCAGCAGACCGTCCGGGTCACCGCCTTGGGCGGCAACCCAGTGCAGCAAGTCCGCGATGAGGTCGGCAGCCGATTCTTCAAGGATCTGAATGGCGCGGCTCTGGAGTGGTGCCGGCGCTCCAAGGTCGTGCCGGTAACGCGTCAGCGCTGCCTCGCCTCGCAGCACTCTCCGTCGCTGTTCTTCCGGGTCGACGGAGAGCTCGCACCAGACAGCTTTGCCTGTCGCGGTGGGCACGGTGCCCCAGGCAACAGCCAACCCGGCCAGAAGGTGCAGACCGCGACCACATTCGTCATCACACCCGGCCGAGATCAGTACCGGCAGCCGATCGCTCTTGTCATGCAATTCGATCCTCAGACGGTCCCCGGCCGGCTCCAGCACAAGAGTCGCTGTCGCCCCCTCGCCAACATGCTTGATCACGTTAGAGGCCAGTTCACTGACAACCAGTTCAGCCTCTTCCGAGAACGCCGGCAGTCCCCACTCCGCCAGTTGACTCCTGACGGCCTCGCGCAGGCCCCGCACCGCCGTGGGCACGGCCTCAAACAGAAGCACGCTGCGGAGCTGAGTGCCGTTGTCTTCGCATCCGGACATGCGAGTCTCCCTTCCGCGCCACGCCAGCGCCAGGCGCGCCGTATCCGTACGGCTGCGCTGAGTAGCCGATCGACAGCGAGTATGGCACCGAGAAGTCTCTCCATGTAACTTCTCACAAGACTCTCTCGGGTGAATCTGCCGCCTCATCAACTCCGTCGCGCGTTTTATCTGTTGGCTGAGGCAGCGAAGGACCAGATCCAACGGAAGGCCGCTTGCCATGCCAGCGAGGACTACAACCCGCCGTCGCCAGCTCGGCGCGATGATGCGGAAACTCCGCGCGCGGAAGGCGATGACGCTGGAGGAGGCTGGTCGGCTCGTTGGGGTGTCGAAGGCCACCGTCAGCCGGTACGAGACTCAGGAAGGGCCGGTGAAGTGGCCCATCGTGGACGCGTTGTGCCGTGAGTACGACGCCAGCGACGCTGAGCGCAACGCGGTCGTGTCACTCGCCAAGGATGCCAAGCAACAAGGCTGGTGGGGCCCGTTCAGTGACTCCATCCCTGCGGACATGAACCTGTTGCTCACCCTTGAGGACGAAGCTGTACGGGAAGACCATTTCAGCTGCGTTTACGTGCCGGGTCTCCTCCAGACCCGTAGCTACAACACCGCTATCCAGCAGGCCAACGAGATGCGTCTGACGCCAGAGGAGATCGAACTACTCGTCGACATCCGCATGAAGCGGCAGGAGATCCTCCACCGCACCAGGCCGCCCCACCTCTGGGCGATCCTCGATGAGTCGGTGATACGGCGCGTGGTCGGGTCACGGCAGATCATGCGCGAACAGCTTGGCCACCTCCTGGAGGCCAACGAATCGCCGCACATCACCCTCCAGATCCTGCCGTTCGCGAGAGGAGCCCACACAGCCGCGCTGGGGAGCTTTGTGGTTCTGGGCGGTGCCGAGCCGTCACTGGACGTTGTCTATGTCGATCTGCATGTCGGTTCCGTCTTCATGGAAAAGGACGAAGAACTGGACCGATACCGACTTGCGTTCGACTACCTTCGCGCACAAGCGTTGGACATGGCCGCGTCATCGGCCATGATCCAGCGCGTACGCGAGGAGATGTGATGGTTACAGCGCCCCAGCCCACCGAGAGCCTCATGTGGTTCAAGTCCTCTTACAGTGGCGGAAACACGACAGAGTGCCTGGAAGTGGCTCGTCTGGAGAACGGCACAGTCATACGGGACTCAAAGAACCCTGAGGGACCTCGGATCTTCTTCCGCAATAAGGCCACTTGGGTCAGGTTCATCATCGCTCTGCAGAACCAACAGCTCAGCTGATCCAGGTAGTTGGTGTATTTCCCCCCATCCGTCGCACCCCGACGTCACCGGAAAACTTCACGACGAGGAGGCGGTCCGGCGCAAATCCGCCCGCTGCAGTGTCAGAACACTCAAGTGCTGATGGATGATGCCAGCCAGGGCTCGACCGAGACCGACAGGTACAGCGTTACCGATTTGCTTTGCAATCTGAATCTTAGTTCCGTACCAGCGGTAGTCGTCGGGGAAGCCTTGGATGAGAGCCGCCTCGTAGTGAGTGATGGGGCGGTTCTCCACCGGGTGGAGGTAACGTCCCTTCTCGGGTTTGAAGAACTCGGTTCGGATCGTTACTGAGGGAGAGCCGCTGCGGAGCCGCCCCATGACATCACGTGAACCACTGTGGTGTTTGTCCCAGCTCAAGGTACTCAGGGCCTTCTCGGCGCCGTCGATCACAGTCATTTTCCCCCTGAGGTCGTCACGGTTTCCGCCCTGAGGAATGGCTGCGTAGCGAGCCACAGACAAGGGCGTTGGCGTACGGCCAAAGTGCAACTCATCAGTTCGGTAGGGCCCAGCGAGACCACCCGACACACGTCGCGCCGGAAGTTCGGTCCCTGTGATCTCGATACGTGCCGAGCGACGAAAGATCGAATCTACCGGCACCCATTCCAGCAAGGGGACGGCCCCGCCGAACAGTACGAGTTCGTCCTCGATCACCGGAATTTTCGTGTGGGTTGGTGTGGGGTGTTGCAACGGAGCACCGAAGTCCCGGTGGGTGCCAATGACAATCACGCGCCTGCGTGTCTGCGGAACACCGTAGTCGGCCGCATTGAGGATCGCTGTCGACAGTTCATAGTCCGCGAGGAGACCGTCAAGCCGAACGGCATCTTGCAAGCGTTCATATTCCGGTGACTTGAGGAACCGGTCCACGTTCTCCAGGACGAAGACCTTCGGCCTTACGACAGCCACGACTCTGAGGTACTCCTCCCACAGAGTGTTGCGTGGGTCGCTCGGGTTCTGCGCCCCAAGCCCGGAGAAGCCTTGGCAAGGGGGACCGCCGGTGATGACGTCAACTTCATCGGCGAACGGGTACGGATCAAAGTCCTCTATGACTCCGCAGAAGGGCACGTCCGGATGGTGGTTGGCTGCGTACGTGGCCGCGGCGGCGGGGTCGCTCTCCACAGAAGCGACGGGCCTGAAGCCGGGAACGTCACCCTCCGGCCCAACCCCGTACGAGCCGAAGCCCGCAGTGAACCCTCCGCAGCCTGCGAACAGGTCCATCGTCCGCAGAGGCTCCGTGTGCTGACGTGAGGAATCACTGAGTTTCATGGTGTGGATCTTAAAGAGCAGCACTGACACCGCGTCCCAGCTTGGGTCTTGGTCTCAGCTGACGTCCGGCCCCGCTCCGGGACAGATCGCCGGATAGGGAGTGTCAGAGACAGCTGGTAAATACTAAGATATGACTCTCACTGTTGCTCCTGAGCCGCACGTCGCGTTCGCAGACCTGAGCACGTCAGACCTGGTGGTGGATGCTCTCTACGCCGGCGGTTCCAACGGCAACAGCGGTGATGACCCTATCGCCAAGCTGATCCCAGGGGTGGGCAACCAAGGGGGCTTCCGGCACAAGGGATCCCCCGCCAAGGGGACGGTCCGCCTGTCGGTGCTCTACACCACTGGTGGGGCGGTGGACTGGCCCGATCATCTCGACGTTCAGACCGGCACGTTCACCTACTACGGGGATAACAAGACGCCAGGACGGGACCTGCACGACACTCCGCGATCCGGCAACCAGCTGCTCCGCGATGCCTTCGATGCCTCACATCGTTCAGCCGCTGAGCGGGCCGCCGCTGTGCCACCGTTTCTTCTTTTCGAGAAGACTGGAACCGCCGGGCGATCTGTACGGTTCCGGGGGCTCCTGGCTCCAGGCGGGCCAACCATGACGTCGGACGACGAGCTTGCTGCCATCTGGCGGACTACCGACGGCCAACGCTTCCAGAACTACCGTGCCCGCTTCACCGTGCTTGACCACGCCAGGATTTCCCGAACGTGGATTCAGCACGTGCTGAGCGGAGGCAGCCCTCTCACGAGCGACTGTCCCCCCGCATGGCGAAATTGGGTCGAGGGACGTATCTACCGTCCCCTGGTGGCACCCTCCACCACCGTCATCAGGTCCAGGGCGGGCCAGTTGCCAGAAGACGACGAAGGAAAGGCGATCCTCGAAGGTATCCGGGAGTACTTCCGAGGTCGCGAGCACGACTTCGAGAGCTGCGCAGTTGCTATCTGGCGGCTGATAGCACCCAGCACAGGCAGCGTCGATGTCACTAGGCCCAGCCGCGACGGCGGACGCGACGCGGTCGGCACCTACATCCTCGGACCGACGGTCAACCCGATCGCCATCGACTTCGCCTTGGAGGCGAAGTGCTACGCGACGAGCAACTCCGTGGGCGTTAAGGACGTATCCCGCCTTATCTCTCGTCTGAAGCACCGGAATTTCGGAGTTCTCGTCACGACGTCGTACTTCCATAAGCAGGTGCAGGAGGAGGTGCACGAGGACGCCCACCCCATCTCTCTCGTCTGCGGCCGCGACATAGTCGATGTCTTGCGCCAGCACGGACGCACGACCGTCAGCGCAGTGCGCCAGTGGCTGGAGCAGAGCTTCCCGGGAACGCAATAGAGCTTTCTGGCCCCGGTGCGCTCGGAGCTTGAGCTTCGGGGGCGAGCGCCAATGGCACCGGGGCTTTGAGCTGGGGGATTGAGGCGGCTGGTGGGCTTGGGGCTCAAGGTTCGGGGGTCGAGCCACGTTTGTAAGGATTGGTTGGTTCTTCTTTCCCACCCACCCTCCCTGTCGACCTAGTTGACTCTTCGGGGTCGACTTGCCACTCAGAGTTACTGCGGTCTAGCGTGCCCCCAAGACGTAAGCGGCCCCCGCCTGGTGCGCCAACACCGGACAGAGGCCTCACCACACAAGATCGGCAGAGATCCTCATGGCTGACATTCAGTTTAGTGATGCCCCGCCCCCGGCACACGCGGCTCCGCACCCGATGGCCAATCCCGGTTACGGCAAGCGTTCGGCGGCCGAGCAACAGAGTCCCGCTCCAGGGGACTTCGCGCATCTTCCGGCCCGTGAAGCGGCCATCGCCGGGTTCATCGACCGGTTGCCGGACGGGGCGGACATCTCCGTGAAGGCCCTCGCCAAGGTGCTGGACTACGGGCAGTGCGCGTTGCGTACTGCCCTCAACCGCCTTCAGCGGGCCGGGCATCTGCGCAGGGGCCGTGAGCATGTGGTCGGGTCGGGCGGTGCGCGGTGGGTCACCCGTACGTGGTTCTCCCGTACGGCCCGGGACAACGCCTGGTGGGCCTCGTACGTCACCGGATCCAGCGTTTCCGGCGACGTGCCGGACGCCCCCTCTACGGCCGCTTCCGCCGAGCCCGTCCGCCTTTCGGATTGTTCGCGGGTTCCGGAACGCTCGCGGGCCTACACCGTGCTCGTCGCCGTCGGCCGCAGGAACCCCGCCGTGTCGCTGTCCGCCGCCGACTGCGCGGCCCTGGAGCCGCTGGCCGCCGAGTGGTTCGTACGAGGGGCCACCGAGGAAGACGTTCTGCGCACCCTCACCGATGGGCTCCCCGTGCCCGTCCATCATCCGGCCGGGCTCATCCGCGAGCGGCTCAAGTCCAAGCTCCCGCCCGTCCCTTCGGCCTCGGAACGGCCGCCGCTGCGGGTCATGGAGTGCGCCACGTGCCGTGCCCCCGGCCGCCCCGAGGCCCTGGTCGACGGCGATTGCGGCGCCTGCCGGGGTGAGCCCGAGCCCGTACGGCGGTCCGCCCGGCTCTCGTCGGACACCGTTCACGCACGCGCCGCCGAAGCCCGCGCCGCCGCCTCCCGTCCGTCCGCGTCCACGGTGTCCACGGCGCGGCGGTCGGCCCGCTTGAGCCGGGGCCCGGCCCGTACATAAGCCCGGGTCCCGGCTCAGGCGGGCGCGCCCAGCCGTACCTCCGGGGCGGCGCCCGCCGCGCCTGTGGCGAGGGCCGCGTGGAGTGTGGTCGTGAGGGTCTTCGGGTCGTCCCTGAGCTGGGACGGGGAGACCGACAGGACGGTGAGGCCGTGCCTGATCATGAGGTTGCGGCGGGCCATCGTGCGCTCCCAGTCCCCCGGGCTCAAGTGCCATTCGCGGGAGTCGATTTCGAGGACCACACCCGCGTACGGCCAGTAGGCGTCGGGGCGGGCCAGGAAGGTGCCGTCGAGCAGGTACAGGTCCTGGTTCCACAGGGGGTCCGGGATGCCGGCCTCGCGCAGGAGCGGGCGGGCGGCGGCCTCCGCGACCGAGCGGACTCCGGCCGTCAGTCCCTCCAGCGTCGTCGCGACCCGAGGGTCGCTCCCGTGGCGACCGGAGCGCAGCACGGTGGTGAGTTCCTCAAGTGTGCAGCGGCCTCGTTGGACGACCTCGGCGAGCAGGGCCGTCACCGCCGCCCGGCCGGTCAGGGACGGGATCGCGTCGGCGGGGGCGCGGGGCAGCGACGCGCAGGGCAGGCCCCGTACCGGCAGGCGTCGGCAGGGGCGGTCGGTGCGGTGCACGCGGACGTACGCGCGGCTGCGCGGGTTGCGCGTACCGGGTACGAGTACGTCGACCGTGCGCAGCCGCGTCACCGGCCCCGCCGCCCGGATCTCGTACAGCGCGAGCGCCGCCGTGCCCGTGAGCAGGGCCCCCTCCCCCGCGAACAGGAGCGCGGCGCGCAGGCGTTGACGGGGGCTCGGGGCGCCTGTCTGGAGGAGGATCACCCGGGGGAGTAATCGCTGCCAGGGGCCGCCCGGGGTGCAGCGTCGGGCGATGGTCGACGTGGCCCAGCCCAGGCCGACGAGTTGCCGGGGAGTGGCGAGGCCGTCCTGGGCGACGACCAGTGGATCGGTGTGCGTACGCATGGGTCCTGCATGCCCCCACCGAACGTGCGACTACCCTGCGTTACGAAAACGGCGGACACTCGCCACGCGCCGCCTCCGCCAACGCCCCTCTCCCGTACCCGATTTCCCGCCTCCCGGGCATTTCCGTACACGAAGGCCCCGCAGAAAAGTTTTTTCCGGGACGTTGAACAGGGCCGGACCGGCCTCCGTACTTAAGAGCAACTCCCCCATGGTGGCTGGGCGCGTGAACGGACGACAGGGTCCGGATCACGCGCCCAGCAACTTTTTACGCACCCGGCGCCTTACGCACCCGGCCCCTTACGCACCCGGCCCTTTGCGCACCCGGCACCGGTCCGCCGCTACGCGCCCAGCGCGTGCGACACCGTGTAGATCAGCAGGCCCGCCAGCGCACCGACCACCGTGCCGTTGATCCGGATGAACTGAAGGTCACGGCCGATGTGCGCCTCGATCTTCTTCGACGTGTCGTCGGCGTCCCAGCTCGCCACCGTGTCCGAGATCAGGGACGTGATCTCGGCGCGGTACGTCGAGACGAGATACGAGGCCGCGTCCTCGATCCACCCCTCCAGCTTCCCCTGGAGGCGCGTGTCCGTCGCCAGCCGCGAGCCCAGCGACAGCAGCGACGCCCGCGCCCGCAGGCGCAGTTCGCTGCGGTCGTCCTCCGCCGCGGACATGATCATGGCGCGTACGGAGGACCAGGCCGAGGCGATGATGTCCTGCACCTCGGGACGCGCGAGCAGCTCCGACTTCAGGCGCTCCACCCGCGTCCGGGTGTCCGTGTCCGACTGGAGGTCGGCGGCGAAGTCCCGCAGGAAACGGTCGATCGCGCCGCGCGCCGGATGGCTGGGCATGTCGCGCATCTCCGTGATGAAGCGCAGCAGTTCCTTGTAGACGCGGTCGCCGACCCTGCGGTCGACGAAGCGCGGCGTCCAGCCCGGCGCCCCGCCCTGGACCGCGTCCGTGATCGAATCGCCGTGCTCCACCAGCCAGTCGTGCGCGCGGCCGCAGATCAGGTCGACGGCACGGTGGTGGGCGCCGTCGGTGACGACCTTGTCCAGGGTCTTGCCGATGCCCGGAGCGATCTCGACGGCGTCCGCGCGGCGGGTGATCGCCTCGCCGACGACCGCCTGTACATCCGAGTCCCGCAGGACGGTCAGCGCGCCGCGCAGCGCCGTGGACAACTCGGCGGTGACGCGGTCGGCATGGGCCGGTTCGGCGAGCCAGGCGCCTAGCCGGCGGCCGATGCCCAGGGCGTGCAGCCGGGTCCGTACGACCTCGGCCGACAGGAAGTTCTCCCCGACGAACGTGCCGAGCGAGGCGCCCAGTTGGTCCTTCTTGTGCGGAATGATCGCGGTGTGCGGAATGGGCAGGCCGAGCGGGCGCCGGAAGAGCGCCGTCACCGCGAACCAGTCGGCGAGCGCGCCCACCATGCCCGCCTCGGCCGCCGCGGCCACATAGCCGGGCCAGCCCTCCACCCCGGAGTTCTTCGCCCAGGTGGCTAGGACATAAATCACAGCGACCAGCAGGAGCAGACCGGTCGCGGTGATCTTCATCCGGCGGACGCCGCGCCGCTTCTCCTCGTCGGCGGCGGTGTACGAGAACGAGCCCAGGCCCAGGGGCGCGCGCCCGCCGGTCGTCCCGGCGGAAGGCCTCACGGAAGAACCCGTGCCAGGCCCGGCAGAAGGCCCCGTAGAAGGGCCCGCAGAGGGGCCCGTGGCGGGCCCCGCAGAAGACGTGGCAGGCCCCACCACAGGCTCCGCGACAGGCCGTTCGGGCCCGTTGGCAAGCTCCCCGGGCCCCGTCGCCGGCTCCGTCGAGGGCCGCTCGGACCCCGCGTCGCCACCGCCCGGCTCCGGCGCTTTCTCAGGATCTGTACGTTCCATCCGCTCCACCCGTTCGCGTGCACTTCCTACCCAAACCCACCTGAAACCCCGCCCCCGCACAGTGTCTCCTCCCCAGGTACTCCTGGGCGCTACGTCGAGTTCCCAGGCGATGCCGGATGATGTGTTCCGTACGTCGGTGTGAGGGAGACACGGGGGCCATGGCCAGGTATCGAGGATTCGCCCTGCTCGGGGCGCTTGTGGCAGTAGTGGCGCTGGTGTGCGCCGCGATAATCGGCGGGTTCGGCCTGCTCGGCAACGGCTCGGGAGCTCTCTGGGGCGGCTCGGGCGACGGCTCGCGGGACTCCCGCGCCCAGGGCCGTACCCCCGTCGGGACAGCCGCACCCGCGTCCTCCGATTCCTGGACCGGCACCTGGGCCGCCGCTCCGGTCGGCGTCGAGCGGTTCGCACCCCTCGGCTTCCCCGGGCGCACCATCCGTAACGTCGTGCACACCAGCATCGGCGGCACCAGCGCCCGGATCACCCTCTCCAACCTCTACGGCACCAGCCCCCTGGTGGTCGGCCGCGCCTCGGTCGCGGTCGGAAACGGGGGCGCCCAGGCGGTCGCCGGGACCATGCGGCAGCTGACGTTCGGCAGGAAGCCGACCGTGACCATTCCGGCCGGGGGTCAGATCGTCAGCGATCCGATGCCGATGCGGGTGCCGTACGACAGCGATCTGCTGGTCTCGCTCTACACCCCGCAGGCCGGCGGTCCCGTCACGTTCCACTCGCAGGCGATGCAGACCTCGTACCTCGCCAACGGCGACCGTACGGTCGACCCCACCCGGACCGCGTACACCCAGCCGGCCAAGGTCTGGCGCTATGTGACCGCCGTCGACGTCCTCAACCGTGATGCGCCGGGCGCGGTCGTCGCCTTCGGCGACTCGATCACCGACGGCGTCAAGTCGACCGACGACGCGAACCGCCGCTGGCCCGACGTCCTCGCCGCCCGGCTGCGCGGCCAGCACATGGGCGTGCTCAACGAGGGCATCGGCGGCAACCAGGTCCTGGGCGACTCGGTCACGGGCCGCGCCGGCGCGGCGGGCGTCTCCCGGTTCCAGCGCGATGTCCTCAACCGGGCCGGGGTGAAGGTCGTCGTCATCGACCTCGGCATCAACGACATCCTGCGCGGCCGCGAGACCGACCCCACCAAGATCACCAACGGACTCAGGGAGCTCACCCGGCAGGCGCACGCGCGCGGAGTGCGCGTCGTCGGCTCGACGCTGACACCGTTCGGCGCGCACCGGGCGTACAACCCCGTCACCGAGTCCGTACGCGACCGGGTGAACGAGGAGATCCGGTCGGGCCGGGTCTTCGACGAGGTCGTGGACTTCGACCGGGCGCTGCGCGATCCGTACGCGCCGGACCGGATGCGGCCGGTGTACGACTCCGGGGACGGGCTGCACCCGAGCGACGCGGGCTACCGCGCGATGGGGAGCTACCTCAACCTCCAGTCCCTGGTGGGCAAGGCCCGGGCCGACCTCTGACGGGCCCTCGGGCCGGCGCCGGGCGTCCCTCGGCCGGCGCCGACGTACCTCAGCGGTCCCGGAGACCCGGAAAGCCCAGCGGTCCCGGAAGCCGGGCGGTCAGGGCGGCCCTCAGCCGTCCCGGAAGCCCGGCGGTCAAGGCAGCCCGGCGGTCAGCCGAGCTCCTTGCGCTCCCGGGCTTCGGGATCCCGCGTTTCCTCCAGCTTCCGCAGCTTCCGCTCCTCCTTGAGCCGGCGCTTCTCCGCCTTCCGTTCCTTGCGGTGCACCCCGACTCCGCCCATCAGCGCGAACCCGGTGACGACCACCCGAGGTGACCCGGGCGCGACCGGCACGTCCACGTCCCCCTCCTCGCCGAATCCGCCCATGAACCCGAAGCCCCTGACCTCGACGTCCATGCCGGGTGGCACGACGATGCCGATGCCGCCCATGACGGTGAAGCAGCGGATCACCACGTCGCGCTCCTCGAATCGCGCCTCGCGCAGATCGATCTCGCCGCCCGCCTGGAAGACGCCCGCCGTGAACGTGCGGCCCACCGTCCACCTGCCCTTACGGCTGAACCCGCTCCAGAACGCGAAGGCCCCCTTGGACGTGGCCCGCTCCCTGCCGATCCGGTCCGCCCATACGCCGTCACCACCGCGCGGTCCGGGTACGGCTGCCCCGTCCATCGGCGTCAGGTCCGCCGTCGTGCCCGGCGCGGGCAGGTCCCGTACAAGTGGCACCAACTCGCCATGTGTACGCGCCTTGTAGGCGGCCCCCAGCCGCTCGTCGAACTCCGCCATGTCGAGCCGTCCCTCGGCCACGGCCTCGCGCAGCCGCTCGGCGACCCGCTCCCTCTCGGCGTCGGAGGCCCGTGTGTCGGCGTGCACATCGGGGCGCTTGTCAGGCCGCTCGCTCGTCATGTCAGCAGATTAGCCAACAATGAGGCATAGCTCACACAGTTGAACGATCGGCATACATCTTCGCGATCACCGACTCGATGTCCGGCTCTCGCACCGAAAGATCCATCAGCGGACACTCCGCGGCGATCCGCGCGACCAACGGCGCCGCCGAAGCCGTCGCGGGAAAGGCCAGCCACTGGCGGGGCCCTTCCACCTTCACCACCCGCGCCCCCGGCAGTTCGATCGGCGGAAGCTCGCGTTCCAGGTCGACGACCAGCGTCCGCTCGCTCTCGCCCACCTCGTGCAGCCCGCCCAAGGCCCCGTCGTACAGCAGCCGGCCGTGGTCAATGACCATCACGCGCTTGCAGAGTTGCTCGATATCGGTCAGATCGTGGGTGGTCAGCAGCACCGTCGTGCCGCGCTCCGCGTTCAGGTCCCGCAGAAACTCCCTGACCTTGGCCTTGGAGACCACATCGAGCCCGATGGTCGGCTCGTCCAGATAGAGCACCTCGGGGTCGTGCAGCAGCGCCGCCGCGATATCGCCGCGCATCCGCTGGCCGAGCGACAACTGCCGTACGGGTACGTCCAACAGCTCGCCCAGGTCGAGCAGTTCGACACAGCGCTCCAGATTCACCCGGAAGCGCGCGTCCGGGACGCGGTACATCCGGTGCATCAGACGGTACGAGTCGATCAGCGGCAGGTCCCACCACAGCGTGGTGCGCTGGCCGAAGACCACGCCGATGCGCTGCGCCAGCCTCGTGCGCTCCCGGGACGGATCGATGCCCGCGACCCGCAGGCGCCCGGCGCTGGGGGTCAGGATGCCCGTGAGCATCTTGATGGTGGTGGACTTGCCGGCGCCGTTCGGGCCGATGTAGCCGACCATCTCGCCGCGCGCCACCCGGAAGCTGATGCCGTCCACGGCCCGCACCTGGTGCTTCTCGCGGCGCAGCAGCCCTGCCCGGCGGCGGACGTCGAAGACTTTCTCGATCCCGTCCAGTTCGATGAAATCCGCGCCAGCCACGGAAGCCGCGGAATGTACGCTTCCGCCCGCGCTGTCCGTGCCGTCCGTGCCATCCGTGCCGTTCGTACCGTCCGTGCCGTCCGTACTATCCGTGCTCATGAATGCTCCACCCAACTCTCCTCGTACGACGACCCGTTGAAGCCTCTGACTCCCCGTGCCTGGCTCCCCGTACGTACCTGACTCCCCGTGCCTGGCTCCCCGTACGTACCTGACTCCCCGTGCCTGGCTCCCCGTACCTAGCTCCCCGTACTGCGGTACGCCCTGAGCCCCAGCCGCCACGCCAGCCCCGCCGGCACACAGCACGCCACGGCCACCACCGGCGGCAGGAACGCGACGGCGTCCGGCAGCCCCAACGGGTCCTCGCGGCCCAGGATGTACAGCGCCGGCAGCCAGTTGACGAAGGCCAGCGGCACCAGGAACGTCACCCCGCGCACCAGGTCCTTCGCGAAGACCGTCGGCGGATACTGGAGCAGCGTCGTCCCGCCGTACGTGAACGAGTTCTGCACCTGTGAGGCGTCCTGCGCCCAGAACTGGAACGCCGCGCCCGCCACGAACACCGCCGCGAAGATCGTCGCCCCGCTCAGCAGCATCATCGGCAGCATCAGCACCCGCACCGGCGTCCAGTCGATGTCCACCGTCAGCAGGGCGTAGCCCAGCACCAGCAGCCCCTGGAGGACCCGGCCGACCCTGCGCAGCGCGAACCGGTCCGCCGCCACCTGCGCCAGTACGGGTACGGGCCGCAGCAGCAGCGTGTCGAGCGTGCCGTCACGCACCCGGCGGCCCAGCCGGTCCATCGAGCCGAGCAGGAGGTCGGCGAGGCCGAAGGCCGTGGCGGACGTCCCGTACAGAAAGGCCACCTCGGGCAGCGCGTAGCCGCCCAGGGCGTCCACCTGCGAGAACATCAGCATGATCGTCACGAAGTCGAAGGCGGTCACCGCGAAGTTCCCGAACGCGGTCATCACGAAGGACGCGCGGTACGCCATCGTGGACCGCATCCACATCGCCACGATCAGGCCGTACGCCCGGAACCCGTCCCGCAGGGCCTCGCGCCGGGACGCGCGCGGAATCCACAGATCGGCGGGCACCTCCCCGGAGCCCTGAGATCCCCCGGAGCCCCGGGACGCGCCGGGGGCCCCGGGCTCCTCCGCACGGACCTCGTCGACTCCCGCCGCCGCCCGAGCCGTCTCCTCAGCCACCCTGGACCACCACCCTCCGTGTCGCGACGGACTGGAGCGCCCGCCCGGCCGCCAGCAGCGCCAGCGCCCAGGCCGCCTGGAACGCGTAGGCCGTGACCAGGTCCCAACCGGTGCGTCTGCCGAGGAAGATGTCCGCCGGGATCTGGAGCAGCGAGGACCAGGGCAGCGCCCGCGCGACCTCGCCGAGCAGGCCCGGGAAGATGTTCAGGGGCAGCAGCATCCCGGAGAAGAACGTCCCCACCAGCATCGTGATCTGCGCCGTGCCCGCGCCGTCCATCAGCCAGAACGCGGAGAGCGCGACCATGAAGCGGATCGCGAAGCTCACCACGACGCCGAGCACCACGGCGACCAGGAACGCCACCCAGGTCAGCGGGTTCACCGGCAGCGCGAGGTCGAAGGCGAACGAGCCGATCACCATCGGAGCGATCCCGCGCCCCAGCAGGTGGAAGGCCGCCCGGCCCAGGTCCCCGGCCAGCCACCACAGCTGGAGGTCGGCGGGCCGGTAGAGGTCGACGGCGATGTCGCCGGTACGGATCCGCTCGATCAGTTCGTCCTCGAAACCGCCGCCCATCATGACGCAGGTCATCAGCAGCGCCTGGCCCAGCCACACGAAGGTGACGGCCTGGGACAGGTCATAACCGCCGAGGTGCGGGCGTTCACTCCACAGAGCCGTGAAGGTGTAGGCCACGATGAACCCGAAAACGGTGTTGGTGAACGCTCCCGCCAAGGTCTCCACGCGATACGTCGCATAGCGCCGGAACCCGCCCACGGCCACCACCGCGTACAGCCGCACAACAGCCCCTCCCCTCGCCCCTCCCGAGCGCCCGGACCGGCCCGGCTGACCCGCTGACCAGCGCCGAAGCCGCCGGTCGGCCCCGTACAGCCGTCCAGGCACCAAAGCGCCCGAGCCTAGTCCAGCGGCATCAGCCGTCGCGACCGAATATCCGGCCGCCGCTCCGGCCGTCTCCCGCCTCCGCCCCACCTCCCCCTCTGCCATGTTTCATGGTGATGCGCGGCGTTTCATGGGCTTGTACATCGAATCACCTGATACGACACCGTTATGCCGGAGAGTGAACCACCGGCCATGGCCGAGGAGTCTTCGCACATATGAGTGACGAGCCGCAGCAGGGCTGGGCCCCACGGGATCCCTCGGCCGCCGGTCCCGGGTCTTCTCCGGACGAGGAGAACGCGAACGGCAAGGGCGCCGGCGAGAAGTCCGCGAGCGGGAAACGCCCCAGGCGCACCGGCTGGCGCAGAATCCTCCCCACCTGGCGCGTGCTGCTCGGCGGACTCCTGCTCTGCGCGTTCGTCCTCGTCCTCGGCTTCGTCGTGGGCTACAAGATCGTCGATATTCCGGCCGCCAATGTCGCGGCCACCGCGCAGACGAATGTGTACCTCTACGCGGACGGCACCCAGATCGCCCGGGACGGCGAGATCAACCGCGAGAACATCAAGCTCGCCCAGGTCCCCGTGTCCGTGCAGCGGGCCGTGCTCGCCGCCGAGGACCGCGGCTTCTACAACGAGCCCGCCGTCGACCCGCAGGGCATGGTCCGCGCCGCCTGGAACACCGCCACCGGCAAGGGCACCCAGGGCGGCTCCACCATCACCCAGCAGTACGTCAAGAATTACTACCTCGGCCAGGAACAGACCATCGTCCGCAAGACGAAGGAATTCTTCATCGCGATCAAACTCAACCGCGAGCAGACCAAGGGCCAGATCCTCCAGGGCTATCTCAACACCAGCTATTTCGGCCGGAACGCGTACGGAATCCAGGCCGCCGCCCAGGCCTATTACGGCAAGAACGTCCAGGACCTCAGCACCGCCGAGGGCGCCTATCTGGCCTCCCTCCTGAACGCGCCCAGCGAATTCGACGTCGTCGTCCACCCGGACAACAAGCCCGCCGCCGTCGCCCGCTGGAACTATGTGCTCGACGGCATGGTGAAGGAGAACTGGCTCAGCCCCGACGCCCGCGCCGGCGCCGACTTCCCGGTCCCCGGCAAGGTCAGGCACTCCACGATCGGGCTCTCCGGGCAGCGCGGCTACATCGTCCAGGCCGTCGGGGAGTATCTCGCCGACAACAAGATCATCGACGAGAAGACGCTGGCTTCCGGCGGCTACCGGATCACCACCACGCTGGAGCGGAAGAAGCAGAACGCCCTCGGCAAGGCCGTCAGGGACCAGGTCACCTCCCAGCTCGACAGCGAGCGCGCGGCCGACCGCAATGTCCGCGTCGGCAGCGCCTCCATCGACCCGGAAACCGGTCATGTCGTCGCCATGTACGGCGGCATCGACTACACCCGGCAGTACGTCAACAACGCCACCCGCCGCGACTACCAGGTCGGCTCCACCTTCAAACCGTTCGTCTTCGCCTCCGCCGTCGACAACGAGTCCGAGACCCAGAACGGCCGGCGCATCACCCCGAACACCGTCTACGACGGCGACAACCACCACATGGTCGAAGGCCCCGACGGCTCCACCGGCTACGACCCGGCGAACGAGGACGACGTCGACTACGGCCCCATCCCCGTCCGGACCGCCACCGACAAGTCCGTCAACGCCGTCTACGCGCAGATGGCCGAGGACGTCGGCCCGGCCACGGTCCGGGACACCGCCGTCGCCCTCGGCCTCCCCGAGAACACGCCCGACCTGGCGCCCTACCCCTCCATCGCGCTCGGCCCGGCCACCCCGAGCGTCCTGGACATGGCAGGGGCGTACGCGACACTCGCCAACCACGGCATGCGCAACCCGTACACCCTGGTCAAGAAGGTCAGCAAGAACGGTACGAGCCTGGCACTGCCCCGCCCGACCACCGAACAGGCCGTCAGCCGCGAGGCCGCCGACACGACGACCTCCATCCTCCAGAGCGTCGTCGAGAGCGGCACCGGCACCGCCGCCCGCGCCGCGGGCCGCTCCGCCGCGGGCAAGACGGGCACGGCGGAGGACGACAAGGCCGCGTGGTTCGCCGGGTACACACCGAACCTGACCACCGTCGTCGCGATCATGGGCGCCGATCCGAAGACCGCCCGGCAGAAACCGCTGTACGGAGCGCTCGGCCAGGCCAGGATCAACGGCGGTGGAGCACCCGCCCAGATCTGGGGCCAGTACACGGCCGCCGCGCTCCAGGGCACCGCCCCGGCCGAGTTCGAACTGCAACTGGAGGACGGCGCGGAGGAGGTCCAGTCCCCGGACGACCGGCGGTCGGACGAGCCCGGCACCCCCAGTACGTCACAGTCCCCCGGCAGCCGGGGACAGACCCAGGGCCAGACGTCCGAGGGCCAGAACCAGGGCCGGTCCCAGGGCCAGACCGGCGGCCGGACCCAAGGTCAGACACAGGGCGGCCGGACAGGTGGCGGCGGCACCAACGGCGGCCAGTCCCAGAAACCCACACAGAGCCAGAGCCAGGGCCAGACCTCCGAAGGCCGGACGCAGGGTCAGACACAGGGGCAGTCCGACGGCGGTACGGACACCGGGGGCGACGACACCGGCGGCGGAACGGGGGACGGCGGTACATCGACCGGCGGCGACAGCGCCGGAGGCGGCGGGCCCCCCGGGGACACGGGAGGTGGTACGCACGACACCAGCGGCCATCCGCCCGCCCCGGCTCCGGGCCACAGCCACACCAGACCGAGGGACTGAGGGGCGCCGCCTGTCACCGACACCGCCTGTCACCGACACCGCCCGTGACCTGCCTGTCGTCAGTGGCCCGACGTCGCCTTCAGCCCCACCACGGCCACCAGCAGCAGACAGACGAAGAAGATCCGGGCGGCGGTCACCGGCTCCCCCAGCACCACCATCCCGAGCACCGCCGCACCGGCCGCGCCGATACCGACCCACACCCCGTACGCCGTACCGATCGGCAGCGTCTTCGCCGCCTGCGACAGCAAGAGCATGCTCACGACGATCCCCGCCCCCGTGAACACACTCGGCCACAGTCGGGTGAAGCCATCGGTGTACTTCATTCCGATCGACCAGCCGACTTCGAGCAGACCGGCCACGATCAACAGAACCCACGCCACGACGGCACCTCCGGCACGAAACACGGACAACAGATGCGTCGTCTTTCGTTCGGGAGGCCTCGCCTCTTACCCGGTACGGCGCGTCTCGTCGGGGTCTTCTCAGGCTAGCAAAGGGCCGCGGACGAAAGGGAATCAGAGCCCGCCGGGGCCTGCCGGAGCCGGCCTGTCTGAGCTGGGGCCCACCGGAACCGGCCTGCCGGAGCCGGGGCCCGCCGGAACCGCGACCGTCAGAGGTACAGCCCCGTGGAGTCCTCGGACCCCTCGAACCGGTCCGCCGCGACCGCGTGCAGATCGCGCTCCCGCATCAGGACGTACGCCACCCCGCGCACCTCGACCTCGGCGCGGTCCTCGGGGTCGTACAGCACCCGGTCCCCCGGCTCCACCGTCCGTACGTTCTGCCCCACCGCCACCACCCCGGCCCAGGCCAGCCGCCGGCCGACCGCCGCAGTCGCGGGGATGACGATGCCACCGGACGAGCGCCGCTCGCCCTCCGGGATGTCCGTCCTGACCAGCACGCGGTCATGGAGCATCCGGATGGGCAGTTTGTCGTGTTGCTCGTGTTGGTTGTGGGGTTTCTCGCTCACGCCCCAGAACCTACCTGCCCGTGCGCGTCCCGTACGCCACAGGGGGCATCGCCCCAAGGCGTCCACGGCGGGGGCAACCGCGCCGCGCCCGGCCGCCCCGGGCACGTCCCCGGATCCCGTTCCCGGGTCCTGCTCCGGGGCACGCGCCCGCGGTCATGTCAGCCCCGGCGCCGCTTCGTCGACACCGCGAGCAGCCCCACGACACCGATCGCGACCAGCACCACCGGCACCACCCGCTCCAGCCGCGGCCCGCCGTCGGCCCCGACGAACTGCGCCCGTACGCCCGACACCGTCCTGTTCACCACGACGAACGCCCGCCCGGCCGTCTGATCCACTCGGGAGGTCACCCGGGCTTTCGCGTCGCCGACGATCGTCTTCGGATGCACGCGCACCCCGATCTCGTCGAGTGTCTCGGCAAGCTGCCCGCGCCTGCGGACGATGTCCGCCTCGATCTGCGCCGGGGTCCTGGAATCCGACACCGCGCTGCCTCCGTGGTCGTGTCCGGTAAACCTTCATCGACAGTCTGTCAGCTCCGCCGCCACCGCACCCGACGGCACCCCCGATTACGCTCGGCCGCGTACGCCACGTACACCGCGTACACCCTGACCGTCACACCCGCTCCACCGAGGAGAACCATGAGCGAGCGCCTCCAACCCGGCGACACCGCCCCCGCCTTCACCCTGCCCGACGCGGACGGCAAGGACGTGTCGCTCGCCGACCACAAGGGCCGCAAGGTCATCGTCTACTTCTACCCGGCGGCGCTCACCCCCGGCTGCACGAAGCAGGCCTGCGACTTCACGGACAACCTCGATCTGCTCGCCACCGCCGGCTACGACGTCATCGGCGTGTCACCGGACAAGCCGGAGAAGCTCGCGAAGTTCCGCGAGAAGGAGAACCTCAAGGTCACTCTGGTCGGCGACCCGTCCAAGGCCGTCCTGGAGACGTACGGAGCCTTCGGCGAGAAGAAGATGTACGGCAAGACCGTGACCGGCGTCATCCGCTCGACGATCGTCGTCGACGAGGAGGGCAAGGTCGAGCAGGCCTTCTACAACGTGCGGGCGACCGGCCACGTCGCGAAGATCATCAAGGATCTGGGCATCTGAAAAATCCGGGTTTTTTGACGGATCCGGGCCTCTGAGCTGCCCGTTTCCGAGGAAGCTCCGTGTGACCGAGGTCCCACTTCGGTGGGACTTCGGTTTGCGAACGCCACGATCGCGCAGAAGGTTCCCTTGGAGTGTTCACCACCGAGGAAAGGACCACGCCAATGGCCGGCCCGGAGCACGACGAGGTGGCCGACCCCGCCGCGGTCAAACGTCATCCCGCTCTCTTCCGCACCATCCGGCAGCGGAAGAACCCCAAGCTGCGCCGGTCCGACATCACCGTCACCGACGAAGCGGCGGTCAAGAGGGCCGTGAAAGCCGCCTCCCTGGGCAACGCCATGGAGTGGTTCGACTTCGGCATCTACAGCTACCTGGCCGTCACGATCGGACATGTCTTCTTCCCTTCCGGGAACCCGACCGTCGAACTGCTCTCCTCCTTCGCGACGTTCGCGGTCGCGTTTCTCGTACGCCCGCTCGGCGGCATGTTCTTCGGCCCGATGGGCGACCGGCTCGGCCGCAAGAAGGTCCTCGCCCTCACGATGATCATGATGGCGATCGGCACCTTCGCCATCGGCCTGATCCCCTCCTTCGCGACGATCGGCTTCTGGGCACCGGTCCTGCTGATCTTCTTCCGGCTGGTCCAGGGCTTCTCCACCGGCGGCGAGTACGGCGGCGCCTCCACCTTCATCGCGGAGTACGCCCCCGACAAGCGCCGCGGCTTCTTCGGCAGCTTCCTGGAGTTCGGCACCCTCGCCGGATACATCGGCGCCGCGGGCCTGGTCACCGCACTCACCGCCGCGCTCGGCTCCGACGCCATGGAAGCCTGGGGCTGGCGCGTCCCGTTCCTGGTCGCGGGGCCACTCGGCCTGGTGGGTCTGTATCTGCGACTGCGCCTCGACGAGACGCCCGCCTTCCAGAAACTGGAAGCGGACAGCGCGCGTGCCTCCGAGGCGGCGGACTCCGTGGAGATCACCACGAAGGAAGACCTCTCCAAGATCTTCCGGCAGCACTGGCCGGCGCTGATCCTGTGCATCGGCCTCGTCGGCGCGTACAACATCACGGACTACATGCTGCTGTCGTACATGCCGACGTACCTCTCGAACGAACTGGACTACAGCGAGACCCACGGACTGCTGATCCTGCTGGCCGTCATGGCCTTCCTGATGCTGATCATCAGTCAGGTCGGCAAGCTCAGCGACCACTTCGGCCGTAAGCCGCTGCTGATGAGCGGCATGCTCGGGTTCCTGTTCCTCTCGCTCCCGGCCTTCCTCCTGATCAGGCAGGGCAGCATCCCGGCCATCGTGATCGGCATGCTGATGCTGGGCCTGTCCCTGGTCTGCCTCCTCGGCACCATGTCGGCGGCGCTCCCGGCCCTGTTCCCGACGGAGGTCCGCTACGGCTCGCTCTCGGTCGGCTACAACCTCTCCGCGTCCCTCTTCGGCGGCACGACTCCGCTGGTGATCACGGGCCTGATCGACCTGACCGGCAGCAACCTGATGCCCGCGTACTACGCGATGGCGGCGGCGCTGGTGGGCGTGATCGCGGTGGCGTGCATGAAGGAGACGGCGCAGCAGCCGTTGGAGGGCTCGCCGCCGTCGGTGGAGACGAAGGAAGAAGCGGCGGAACTGGTCCAGTCCCAGACGCCGGAACCGAAGTTCTGACCGACCTCGCCTGAGCGCGAACGCACGGCCCGCACCGCAGAAGTCGGTGCGGGCCGTTCCGTTTCCGGACCGGGCGGAGGATGGTCGCCACCACTCATATGCTCGCCCGGACTCCGGCCCGCTACCATGACAGGCGGACTGGCGGCCGTGATGGAATGGCTAGACATGCTGGGTTTAGGTCCCAGTGGGTTAACACCCGTGTGGGTTCGAATCCCACCGGCCGCACCTCGCGCGATGGCCCCGTCCGATGTGGGACGGGGCCATCGGCATCGGTCAGGTCAGCCCAGCAGCTCGCGTACCGCGTCGGTCAGCCCAGCAGGTCCCGTACCGCCGGGACCAGTGCGCGGAACGCCTTGCCCCGGTGGCTGATCGCGTTCTTCTCCGCCGCCGACAACTGCGCGCAGGTCCGCGTCTCGCCCTCCGGCTGGAGAATCGGGTCGTAGCCGAAGCCTCCCGAGCCCGCCGGGGTCTCGCGCAGGGTGCCCAGGAGGCGGCCCTCCACGACGCGTTCCGTGCCGTCCGGGAGGGCGAGAGCCGCCGCGCAGGCGAAGTGAGCGGCGCGGTGCGGGGTGTCGATGTCGGAGAGTTGGGCCAGCAGCAGGTCGAGGTTGGCCCGGTCGTCGCCGTGGGTGCCTGCCCAGCGGGCGGAGAAGATGCCGGGGGCGCCGCCCAGGACGTCCACGCAGAGGCCGGAGTCGTCGGCGACGGCGGGCAGGCCGGTGGCGGTGGCCAGGGCGTGGGCCTTGAGGAGGGCGTTCTCGGCGAAGGTGACGCCGGTTTCCCTGACGTCGGGAATGTCGGGGTAGGCGTCCGCGCCGACGAGGTCGTGGGGCAGGCCCGCGTCGGCGAGGATGGCCTTGAGTTCGGTGATTTTCCCGGCGTTGCGGGTGGCGAGGATCAAGCGGGTCATGCCCCCAGTATCGGCCCCGCCCGGGAGCGCCCTCCCGCTCCTCCGCGCCTCTGCGCCTCTCAGGGCGTGCAGATCTTGCCTATCTCCGATGCCGCGTCGGTGATGGGGGCGAGGTCGGGGGTCTCGTCGCCGTTCTTGACGGACGTACGGACGTTGTCGACGCCCTTGCCGAGGTTGTCGACGGCCTTGCTGAGGTCGGCGTTGTCGGTGGTGTCCCCGAGGTTGTCGATCTCCTTGTCGATGTCGTTCAGGGCCTCGTCGACCTTGAGCGGGTCGTCCCCGACGCTGGAGACGGCCTTCTGGAGATCGCTGACGCTGCCCGCTATGGCGTCGGCGGTCTGCACGCAGTCCAGCGCCTTGTCGAGGGCTCCGCAGCCGACGGTGAGGGGCAGGGCCAGCGCGGCGGCGGCCAGGGCGAGCGGGAGGCGGCGCCGGCGTGCGGACGTGGTCGTGGACCGTGCGGTCGCGGACTCGGGCCGTGCGGGCGTGGATGCGGACTCGGACCGTATGGGCGCGGACATGGCGCGGTTCCCTTTCCGGGGGTTGGCCGGGCGCACGGTTCGGTCCGTGCGCCCGTGCCGGTGGAGACGCTCGTGGGGGTCTTCTTGGTTGCTTCTTTACCCGGGTGCCCGTCGATGCGAAGGGCCGTCGGTCAGCGGTCGGTCAGCGGACCTGTTCCAGGGCTGTCTGCTGGAGGGCCGCCAGGTCCGCGCAGCCGCCGGTGGCGAGGTCGAGCAGGGCGTTCAGTTCCTTGCGGTCGAACGGTTCGGCCTCGGCCGTGCCCTGGACCTCGACGAAGCGGCCGTCGCCGGTGCAGACGACGTTCATGTCGGTCTCGGCGCGGACGTCTTCCTCGTAACAGAGGTCGAGCAGGGGCACGCCGTCGACGATGCCGACGCTGACGGCGGCGACGGTGCCGGCGAGGGGGCGCCGGCCGGCCTTGACGATCTTCTTGCCCTGAGCCCAGGTGATGGCGTCGGCGAGGGCGACGTACGCGCCGGTGATGGCGGCGGTGCGGGTGCCGCCGTCGGCCTGGAGGACGTCGCAGTCGAGCACGATGGTGTTCTCTCCGAGCGCCTTGTAGTCGATGACCGCGCGCAGGGAGCGGCCGATCAGGCGGCTGATCTCGTGGGTGCGGCCGCCGATCTTGCCGCGTACGGATTCGCGGTCGCCGCGGGTGTTGGTGGAGCGGGGCAGCATCGAGTACTCGGCGGTGACCCAGCCTTCGCCGCTGCCCTTGCGCCAGCGGGGGACGCCTTCGGTGACGGAGGCGGTGCAGAAGACCTTCGTGTCACCGAAGGAGATGAGGACGGAGCCCTCGGCGTGCTTGCTCCATCCGCGTTCGATGGTGACGGGGCGGAGCTGTTCGGGGGTGCGGCCGTCGATTCGAGACATGGACGTGAGCCTATCGGGACGTAAAGGAGGGGCCTGTTCCGGTGGTACGGATCAGGCCCCCGTTATCCGGATCACCCCCGGGCGGGGTGACTTCCGGGCGTCACATTCCGGGCTTCAGATTCCGGGCTTCACATCATGTCTTCGATTTCCCCGGCGATGGGGTCCGCGTCGGTGCCGATGACGACCTGGATCGCGGTGCCCATCTTGACGACGCCGTGGGCTCCGGCGGCCTTCAGGGCGACCTCGTCGACCAGGTCGGGGTTGACGACCTCCGTACGGAGGCGGGTGATGCAGCCCTCGACCTCTTCGATGTTGTCGAGCCCGCCGAGCCCGGCGACGATCTTCTCAGCCTTGGTGGCCATGTCTTTCTCCCTGACTCTCTGAACTCTCTGAACTCGCTGAACTCGCTGAGCTCTTTGAACACTCTCGAAAAGCGCGGTACCGGTCTATTCCCGATCCGTCCCGCCTGGTCCGTTTCGTCACGGTAGCGCACGGTTGGGCCATCTTCACGAGCGCGCGATCACCGCGTACCCAATGATGACGATCACCGGCACCCTGCCCGCGACCGGCCCCCGGGAGCCTATCGCAACTGGTCTACACCAGTCGTGAACGACGGGAGAGCACCGATGAGTTCCGACAGCACGGCAGCGCCGCCGCCCAGCCCGGCCGGGCCGGCGAGGCGGCGCGGGAGCGGGTGGAACCGCCTGTTCCAGGGGCTGCAGAAGATCGGACGGAGCCTCCAGCTCCCGGTGGCCGTCCTGCCCGCCGCCGGGCTGCTGATCAGCCTCGGGAACCTCTTCACCGCCTATCTGCACGGCGCCTTCTGGGACAGGACGGCGAAGGTCTTCACCCAGGGCGGTACGGCCATCCTGGACGGCGCGTTCGGGCTGCCGCTGCTCTTCGCCATCGGGGTCGCGATCGGCTTCGCCAAGAAGGCGGACGGCTCCACCGCGCTCGCCGCCGTCGTCGGCTTTCTCATCTACCACAACGTCCTGGCCGCCTTCCCCGTCGGCGGCTCGGTGACCAAGGCGCTGCCCGAGGGCATCCCGCAGAACCCCGGCGTGCTCGGCGGCATCCTGATCGGGCTGCTCACGGCGGTCGTCTGGCAGCGCTTCCACCGTACGAGGCTGGTGGACTGGCTCGGCTTCTTCAACGGCCGCCGCCTGGTACCGATCCTGATGGCCTTCATCTGTCTCGTCCTGGGCGTGGCCTTCGGGCTGTTGTGGCAGCCCGTGGGTGACGCGCTGACCTGGTTCGCCAAGCATCTGATCAGCCTGGGCGCCTGGGGGGCGGGCATCTTCGGTGTCGCCAACCGGCTGCTCATCCCCATCGGCTTGCACCAGTTCCTCAATACGTTCTTCTGGTTCCAGGCCGGCAGCTTCACCAAGCCGGACGGCACGGTCGTCCAGGGCGACCTGACGCGGTTCTTCGCCGGGGACCCCTCGGCCGGCCAGTTCATGTCGGGCTTCTTCCCGATCATGATGTTCGGCCTCCCGGCCGCCGCGCTCGCCATCACACACTGCGCCCGCCCCGAACACCGCAAGCGGATCGGCGGGCTGATGTTCTCCGTCGCCCTCACCTCGTTCGTGACCGGTGTGACCGAACCGCTGGAGTTCTCCTTCATGTTCGCGGCGCCCCTGCTGTACGGCGCGCACGCGTTGCTGACGGGAGCCTCGATGGCGATCACCTGGGCGCTGGGGGTGCACGCGGGCTTCAGCTTCTCGGCCGGACTGATCGACTACGTCGTCAACTGGCATCTCGACACCAAGCCCTGGCTGATCATTCCGATCGGGCTGTGCTTCGCGGTGATCTATTACGTGGTCTTCCGCTTCGCGATCAAGGCGTTCAACATTCCCACTCCGGGACATGAGCCGGAGGAACTGGAGGAGGAGGGCGAGGAGCAGAACACCAAGGCCTAGGCCCTGTCGGGGCTGTTGGGGCTCGTGGGGCACACCGGCCCCGCCTGCCCCTCCCCCGTCCCTGTCCCCGCCCCCGTCCCCGTACGAGTGATCGACAGGCCTCCGGACCGGACGTCCGGGGGCTTCTGGCATGCTCTCTCCGGCAGGCCTTCCGGCAGGCCCTGTTCGGCCATTTCACAGGCCAGGGACCTGGCGCATTCCTTAGCCAGCCCCTACCGTGTACAACTGGTCTACACCACTTGAAGGTGTCGGCCACACGGCCCCGCGCCGCGTTTCCTCAGACGCCGCCCCCCTTTTTTCTCTCCCTGTCCCCCGGCGGCGCCTTGCCCGGATCATGGAGGAAGTTGATGTCCACGGCCAGCGCCGCCACGGCGGACGAGAAGCCCCCCGCTCAGAAGAAGGGCGGCGGCGCGATGTCCGTGATGCAGCGCATCGGCCGCAGCCTGATGCTGCCGGTCGCCGTGCTGCCCGCCGGCGCCCTGCTGGTGCGTCTCGGCAACGCCGACATGCTCGGCCGCGACTCGTTCCCGGCGTTCATCACCAAGATCGCCGGCTTTATGGCGGCGGGCGGCAACGCCATCCTGGACAACATGCCGCTGCTGTTCGCCGTCGGCATCGCGATCGGCTACGCGAAGAAGTCGGACGGCTCCACCGCGCTCGCCGCCGTCACCGGCTATCTGGTCTTCAAGAACGTGCTCGCCACCTTCACCGACTCCAACCTGCCCAAGGTGGCGGAGGTGGTGGACGGCAAGATCGTGATGACGAGCGCGCCCGTCGACGCGAAGGTCCTCGGCGGTGTCGTCATGGGCATCGTCGTCGCGCTGCTCTACCAGAAGTTCTACCGGACCAAACTGCCCGACTGGGCGGGCTTCTTCGGCGGTCGCCGGCTGGTGCCGATCCTCTCCGCCTTCGCCGGTCTGGTCATCGGCATCGTCTTCGGTTACATATGGCCGGTTCTCGGCACGCTGCTGCACAACTTCGGTGAATGGCTGGTCGGTTCGGGCGCCGTCGGCGCGGGCATCTTCGGCGTCGCCAACCGCGCGCTGATCCCCGTGGGCATGCACCACCTGCTGAATTCGTTCCCCTGGTTCCAGGCCGGTACGTACGACGGCAAGAGCGGCGACATCAACCGCTTCCTGGCGGGCGACCCGACGGCCGGGCAGTTCATGACCGGCTTCTTCCCGATCATGATGTTCGCCCTCCCGGCGGCCTGCCTCGCGATCACCCACTGCGCCCGCCCCGAGCGCCGCAAGGTCGTCGGCGGCATGATGCTCTCGCTGGCGCTCACCGCGTTCGTCACCGGTGTGACCGAGCCGATCGAATTCACCTTCATGTTCATCGCCCCGGTGCTGTACGCGATCCACGCTGTACTGACCGGTGTCTCCATGGCCCTGACCTGGGGACTCGGCATGAAGGACGGCTTCGGCTTCTCGGCCGGCGCGGTGGACTTCTTCCTCAACCTGGGCATCGCGACCAATCCATGGGGACTGGCCCTGGTGGGGCTCTGCTTCGCGGCGGTCTACTACGCGGTCTTCCGCTTCGCGATCATCAGGTTCAACATCCCGACGCCGGGGCGCGAGTCGGACGAGGAGCTGGCGGAGCTCCAGAAGGCCGAGGCGAAGTAGCCTCCGCGCGCGTAAGACCGACCAGCAATTGCCGGTCGGTCCCAAGTACGCGGGTGGGCCCGGCCGTTGAGGACAACGGCCGGGCCCACGGCGTTCGGCGGCCGTCCGGTCAGATCTCGTAGACCGTTCCTGGAACGGCCAGTTCCGCCGGGCCTCCGTACACCTCGCGGGCGTCGGCCAGGTTCTGTCCGGCGTCCGTCCACGGCGGGATGTGCGTGAGGACGAGCCGGCCCGCCCTGGCCCGGGCCGCGTGGGCGCCGGCCTCGCGGCCGTTGAGGTGCAGGCCGTCGATGTCTTCCTTGCCGTACGTGAAGGCCGCCTCGCAGAGGAAGAGGTCCGTGTCCTCGGCGAGCTCGACCAGCGGGTCACTGACACCGGTGTCGCCGGAGTACGTGAGGGACCGGCCGCCGTGCTCGACCCGGATGGCGAACGTCTCGACCGGATGGGCCATCTTCTCCGTACGGACCGAGAAGGGCCCGATCTGGAAGGAGCCCGGCTTGAGCGTGTGGAAGTCGAAGACCTCGCTCATGGACTTGTCCGTCGGAGTGTCCGCGTAGGCCGTGGTGAGGCGCTGCTCCGTGCCTTCGGGGCCGTGGACCGGGATGGGGTCGCAGCGACCGCCGTCGAAACGGTAGTAGCGGGCGACGAAATACCCGCACATGTCGATGCAGTGATCGGCGTGGAGATGGCTGAGGAAAATGGCGTCGAGGTCGTAGAGACCAACGTGGCGCTGCAGCTCGCCAAGGGCGCCATTACCCATGTCGAGGAGCAGCCGGAAGCCGTCGGCCTCTACGAGGTAGCTGGAGCAGGCGGATCCCGCGGCGGGGAAGGAGCCCGAGCAGCCGACGACGGTGAGCTTCATTGAGCGTGAACCTCCGTGGCATGGAAGGAGGGGCGACGGGGGCGTGCGATTTGTCGAGCGTAAAGCGCGAAACGGCTGGTCGCTCCTCCAGGACGGGCGGTTGTGGGGGAACTCACCTGCGCTGTCACCGGTTCGGATGGTCCTCTTGCGCGGTGGCGTCGGGCGGGGTATCGGGGGCCCGGCCGGGAGACGTACCGCGTACGGAAGCGGCCCCTGTCTCCCCCTCGGAGGGAGGAGACAGGGGCCGTGAGACGTGCAGCTGAGAACTGCTGGGAGCGTTACGCCCAGAGCTGGCCCTGCAGCGCCTCGATGGCCTCTTCCGTCGTGGCCGCCGTGTAGACGCCCGTCGAGAGGTACTTCCAGCCGCCGTCCGCGACCACGAACACGATGTCCGCGCTCTCGCCCGCCTTGACGGCCTTCTTGCCGACGCCGATCGCCGCGTGCAGCGCCGCGCCCGTCGAGACGCCCGCGAAGATGCCTTCCTGCTGGAGCAGTTCACGGGTACGGGTCACCGCGTCCGCGGAGCCGACCGAGAAGCGGGTGGTCAGTACGGACGCGTCGTACAGCTCGGGGACGAAGCCCTCGTCGAGGTTGCGCAGGCCGTAGACCAGGTCGTCGTAGCGCGGCTCGGCGGCGACGATCTGGATGTCCTTGACCTGTTCGCGCAGGTAGCGGCCGACGCCCATCAGGGTGCCCGTCGTGCCGAGGCCCGCCACGAAGTGGGTGACGGAGGGCAGGTCGGCGAGGATCTCCGGGCCGGTGGTGGCGTAGTGGGCGCCCGCGTTGTCGGGGTTGCCGTACTGGTAGAGCATCACCCAGGAGGGGTTCTCGGCCGCCAGTTCCTTGGCCACGCGTACCGCCGTGTTGGAGCCGCCCGCCGCGGGGGACGGGACGATCTCCGCCCCCCACATGGCGAGCAGGTCACGGCGTTCCTGGGAGGTGTTCTCCGGCATGACGCAGACGATGCGGTAGCCCTTGAGCTTGGCCGCCATGGCCAGGGAGATGCCGGTGTTGCCGCTGGTGGGCTCCAGGATCGTGCAGCCCGGGGTGAGCCGTCCGTCCTTCTCGGCCTGTTCGACCATGTGGAGGGCGGGCCGGTCCTTGACGGAGCCGGTCGGGTTGCGGTCCTCCAGCTTGGCCCAGATCCGGACGTCGTCCGACGGGGACAGCCGTGGGAGCCGTACCAGCGGCGTGTTGCCGACCGCCGCCAGCGGGGTGTCGTACCGCATCAGGCCGGGTGCGTTTCGAGCGCGCCGCCGGCCACGGCCGGGAGGATCGTGACGCTGTCGCCGTCGGCGACCTTGGTGGTGATGCCGTCGAGGAAGCGGATGTCCTCGTCGTTGAGGTAGACGTTCACGAAGCGGCGGAGCTCGTTGCCCTTGGCGGGGTCGACGAGGCGCTCCCGGATGCCGGCGTGACGCGTTTCGAGGTCGGCGAAGAGCTCGGAGATGGTGTCGCCCGTGCCCTCGACGGCCTTGGCTCCGTCGGTGTAGGTGCGGAGGATGGTCGGGATGCGGACCTCGATGGCCATGACATGGGCTCCTGTTCGGGAGATGGCGTGACGGGCGCGCGGCTCAGGCCCCCGCGCGAGGGGGTGGTGCGAAAAACGGAGAACTGCGCTCGGGGCCGTCGCTCAGCCGGCAGCGCTGTCGGGACAGATGGCACTGGCGAGGCGGCACAGATCGACGTGCAGCCGCGCTACGAGCAGCGGGGTGCTCGGCGTCTTGTCGCTCACGTCGGTGGAAACCATGCGGTCATCGTATCGATTCCCGGTCCGCGCTCGGGCATGGGATCTCGCATGGTGGATGGATGGCGTTCGCCAGGTGGACAGTGCCGCTTTCCGGCCGGTCAGACGATCTCCACGTCCTCTTCGGTGACCTTGCCGTCGACGATGCTGTACGAGCGGAACTGGAAGGGGCCCGCGTCGTCCGTGTCGGCGGTCGAGACCAGGACGTAGTGGGCGGCCGGCTCGTTGGCGTAGGTGATGTCCGTACGGGACGGGTAGGCCTCGGTCGCGGTGTGCGAGTGGTAGACGATCACCGGCTCCTCGTCGCGGTCGTCCATCTCGCGGTAGAGCTTGAGCAGATCCGCCGAGTCGAACTCGTAGAAGGTGGGCGAGCGCGCGGCGTTGAGCATGGGGATGAACCGCTCGGCCCGCCCGCTGCCGGCGGGACCGGCGACCACGCCGCACGCCTCGTCGGGGTGGTCGGCTCGCGCGTGCGCGACGATCTGGTCGTGCAGGGCCTGCGTAATGGTGAGCATGGAGAAAATATAAAGGGGCACGCCAGAGCGCCGGGCGGGCGGTGCGCGGGAGGCGGTTCAGGCAGTACGCGGGCGGTGCGCCGATGCGGCACGGGCCGTACGCGGGAGGCAGCTCAGGTCGTGCGCAGGCGGTACGCGGACAGCGCGACGGCCCCCGGACCGGTGGCGTACACGCTGTGTACGTGCCAGGGTCCGGGGGCCGTGAGGTGGCGGGGAGACGTCAGCCGGTCGGGCCGCCGCCCGGCGCCCCGGCGTAGCTGGCCTCCGGGGGCGCACCGTCCCCGACCTGCGGGGTGCGGCGCTTCAGGAACTGCCAGCCGACCGCCAGGCCGACCGCCCAGGCGGCCCCCACGTACAGACAGACCCGCGCGTCCTTGTCGTACGCGATCAGACAGGTGACGAGGGCGAGGAAGGCGACGGCGACCCAGCTGAACAGCGTGCCGCCGGGGGCGGGGAAGGACGAGGCCGGCAGCAGGCCCGCCCGTACACCGCGGCGGTAGCGGATGTGGCTGATGAGGATCATCATCCAGGTCCAGATGCCGGCCGCCGTGGCCACGGAGGTCACATAGCCGAAGGCCTTCTCCGGCACGATGTAGTTGAGGATCACACCGATACCCATGAGCGTGACCGAGATGGCGATGCCGAAGGCCGGGGTCCTGCGGGAGTTGAGCCGGCCGAAGACCTTCGGGGCCTCGCTGTTGGCGGCGAGGTCGCGCAGCATCCGGCCGGTCGAGTACATGCCGGAGTTGCAGGAGGAGAGCGCGGCGGTCAGCACGACGAAGTTGACGATGCCGGCCGCGAGCGGGATGCCCATCTTCTCGAAGGCGTGCACGAAGGGGCTGGCGCCCTCGGAGAACTCGGTCCACTTGACGACGGCGAGGATGACGGAGAGCGCGCCCACGTAGAAGACGATGATGCGCCACGGAAGCGTGTTGATCGCCTTGGGGAGGGTCTTCTCCGGGTTCTCGGACTCGCCCGCGGTGACGCCGACGAGCTCGACGGCGAGGTAGGCGAACATGACGCCCTGGAGGGTCATCAGGCTGGAGCCGATGCCGTTGGGGAAGATCCCGCCGTGCGCCCAGATGTTGGAGGCGGAGGCGGTCTCACCGGCGTCGGAGAAGCCGAGAGTGAGCACACCCAGACCGATGACGATCATGCCGATGATCGCGGTGACCTTGATCATCGAGAACCAGAACTCGACCTCGCCGAAGATCTTCACCGAGATCAGGTTGACGCCGAAGAGCACCACCAGGAAGACCAGCGCGCTGACCCACTGCGGGATCTGGGGGAACCAGAAGTGGATGTAGATCGCGGCGGCGGTCAGTTCCGCCATGCCGGTGACCACCCACATCAGCCAGTACGTCCAGCCGGTGGCGAAGCCGAAGAACGGGCCGAGGAACTCACGGGCGTACTCCGCGAAGGAGCCCGAGACCGGCCGGTAGAGGAGCAGCTCGCCGAGCGCCCGCATGATGAAGAAGATCACGACGCCGGCCAGGGCGTACATGAGGATGATGCTGGGACCGGCCTTGGCGATGTTCGCTCCGGCACCCATGAAGAGGCCGACACCGATCGCGCCGCCGATCGCGATCATCTGGACCTGTCGGCTGCCGAGTCCACGCTCGTAGCCCTCTTCGGCCGTGACACCGGCGGGCTGACTGCCGCCGGCCGGGCCTCCCGAGGTGCCGTCGCCGCCGTACTTGTCGACCTGCGGAGAGGTCATGGTCGTGTGCCCTTTCTCCACACCGATCCGCGCCTCGCTGGCTTGCGGATCGGTTCCCGATCCCCCCGGACATAGATGGAGTGCTACCGACGGTCGGCCGGCGAAATCACCCCCGGGGACAGGGGTGGAGTCCCCGGGGGGTCGTGCAGATCTATCACGCCTGATCGACTGATTTCGTCCCGCCACTGTGGCTCACCCCACAGGAAGAAGCGGACAAATCGCCCCTGAGATCTCAAAGATCCCCAGGGGTTTGACGGGATCGTTATCCGGAATTGAGCATCCGCTGAGCGTCCGGAAGGAGGACCTGAGGGGGTTCCGGGAGGGAGAGGAGAAGAACGGAAGGAGACGGGCCAAGGGCTGTCCCGTGCGTCCGGTCAGAACATCAAGGTCTCCACGAGCGTCTCCTGGAGCGCCCCGAGCCAGAGGTACGCCATCACCATCGGCTTGCGCGGGTCGGAGTCCGGCAGCCGGTACAGCTCGCCGCTCTCGTCCTCGTCCGAGACCTCCAGGCGCGTACCGATCGTGAGCCGCAGATCGTTGAGCGCGCCGAGCCAGTGCCGGCAGTCCTCGGGGGTCAGTTTCAGTACGGCGCCGCCCTCGCCCGCCGAGACGAGCGCGTCCAGCGAGCGGACCATCGCCACGCCGTCCTCGCGCTTGCGGCTGCGCAGGTCGTTCTCCGTGAACCGCCTGAACTCCGAGGAGTATCCGCGCAGTTCGTCGTCGTCATCGCCGTACGCGTCCGGGAAGAGCCGGGCGAGCGCCGGGTCGGCGGGTGGCTCGCTGGGGCCTTCGGTGAAGAGCGAGGCGAGCGGGTCCTCGCCCTGCGCGGGCTCCTCGCCGGGGCCGATCAGCTCCAGCAGCTGTACGGCCAGGGAGCGCAGGATCGAGATCTCGACCTCGTCGAGCGCGACGGCCGCTCCGCCGCCCGGGATCGCCTCGAACTGCCCGGCCATCAGGTGCGGTCCTGCGAGAGGGTCGCCCAGAGCCCGAAGCCGTGCATCGCCTGCACGTCGCGCTCCATCTCCTCGCGGCTGCCGCTGGAGACGACCGCGCGGCCCTTGTGGTGGACGTCGAGCATCAGCTTGTGCGCCTTGTCCTTGGGGTAGCCGAAATAGGTCTGGAAGACGTACGCCACATAACTCATGAGGTTGACCGGGTCGTTGTGGACGATCGTCACCCACGGCACATCAGGTTCCGGGACGACGTACGTCTCCTCGGCCGATTCTGGGCGTTCGATCTCAGTCGGAGCAACACTCACGGTTCGGGACGACCTTCTTCTCTGCCGGGGCGTGCGGGCGGAACGGGGCCTGCTTGAGCCTGTGGACAAGCCTGCCGGCGGGCCTGCTCGGGCCTGCCGGAACCGAGGCTCCGCGCCCCGGAATTCACAGCCTCACATGACCATGCTGCCACCCGGCAGGGCGTGTCGCACAAACGGCCTCTTAGAAATCGTCAATGTGACGAGTATTCGGGGGTAGCATCGTCGTATGAACACTGCGGACCTTGGGCTGCCGGTGGACGTGCCGTCGACCGCGCTCTTCACCGATCAGTACGAGCTGACGATGCTCCGGGCGGCGCTTCACGGCGGTACGGCCGACCGCCGCTCCGTCTTCGAGGTCTTCACCCGGCGGCTGCCCGAGGGGCGCCGCTACGGGGTCGTGGCGGGCACCGGGCGCGTGCTGGACGCCGTGGAGAACTTCCGGTTCGACGCGGATGTGCTGGGCTTCCTCCGCGAGCACGGGATCGTCGACGAGCCGACGCTGGAATGGCTCGCCTCGTACCGCTTCCGGGGCGACATCTGGGGCTACCCGGAGGGCGAGGTGTACTTCCCGGGCTCGCCGATCCTGCGCGTGGAGGGCACCTTCGCGGAGTGCGTGCTGCTGGAGACCGTGATCCTCTCGATCCTCAACCACGACTCGGCGATCGCCGCCGCGGCCTCCCGGATGTCGGCGGCGGCGGGCGGGCGCCGGCTGATCGAGATGGGCGCGCGCCGCACGCACGAGCTGTCGGCGGTCGCCGCCGCGCGCGCCGCGTATGTCGGGGGCTTCGACACGACCTCGGACCTGGCGGCCGGGTTCCGCTACGGCATTCCGACGGTGGGCACGAGCGCGCACGCCTTCACCCTGCTGCACGACAACGAGCGCGACGCCTTCCAGGCGCAGGTCGACTCGCTCGGGCGCGGGACGACGCTGCTGGTCGACACGTACGACGTGGCCGAGGCCGTGCGGACCGCCGTGGAGATCGCGGGCCCCGAGCTGGGCGCCGTGCGCATCGACTCCGGCGATCTGCTGCTGGTCGCGCACCGGGTGCGGCAGCAGCTGGACGAGCTCGGCGCGGTGAACACCAAGATCGTGGTGACCTCGGACCTGGACGAGTACGCGATCGCCTCGCTGGCCGCGGCGCCGGTGGACGCGTACGGGGTCGGCACCCAGCTCGTCACCGGCAGCGGGCAGCCCACCTGCTCCATGGTCTACAAGATCGTCGCCCGCGCGCAGTCGGCGGACCCGAAGGCCCCGCTCCAGGCTGTGGCGAAGAAGTCGCTGGGCGGGAAGACCTCGGTCGGCGGCCGCAAGTGGGCCGCGCGGCGGCGGGACGCGGAGGGGTACGCCGAGGCCGAGGTGCTCGGCACGGGCCCGGTGCCGCCGTCGCTGCTGGACCGGCAGCTGCTGGTCGAACTGGTCAAGGGCGGCGAGGTCGTCGCGCGCGAGCCGCTGGACGCCGTACGCGACCGGCACATCGCGGCGCGGGCGGGGCTGCCGATGTCGGCGGTCCAGCTGTCGCGGGGGGAACCGGTGATTCCGACGGAATACGTCTGAGGCGACGGAATACGTCTGAGGCGACCGAGTACGCGTGAGGCGACCGGGCATGTGTGAGTCGACCGGGCGCAGGTGAGCCGATGGGCTGAGCGGTCTCCCGCCCGGCGGCCGGAGTGTCTAGGCTCACACCCCCACCCGTCCCCCGCTCGTCCGCCCAGCGCTCGTCCGGCCCCCGCTCGTCCGTCCCCCACCGAAGGACCACCGCCATGCACCGCGCATTGATCGTCGTCGACATCCAGAACGACTTCTGTGAAGGCGGCAGCCTCGCGGTGACCGGGGGCGCCGACGTCGCCGCCGCCATCACCGATCTGATCGGCCAGGCGTCCGCCGGGTACCGGCACGTGGTCGCCACCCGCGACCACCACGTCGACCCGGGCGACCACTTCGCCGCCCCGCCCGCCGTCCCGGACTACGTCCACTCCTGGCCGGTGCACTGCGTCGCCGGTACGGAGGGTGTGGGCTTCCACCCCAATTTCGCCCCCGCCGTCGCCTCCGGCGCGATCGACGCGGTCTTCGACAAGGGCGCGTACGAGGCGGCGTACAGCGGCTTCGAGGGCGCCGACGAGAACGGTGTCGGGCTCGCGGACTGGCTGCGGGCGCGCGAGGTCACCGAGGTCGACGTGGTCGGCATCGCGACGGACCACTGCGTACGGGCGACGGCGCTGGACGCGGCCCGCGAGGGCTTCGTCACGCAGGTGCTGCTCGACCTGACGGCCGGGGTGGCCGCGGGGACCACGGAGCGGGCGCTGGAGGAGCTGCGTACGGCGGGTGTGGAGCTGACCGGGAAGCCGGTCGTGCCGTAAAGACGGACCGGCGGCCAAGCACGACCGGCGGCCCGGTCAACCGGTCGTGCAGGAGCCCGGAAGGCCGGGAAGCAGCCCGGAACCGGCCACGCGCACGGCGAGGCCCGGGGAAACCCGTCAGTAGCCCGTGGGTCCGGCCTTCTCGTACCCCATCGGGCTCACCCTCGCCGCGGGCCGCATCAGCGCCCGTATCGGCTGCCAGAGCTGCTCCAGGCACTCCGGGGTCGCCCGCCACAGCAGGCCCTCCGGGTGGTGCAGGACCGCGGTGATCTCGTCCAGGGTCGGCGGCTCCGCGTTGCCCCGCAGATAGACCGCCCGCAGTCCGAGATTCCGCAGCCTGGTGAGGGCGCGGGCCCGGTTCACCGCGTGGACCAGGACGCGGACCGTATCGCCCTCGGCGGCCGGGCTGGGCAGGGTCAGTGCCACCACCACGGTGCCGCCGGGGAGCTTGCTGAAACCTCCGCCGGCCATGTCTTCCCTCTCCCCCGTAAGACGTCGTGTCAATAAGAGTTCGTAGGACGCACCTAAACACGAACGGCCGCCGCCCGCTAGAGGGCGACGGCCGATCATGGTCTTGACCTGGGGTTACTTACGGTTACTTGCTGGAGGGGCCCACCTTGACCGTCATCGTGCTGCCGTCCAGCGGCTGGTTCACGATGCTGATCTTGGTGTTGGTGTCAGTAACCTTGACGCTCGCGGTCGGGTTGTCCTCGCTCCAGTACGTGCCCTTGCGGTCGTCGAAGACCGGGGACCCGAGCTGCGGCGCGATCCGCGTCAGCGCGTCCGCCTTGTGCAGCGACAGACCGGACGTCGGCCGCCAGCTGAAGGCCGAGTCGTACGCCTGCACCCTGTTGCGCATCAGCGTGCCGTCCGCCCACTTCAGCGGCTTGGCGTGCGAGTCGATCGGCAGGACCAGACCCTGGCCCGGGTGCTGGCTGGTGTTGTTGTTCAGCTGCGAGGTGTCCCACTGCCAGATCAACAGACCGGGCTGGTAGGCGTAGTGCTCGACCTTGGCGTCGTTGGGCGCCTTGAAGCCGAAGTTGTACGGGCCGGTCTTCAGGGTCTTGTCGTACGAGACGTACTGACGGTTCTCGGCGATGTAGTACTGCTCGTAGTCCTTGGTGAAGGACTCACCGATGCGCGAGAAGCCCTTGCTGGTCCAACCCGCGTCGTCGGCCTCGGCGTTGTCCGTGAACAGCGGCGAACCGTCGGCGCTCACACTGATCTCGTCCGCGGTGAAGCCCTTGCCGCCCGCGCCGCCGTCCGTCTGGTAGCGGAAGCGGAGGTCGATCTTCTGGCCGGCGTAGGCGTCCAGCGAGTAGACGAGCTTCTTGTACGCGCCCGAGACATCCGTCAGCGCCGGCTTGTCGGCGGCGTCACGGGGGATCGCCTTGCCGTCCGCCGTACCGTCGACCGGCGTGTAGTTGGCGCCGCCGTCCGTCGAGACCTCGGCGTACAGGTAGTCGTAGTTGGCCTCGATGTCCCACCAGCCCTGGAGCTCCAGGGAGGCCTTGGACTTGCCGGTCAGGTCGACCGGGCGGGCGAGCGTGTTCTTGAGGTCGTCACCCATGCCGCTCCACCACTGGTGGGAGCCCTCCGTGGGCTTCACCACCGAGGTGGTCGTGGACTTCTTGGGCAGCTCGACGACCAGCGCCTGCGGGTTCTTGGTGTTGTACGCCGAGACGCCCAGCTTGTGCGTGGAACTGGTCGCGGCCTTGCCCTTGGCGTAGTTGAGCCAGCCGAGCTGGAGCTTGTCCCAGGCGGTCATGTCGCCGGGCAGGTCACCGATCTCGTTCTTGCCGGTGCCGAGCCAGGAACCGGACGACATCAGCGTCCAGAAGCCGGTGGAGTTCTCGCCGCCCGCGGTGTCGTAGTGGTCGGGCAGGCCCAGGTCGTGGCCGTACTCATGGGCGAAGACGCCGAGTCCGCCGTTCTCCGGCTGCATGGTGTAGTCGCCGACCCAGATGCCCGTGTCGCCGATCTGGGTGCCGCCGGCCTTGTTGTCGGCCGGGCCCGTGCTGCCCGCGTTCGTGCCGTACGCGTACCAGCGGTGCGCCCACAGGGCGTTCTCGCCCTCGGCGCCGCCGCCGGCCGACTCGTCCTCGCCCGCGTGGACGAGCTGGAAGTGGTCGATGTAGCCGTCGGGCTCGTTGAACTCGCCGTCGTTGTCGAAGTCGTAGCGGTCCCACTGGTCGTACTGGGCGAGGTCCGCCTTGATCTGGGCGTCCGTCCTGCCCTGGGCCTTCTGGTCGGCGGTCCAGGCGGTGACGCCGTCGCGCACCGCGTCCCAGACGTTGGCGCAGTTGGTGTCGCCGCAGTAGTTCGAGCCGTAACGGGCCTCGTTGTACTTGACCTTGACCCAGTCGGAGACCTCGCCGTCGACCGAGTAGCGCCCGGAGGACGTCTTCTCGTAGTAGGTCTTCAGCGATTCCTTCTGCTTGCCCTTCTTGTCCTTGCCCTCACCGAAGTAGAGGTCCTGGAAGTGGGCCTGGTTGTAATCGGCCTGCCAGGCGGTGGAGTTGTCCACCGTACGGTCGGGCTCGGCTATCTCGTTGTGCAGCGGGCCGCGCTCGCCGCCGTACTTCTTGACCGGCGCCTGGGGACCCTCGGGGCCGTCCGGGTCGTACATCGTGGTGTTGTCGACCTCGTCGCCGAACTCCACGAGGATGGTGAAGATCTTGTCGGTCTTCTCCCTGCCCAGCTCGACGTACTTCTTGTTGCCGAGCTTGACGACCGAGGAGCCGCCGCGCTTCTCCATCCGGGCATCGCCGGATATGACCTGCTGGAGCGCCGCCTCGCGCTGCTGCGACTGCTGCTTGCTGAACGGGCCTTCGAGGTCGTGTTCGACATCGCCCTTCTGCGGCGCCGGATCGCGGCGCTCGACACCCGCGGGAGCGGACGAGGGGTTGTCCTGGGCCTGGGCCGTGGTGAAGGCTGAAGCGGTCGCCGCCGTCGCGGCCAGGGCCACGATCACCGCGGACGTTCGTCTCACCCGTTGGTTTCTGATCACTTGATGCGTTTCCTCCCCGGCGCACACGGTCCGCGGAACGGGAGTGAGGGATCCGCGCGCGTATGCGCGACATAAGTGACGACATTCGACCGGAGTTAAGGGAGAAAAGCCAGCCCTTGACTTGAACGGTCCAACTGCATTATGTGACTACCCGACTCCGTTATCCGAACCTGGCGAGAATCGGACAACAGGCGCACCGAATCCATCTGTTGGCAGGGGTGATGACTCCATGCGCCCCCCGTGCGACGGCACCACGGGCCGGCCCATGCTTACGTCCCGTTCCACTCGGGCATCCACCGTCGTAGAGTCGCTTGACAGTGCGACCGACTTGCGAACTACGTGCGAGATGGGCCCAACACCCCCCATATCTCCGCTCCATATCTCCGCCTCCATATCTATGCCCCCAGATCGACGCCCCGAGGGACGGATACCGCCATGCCGCGTCCGACTGCCGCCCAGCTCGCCTACGGCTCCGCCACCGTCATCTGTTCAACCCTCGTCATGCTGCTGCTCTCCGGCACGACGACCGGAATCGGGGTCGCGGTGATCGCGATCGCCGCGCTGGGGCTGGGACTTCTGGTCGCCCTGACCGTGACGGCACCGGGCAGGTCGCGGACGGTGGGCGTGGCCCGTTCCCGCCGGACGGCCGCGCCCGGGGAAGCCCCGGAGGTCCAGGTGCCGGGCCAGCGCGTCCGTACGGGCGGCGAGGCCAGGGTCCGCCAGCACTCACTGCGGCGCTGAGCCGGCAGAACAGAAGGTCCGGGTCTGCTGTCGGGTGCGCGGGCCACGGGTCTGCGGGCCACGGGTCTGCGGGCCGCGGGTCTACAGGCCTCGGGTCTACAGGCCTTCCTGTCGCTCCTCCTCCGCCGTCACCACAACCGTCCTGGCCGCCTTGTCGTGCAGGCCCTGCCGATATGGGCGGCTGGCCAGGATCGTCACGATGATGACGAGCCACCAGACACAGAAGCAGCAGATCAGCGCGGGCAGCCAGAGCACGAGCGCCCGCAGCAGCGAGGAGCCGGTGTCCGGCACGGTGCCGTCGTTCAGCATCGCGACCCGCAGCCTCAGCCAGCGCTTGCCGAGGGTCTGCCCGTACTTCTTCGTCATCAGGGTGTCGTAGCCGACGTACGCGACACAGGAGATGAGCGACCAGAACCACTGTCTGCCGGTGTTCACCTCGCTGGAGAAGTCGTTCCAGCCGCCGCCGTTCGAGCCGTCGCCCCAGCCGCCGCCCGCGAACACCGAGATGACCGCCAGCGGGATGAAGATGATCAGCGCGTCGATGACACGGGCCGCGAACCGCTTGCCGAACGGTGCGAGCGGGGGCATCCCGGCGAGCGGATCCCCGCCGTACGGGCCGCCGCCGTACGCGTTCGGGTCATAGGGAGGCGCGGAGGGCGGCGGGTGGTCACCGCCGTAGGGAGAGCCGTACGGGGAGCCAGGAGGCGGACCGGGCGGTGGCCCCGGCGGTGGTTCGTGAGGCGGTTCACGGGGCGGTTCGTTGGGGGGTTCACGCGGTGGCTCGTGGGGCGGGCCGCCCGACGACGGCGACCCCTGCGGCCTCTTGAGGAACGGGTCGTCATCGGGTGGCGGGCCGGGCGGCGGCTGATCGTTGCTCATGGGGGCAGTGCACCGCGCCGGACAGGGGCCCGCAACGGCTTACCCGCCGTTCGGGGGAACGCCCCCGGTGGCCCCGCCCGATGGACCCGTCCGGCGGTCCCGTCTCCGGTCCCGCCCGGCGGTCCCGCCCCGTCTCGTCCTTCGTCCTCTTCCTCGTCCTCTTCTTCCTCGGCCTTCGTCCGCTTCCTTCGTCAGCCCGCGACGAAGGTATGGGCCACCTTGTCGTGCCAGCACTGCCGCCACGGCCGGTCGAACAGGCACCACACCACGTTCAGGACACCCAGGACGAGCACCCCGAGCACGCTGTAGACCAGCCAGCGGCGCACCGCCGCCCCGAAGGCCGGGGCCTCGTGGGTCTCGATGTCCCGCACTTCGAGTCCGCACAGCTTCTTGCCCAGCGTGCGCCCCCACTTGGCGGTCGGCAGCGCCTCGTACAGCAACCCGACGATCAGCAGGGCGACAAGGACCCCGCCGAGGTAGGAGGCGGTCGTGGCGTCGAGCAGCCAGACGGTGACGGTCTCACCGGTCTGCCGGGCCGCCTCGATCTTCTGGTCGATGTGGGTACGGGCCTTGGCGAAGAGCGGTACGGCGAGGGCGCCCACGACGACACCGAGGACGAGGGTGTCGATCAACCGGGCCGCGAGCCGCTTGCCGAGGCCCGCGGGCCTGGCCGCCGCCTGGGCCTGCGCGGCTTGCAGGAACGGGTCGCTGACCGGGGGCTTCCAGGGCACGACGGGCTGGTCGGACCCGTCGGGCCGGGCGAGTTGGTGGGCCTGCTGGGGCCAGGAGGCGGAGCCCCCACCGACGCCGGAGCTGATGGGCGAGGCCGGGCCGGCCACGCCGCCGTGGCCGGCCGACGGCTGCGTCAGGGGCTGAGCCGCGGGCTGCTGGGACTGCGGGGACGGGAGTTGCGGGGCCTGCGGAGACGGAGGCAACTGGGACGGACCCGGCTGCTGCGGGGTCTGCTGCGGCTGGGAGCGTGAGGGGAGCAGTGGCTTGGGCTGCCCGGGCGCCGTGCCCGTACCGGATCCGCCGCCCGGGTTCAGCGCGCGGATCGCCATCGTGCCCTCGGCCTGACCGGTCCGGCCGGAGTCGGCCTCCTCGTCCTTCGCACGCCGTGCGGCGCGCAGGGCGCGCATGGTCATGGTGCTGTCCGGCGGCTGGCCGCCCTCGCGCGGGGCCGGCAGTCCGGGCGTACCGGCCGCGGCTTCCTGGCCGGCGTCGGACCAGTCGGACCCGGCTCCGGACTCCGGGCGGGATCCCGTTCCGGAGCCCCGCCTGCCGCCGGGCCTGCCACCGGGTCGCGTGGCACGGATCGCGACCGTGCCCTCGGAGGGCGGCCGGCCGTCGTCCGGGCCGGGGCCCAGCGTGCGTACGCCGGGCAGGGCACCGCCGGTCGGGTCGGAGGGCGGTCGCGCCTCGTTCGGCGAATCGGCGGGCGCCGCTGTCTGACCGGGGATTCGCGGGTCCTGGCCGGGGGTTCGCGGGTCCTGGCCGGGGCCGCGGGGATCGTCGCCGTGGGTACGGGGGTCCTGGCCGGGCGCTCCCCAGGAGACCCGGGCGTCGCGTTCGCCGCCGAAGCCGGTCTGCCGCGAGGCGTCGGCCTGCCATGCGGACGCGGGCTCCTGCCGGGACCCGCCGGACGGCTCCTCGTCGAGGAAGACCGGCCCTGTCTCATCCACGGGCGGCCCGGAGGCCGCCGAGGTGCCCGGCATCGCCTCGCCACCCTGGGGCGCGGGCCGGCTCGTGCCGGGCACCCAGGAGGCACCGTTCCAGTACCGGACATATCCGGGGATGGACGGGTCTGGGTAGAACCCTTCCCGGGGTACGTTCCCGCCGTCACCAGGAGGAGTAGCCACTGACCCCAACTCCGTTCACTCACACCACGATTGACCTGTCCGGGCCGTCCAGCGCCGATCGATCTCCGGCCGAGCGGCCGAGAAAGCGCGGCCGGGCTCCGGTGCCGGACATGTCCACGGGCTGTGCGTCGCACGTCCCGCAGCGCCGGGCGCGTACCTCCGCTTGTCCAAGGAAGACAGTAACGAAGAACGCGGGGCGCCGAAGAGGGAGACCAGCAGAAAGGACCGTATTCGAGCAGCAGACCGAAGACGTCGAAGCGAAGCGTAAGGCCGTGGGGTGAACTCTGTTCGCCAAGGCGTACGGACGGCCCGACGCCAGTGCGTACAAAGGAGACGCCGGTACGCACAAAGAAGCGGTCGATCCCGACAAAAGTCAACCGTCGCGACGCGATTTCCCCGATCCGGCTGACAGGCGATCCGGTTTCGGCGCGGACGGGTTTGTCCGTGGCACGTGATGACCAGCCGCGCGGGGTGACGAGTGCGCGCCGCGTGTGACTGATCCGCGCAGCAATGAGCACCAACCTTCCACATCTCCCGCGCGTTACCGGCGGCCTCCCGCGCACCAGGCCTCCTCTCTCATCCTCATCCCGTCCTCGCGGAAGGTCGTCGCGCCGAGGCATCCCCGGAAATTCATCGCCGAAAGTCGCGTCATAAAGCAAAGGGCAGGGCCTCTCTCCAGGTACGGCCCCTTCGCCGGGCCCCGCCGAAGCAGGAGAGGAAGTGCCGTTCATGCACACCGTGGTGGAACGCGAGCTGGAACTGAATCTGGTGCTGTCGCCCGAGCGCAGCATCCCCGTACCCGCCCGCCTGACCTATCGCACCGACGATCCGTACGCCGTGCACATCGTCTTCCACATCGGGTCCGACACCCCCGTGCACTGGACCTTCGCCCGTGAGCTGCTGGTGGAAGGGGTGTTCAGGCCGTGCGGGCACGGGGACGTACGGATCTGGCCGACCAAGGTCGACCGGCGCAGCGTGCTGTGCTTCGCGCTCTCCTCCCCCGACGGCGACGCCCTGCTGGAGGTGGCCTCGGAGGCGGTGTACGCGTGGGTCGAGCGGACGCTGAGAATCGTGCCGCCGGGGACGGAGGCCGAGCGGCTCGGCCTCGACGACGGGCTGGCCGAACTGCTGACCCCGACCCCGGCCGACGATCTGTGGCTACGGGACCCGTGGCCGTCGGACGAGTCCGTGGACGGCGAGGCGTAGATGAGTGAGTCCGTGGTGCGGGACGCCGGACCCGTGGTGCGAGGAGCAGGGCCCGGCCCCGGCCCCGGAAGAGCCCTTGTCGGGAGACGAGCCCTCGCCGGAAGAGCTCTCAGAAGAGCTTTCCGGGGTTGAGCAGTCCCAGCGGATCGAATGTCCGCTTGATATCGCGCTGCAACTCCAGCCCCACCGGCCCCAGTTCACGCGACAGCCAGTCCTTCTTGAGGACGCCCACCCCGTGTTCGCCGGTGATGGTGCCGCCCAGTTCCAGGCCGAGCGCCATGATCTCGTCGAAGGACTGCCTGGCCCGCCGGGATTCGTCGGGGTCGGCCTGGTCGAAGCAGACGACGGGGTGGGTGTTGCCGTCGCCCGCGTGGGCGCAGACGCCGATGGTCAGGTCGTACTTCGCGGCGATGGCCGCCGTGCCGTCGAGCATCGCGCCGAGCCGCGAGCGCGGTACGCACACGTCGTCGATCATCGTGGCCGACCGGACGGTCTCCAGCGCGGGGAGCGCCAACCGGCGTGCCTTGAGCAGCAGTTCGGACTCGGCGGCGTCGTCGGCGGGGACCACTTCGGTGGCGCCGGCGGCGGTGCACAGTGCGCCGACGGCGGCCAGGTCGGCGGCGGGGTCCGGGGTGTCGAAGGCCGCCAGCAGCAGCGCCTCAGTGGTTTCGGGGAGGCCCATGCTGGCCATCGCGTTGACGGCGCGGACGGTCGTACGGTCCATGATTTCAAGGAGGGACGGGGTGTGGCCGCGCTCCATGATGCGGCAGACGGCGTCGCACGCGGCGGCCGCGGAGCCGAACTCGGCGGCCAGAGCCAGCTGTTGGGGCGGCTGGGGCTTGAGCGCGAGGACCGCCTGGACGACGATGCCGAGGCTGCCCTCCGAGCCGACGAAGAGCCGGGTCAGGTCGTATCCGGCGACGCCCTTGGCGGTACGGCGGCCGGTGGTGAGGAGGCGGCCGTCGGCGAGGACGACGTCGAGGCCGAGGACGTACTCCGCGGTGACGCCGTACTTGACGCAGCACAGCCCGCCGGAGGCCGTGCCGATGTTCCCGCCGATCGTGCACATCTCCCAGCTGGAGGGGTCCGGCGGGTAGCAGAGGCCCTGCTCGCCGACGGCCCGGGAGAGGGTGGCGTTGATGACGCCCGGCTCGACGACGGCGATCCGGTCGACGGCGCTGATCTCCAGGATCCGGTCCATTTTCGTCAGGGAGAGCACGATGCACCCGTCCGAGGCGTTCGCGGCGCCCGAGAGTCCCGTACGGGCGCCCTGCGGGACGACGGGGACGCGCAGCGCGGTGGCCGTGCGCATGACGTGCTGGACCTGTTCGACGGAGCGGGGCAGGACGACCACGGCGGGTGCGCCCGCCTCGCAGAAGCTGGCCATGTCATGGGCGTAGGAGGCCGTGATGTCCGGATCGGTGATCAGGGCTTCGGCGGGGAGCCCGGCCCGCAGCTGTGCGAGGAGATCATCCATGATCCCAGAGTCGCATCCGGGGCCATCGGTGTGAACCCGTCTGCGATCCCGGGCGGTACGACGCGGTGTACTCATCATATTGACGCACAGTAACCCCCATGAACCCCATGAACCCCGTGAAGACGGAGCAGGTCGGACAGGTCGGGCAGGTCAAAAGGGCGGCGCTGGCCGCCGGGGTCGGTGCGGTACTGGTCGGGGGCGTGCTGCTGTTCGTCCCCGACGAGATCCCGCCGCCCGCGCCGGGCCCCGAGGCACGCGCGATGGCCGCGACGGGCACCGGGGTACCGGCCGCGCTCCCGGACCTGACCGCGCTCATCAACAACCGGGAGGGCTGGCTGAGCGAGCACCCCGAGGACGAGCAGGCATGGGCGCTGCTCGGCCAGGCGTACGTACAACGCGGGGTCAGGCAGGCGGATTCGGCGGACTACCCGAAGGCCGACCGGGCGCTGCGCCGGGCGCTGGCCGTACGGTCCGCCAAGCCCGGCGAGCGGGGAGGGGACGGAACAGCGGGAGAGGCGGGAGATCACGCGAAGTCCGGCGTGGACGCCAAGCCCGGCGGGCCTGCCGCCGCGCACGGCAGCGTGGAGGCGCTGACCGGCCTCGCCTCACTCGCCAACGCCCGGCACGACTTCGCCACCGCCAGGAAATGGGGCGAGACGCTGCGGAAGCAGGACCCCGGTCGGTGGACCGCGTATCCGGTGCTGATCGACGCGTACAACGGGCTCGGCGACTACCGGGCGGCGGGCCGGGCCCTGGACAAGCTGACGGAACTGCACTCCGGGGCCCCGGTCCTGGCGCGTTCCGCCGCGGTCTTCCGCGACCGCGGCTGGCGGGAGGACGCGGCGGCGAAGGCGGACGAGGCGGCGGCCCGCGCCAGAACGCCCGCGGAGAAGGCGGAAGCGCGGCACACACAGGGCGAGTTGGCCTGGGAACGCGGCGAACCGGCCGAGGCCCTGAAGCACTACGACGCGGCGCTGGCGGCGGAACCCGGCCGGCCCGCGACCCTGGCCGGCCGGGCGCGGGCGCTCGCCGCCCTGAGCCGGACGGACGAGGCGTACCGCGACTACCAGACGGCGCTGGAGAAGCAGCCCCGCCCCGAATACGCCCTGGAACTGGGCGAACTGTACGACTCGGCAGGCCTGGACGGAGACGCCCGTACGCAGTACGCGGTGCTGGCCAGGCAGACCGCGAAGGCGCGGCGGGACGGCGTGAACGAGGCGCTGGTCCTCGCCCGCTTCGAGGCCGACCACGGGAACCCGCGGGCGGCGGTCCTGCGGCTGAAGGCGGAGTGGAAGAACGGGCGCCGGAGCATGGAGGTGGCGGACGCGCTGGGGTGGGCGCTGTTCCGGGCGGGCCAGGGGAAGCAGGCGCTGACGTACGCGAAGAAGGCGACGGACCAGGGGCTGCGGAGCGCGCTGTTCTCGTACCACCGGGGGGAGATCGAGCGGTCGCTGAAGATGCACGGTCCGGCCCGCCGCCACATCGAGGAGGCGCTGCGGACCAATCCGCACTTCTCACCGCTGCTCGCGCCGAAGGCTCAGAAGGCGCTGAACAAGCTGGGGGAACCGGAGGAGGGCGGACCGAGGGACATGTACGAGGACGCGGAGCCGGAGGGTACGGAGCGGGAGGGAGCGGAACCGGACGGCACGGGGCCGGAGAGTACGAAGTCTCCCGCCACCGGAACCGCGGAGAGGCGTACGCCGGCTTCCGCGCCGGCACTGTAGGCGTCGGCGCTGTAGGCGTCGGCACTGTAGGAGGGAACGGAGACGGGGAGCCGGGGCGTGCTGCGTACCGCGCCACGCCCCCTCCGGACAGCGTGCGTCACAGATTCCCGCGCTTCTCCTGCTCCCGCTCGATCGCCTCGAACAGCGCCTTGAAGTTCCCCTTGCCGAAGCCCATCGAGCCGTGCCGCTCGATCATCTCGAAGAAGACCGTCGGCCGGTCCTGGACCGGCTTCGTGAAGATCTGCAGCAGATACCCGTCCTCGTCCCGGTCCACCAGGATCTTCAGTTCGCGCAGGGTGTCGACCGGCACCCGGGTCTCCCCCGCCCACGCGCCGAGGGTGTCGTAGTACGAGTCGGGGGTGTCCAGGAACCGCACGCCCGCGGCCCGCATCGCCCGCACCGAGGCGACGATGTCGTTCGTGGCGAGCGCGATGTGCTGGACGCCGGCCCCGCCGTAGAACTCCAGATACTCGTCGATCTGCGACTTCTTCTTGCCGACCGCGGGCTCGTTGATCGGGAACTTCACCTTGAGCGTGCCGTCCGCGACGACCTTCGACATGAGCGCGGAGTACTCGGTGGCGATGTCGTCGCCCACGAACTCCTTCATGTTCGTGAAGCCCATCACCTTGTTGTAGAAGCCGACCCACTCGTTCATCCGGCCGAGTTCGACATTGCCCACGCAGTGGTCGATGGCCTGGAAGGTGCGCTTGGCGGCGGGCTCCACCATCGGGTCGGCCGCCTCGTAGCCCGGCAGGTACGGGCCGTCGTAACCGGAGCGTTCGACCAGGGTGTGGCGAGTCTCGCCGTACGTGGCGATGGCGGCCAGGACGACGGTCCCGTTCTCGTCCTTGGTCTCGTACGGCTCCTGGATCCCGCGGGCGCCGTGCTCGGTGGCGTAGGCGTACGCGGCGCGCGCGTCCGGGACCTCGATCGCGAGGTCGACCACGCCGTCCCCGTGCGCGGCGACATGCTCGGCGAGGAAGCCGCCCCACACGGAGGAGGGCTTGACGACGGATGTGAACACGAAGCGGGCCGAGCCGTTGGTGAGGACGTAACTCGCCGTCTCGCGGCTGCCGTTCTCCGGTCCGGAGTAGGCGACGAGCTTCATTCCGAAGGCCGTGGAGTAGTAGTGCGCGGCCTGCCTGGCATTGCCGACCGCGAAGACGACGGCGTCCATGCCCTTCACCGGGAAGGGGTCGGCCTCGCGCGCGGTGCGGGGGGCGGTGTCGACGCGCGCGGTGTCGGTGTTCGTCGAGATGCCGGTGTTCGTCGAGATGTCGCTGTTCGTCGAGATGTCGGAGCGCTCGGAGTGCATCGAGGTGTCAGCCATGGGCTCAGCGTCTCCCCGTTCCACAAGGTGCGCAACAGTTTGCGTTTTCACTGGTCATTCTGTACAGCACAACGCGAGAATGACGGGGCGATCTGCACAGGATGACCATGGAACGGCCCGGCTGGACGACGCGGCTTGCCCGGCTGGACGACGCGACGGAGAACCGGATGAGGGGACGAGACATGAACACGGACGGAATCGACGGACTCGACGGCAGGCTCATCGTGCTGCTGGCGCGGGAGCCCCGGATCGGGGTGCTGGAGGCATCGCGCCGGCTCGGGGTGGCGCGCGGAACCGTCCAGGCACGGCTCGACCGGCTTCAGTCGAATGGAGTCATCCGGGGATTCGGCCCGGCCGTCGATCCGGCCGCCCTGGGCTATCCGGTCACGGCGTTCGCCACGCTGGAGATCAAGCAGGGGCAAGGAGCGGACGTACGGGCCCATTTGACCACCGTCCCCGAGATGCTCGAACTGCACACCACCACCGGTCAGGGCGACATGCTCTGCCGTCTCGTGGCCCGCTCCAACGCCGATCTCCAGCGGGTGATCGACCTGGTTGTCGGATTTGATGGCATTGTCCGGGCCTCCACGGCGATCGTCATGGAGAACCCCGTACCGCTGCGGATCATCCCGCTGGTGGAACAGGCCGCCGCGGACTCCGGCCAGGACTGACGGGACCGAGACGTACAGGGTCACGGTCGCGGAGGACCGATACGTACGAACCGATACGTACGAGGGGAGCACGCGTGAGCTTCTTGACCTATCTGTCCGATCAGCACCAGCAGTTGCTCACCGACGCGCTCCAGCACGTCAGCGCGGTCTTCCAGTGCATGGTGATCGCCACCGCGCTGGGCATCGTCATCGGGGTCCTCACCTATCGCAGCCCGTGGGCGGGGAATCTGGCGATCCTCTCCACGGCCTCCCTGCTGACGATCCCCTCGCTGGCCGCGATCGGCCTGCTGATCCCGCTGGTCGGGCTGGGCGTGGCGCCGACGGTGATCACGCTGACGCTGTACGGGCTGCTCCCCATCGTCCGTAACGCCGTGGTCGGACTGCGCGGGGTGGACCCGGCCCTGGTGGACGCCGCGAAGGGGATCGGGATGTCGCGGACGGCCCGGATGCTGCGGGTGGAACTGCCGCTCGCCTGGCCGCCGATCCTCACCGGGATCAGGGTCTCCACCCAGATGCTGATGGGGATCGCCGCGATCGCCGCGTACGCCTCCGGGCCGGGCCTCGGCAACGAGATCTTCCGCGGGATCGCCTCACTGGGCAGCGCCAACGCGCTCAACCAGGTGCTCGCGGGCACGATCGGCATCGTCATCCTGGCCCTGCTCTTCGACGCGGCGTACGTCCTGCTCGGCAGGCTGACCATCCCGAGGGGGATCCGTGCCTGAGCCGGTCTCGCCCGCGGCCGACGCGTCCGGCGTCCACGATTCCTCCGGGGCTTCCGGCACCAGGGTGTCCCCAGTTTCCGCCTCCGGGGCCGGCATCGAGCTGGAGGGGCTCACCAAGCAGTATCCCGGCAACCCCCAACCCGCCGTGGACAACATCTTCCTGGAGATCAAGCCCGGTGAGACGGTGATCCTGGTGGGGCCGTCCGGCTGCGGCAAGTCGACCACCCTCAAGATGATCAACCGGCTGATCGAGCCGACCTCCGGACGGATCAGGATCGGCGACGAGGACGTCACCGGCATCGATCCCGTCAGGCTGCGCCGCAAAGTCGGTTACGCGATCCAGTCCTCCGGCCTCTTCCCGCACATGACGGTCGCCGAGAACATCGCTCTCGTCCCGAAGATGGTCGGCTGGTCCAGGTCGAGGGTGAAGGACCGGGTCGAGGAGATGCTCGATCTGGTCGGGCTCGACCCGCGCGAGTTCCACGGCCGCTATCCGCGCCAGCTCTCGGGCGGCCAGCAGCAGCGGGTCGGGGTGGCGCGGGCGCTCGCCGCCGATCCGCCGGTGCTGCTGATGGACGAGCCGTTCGGCGCGGTCGACCCGATCACCCGCGACCACCTCCAGGACGAACTGATCCGGCTCCAGTACGAGTTGCACAAGACGATCGTGTTCGTCACCCATGACTTCGACGAGGCGATCAAGCTCGGCGACCGGATCGCGGTCCTCCGGGAGCAGTCGCACATCGCGCAGTTCGACACCCCGGAGGCGATCCTCACCAATCCGGCCGACGACTTCGTCTCGGGCTTCGTGGGCGCGGGCGCGGCCCTGAAGCGGCTCAATCTGACGCGCGTACGGGAGGTCGAGATGGCCGACTTCCCGACCGTGACCGTCGACGACCCACTCCAGTCGATCTTCAACAAGCTGCGCGCGGGATCGCACAACGAACTGCTGCTGCTGGACCGCAGGAACCGCCCGTACAAGTGGCTGCGGCGCGGCGATCTGATGCGCGCCAAGGGCTCGCTCGCGCGGGCGGGCCAGCTGGTGCACGACACGGTGACCAGGGACGCGACGCTGCGCGACGCGCTGGAGGCGGTCCTCACCGACAGCGGTGGGCGGGTCGCGGTGACCGGGCGGCGTGGTGAGTACATCGGGGTGGTCGACATGGAGACCCTGATGAACTCCGTGCACGAGATGCTGGAGGCCGACCGGCTCACCGCCTTCGAGCACCAGCACGAGCAGGCGGACCAGCGTCTGGCGGAACACTCCGAGTACGCGGAGCGCGGCGAGCGAGTCGAGCACCCGGAGGGACGGCCCCAGGAGGGCGGCGGTGCGGACGCATGAACTCCCCGACGCGGCACGAGGGTTCGCCGGGCGACCGGCCGCCGGGCGAGCACGACGTCAAGGGCCTGGCCTTCCGGGACGAGGAGGAGGAACCCGCGCCGCCGCCCGCCGCGCCGAAGCGCCGCATCACCTGGCAGAAGCTGGTCACCCTGCCGATCGTCGTCACCCTCATCCTGCTGGCGACATACCTGTGGATCACCAACATCCAGCTGGACGCGATCGCCCGGAACTCCCTGTCGGGCGGCAATGTGCAACTGCGCCTGTGGCAGCACATCCAGCTCACCGCGATCTCCACCTTCTGGGTGCTGATCATCGCGCTCCCGCTGGGCGTCGCGCTGACCCGGCGGGGGCTGAGCAGGGCCGCGCCGCCGTTCACCGCGCTGGCCAACGTCGGGCAGGCCGCGCCCGCGATCGGGCTGCTGGCGCTGCTCGTGATCTGGCTGGGGATCGGCCCCTCGACGGCGATCACGGGCATGGTGATCTACGCCGTACTGCCCGTGCTCTCCAATACGGTGGCCGGGCTGCGGGCCATCGACCCGGAGCTGGTGGAGGCCTCCCGGGGCATCGGCATGTCGGCGGCGGGGACGCTGTCCAAGGTCGAACTGCCGCTGGCCGTACCGCTGATCCTGGCGGGGGTACGGACGGCCCTGGTGCTGAATGTCGGTACGGCGACGCTCGCGACCTTCGGCGGGGGCGGCGGGCTCGGTGACCTGATCACCTCGGGCATCCAGACACAGCGGATGCCGGTCCTGATCATCGGCTCGGTGCTGACCGTGTGCCTGGCCCTGGTGGTGGACTGGCTGGCCTCGCTGGTCGAACTGTTCCTGACTCCGCGCGGGTTGGAGGAGGGCTGATGCGGTCAGGGGCGCGCGGCACGGGACCGTACGAACGCGCGGAGCCGCCGTACGGACGCACGGGACCGTACCGACGCACGGGACCGCCGTACGGGCACACGGGACCCTACCGACGCACGGGAACGTACCGACGCACGGTCCTGGCCGGGGCGGCGGCCCTGCTGCTGGCCTGCGCGGGGCTCGCCGGCTGCGGCCTGAAGAGCGGCTCCCCGATGGTGGACGACGTGGTGCCCGGCCGACTGGGCGTGGGACAGCCGCTGAAGGGCGCCTCGCTGACCGTCACTTCGAAGAACTTCAGCGAGAACATCATCCTCGGCGAGATGATCGGCCTGATCTTCAAGGCGGCGGGCGCCGAGGTGCTCGACCGTACGAACCTGCCCGGCTCGATCAGCGCGCGCGAGGCGATCATCAAGGGCGACGCGGACGCGATGTACGAGTACACCGGCACGGCCTGGATCACCTATCTGGGGCACCAGAAGCCGATCGTCAACGGAGAGAAGCAGTGGGCGGCGGTACGGGACGCGGACCGTCCCAACGGGGTGACCTGGCTGCCCAAGTCCACCCTCAACAACACCTACGCCCTCGGGATCAACCGTGCCAACAACAGGAAATACCGGCTCAGGACGCTCTCGGACGTGGCCGCCCTGGCGAAGCGGAACCCGTCGGCGGTGACGATCTGCGTGGAGAACGAGTTCGCCTCGCGCGACGACGGTCTGCCCGGAATGCAGAAGGCGTACGGCATGCGCCTGCCCGCCGCCAACATCAAGAAGATGGACGCCGGGATCATCTACACCCAGGTGTCGAAGGGCGGTTCCTGCCTGCTGGGCGAGGTGTTCACCACCGACGGCCGGATCAAGGCACTGCACCTGGACACCCTCAAGGACGACCGGCACTTCTTCCCCATCTACGACGCGGCTCCCGCGCTGCACACGCCGACGTACAAGAAGTACCCGGTCATCGCGAAGCTGCTGGACCCGCTGTCGAAGCGGCTGAACACGGCGGTGGCGCGGGAGTTGAACGCCAAGGTGGATGTGGCGGGTGAGGATCCGCACCTCGTGGCGAAGGACTGGCTGATCAGGGAGGGGTTCATCAGGAAGGGGTGAGCTGGACGGACCAGTGGGTCAGAGGTGCTGGGGCCCGGCACCGTTCCGTACAGCCGCCGTCAGCAGCTTCAGCAGCTTCAGCAGCTGGGGACCTTGCCGCCCTTTTCCAGCGCCCGGAGCGAGGACACCGCGCCCTTCAGCGTGGTGACGGGAACGAGCCGCATCCCCTCGGGAAGCTCGGACTTCGCGTCCGCGCACTCCGCCTGCGGTACGAGGAAGACGGTCGCCCCGTCGCGCCCCGCCGCCTGCGTCTTGAGGGAGACCCCGCCGACCGGGCCGACCTTGCCGTCGCCGGTGATCGTGCCCGTACCCGCGATGGTGCGGCCGCCGGTCAGATCGCCGCCCGAGCCGTCGCCGTCGAGCTTGTCGACAATGCCGAGGGCGAAGAGCAGCCCGGCGCTGGGCCCGCCGATATCGGCGAGCCGGAGGGTGACGTCGACCGACTTCGGATCCTTGTCCAGATAGCCGAGGGCCGCCTGGGTCGCGGAATCCTGCGACTCGACCATGTCGTGGACGTTGCGCTTCTCGATCTCCTTGTCGGAGTCGCCCGACGGATAGACCGCCTCGCGCGGCAGCACCGCCCGGTCCGTACGGAACCAGCCCTCGACCACATCGCCGAAGTCGACGTCGGTGGCCGGGCCGGTCGCCACGATCGTCGTCATCCGGAGCTGGCCCTTGGCCGCCCGGGTGGGCGCCTTCTTCACGGTGATGACCGGCCGGTCCTGGTGGTTGCCGAGCACGTTCACGGTCGACCCGGGCTGCGCCACGGCGTACGGCAGCGGCGCGACACCGACGACGACGAACAGCACGACGATCGGGACGGCACAGAGGGCGAGGACGCTGGGGCGCGAGAGGCGAGAGAACACGGGTGTCAATCTATCTTCCGGACGGAATGCCCGGTCCGGGGCTCCGCCCGGGCACGGGCGGTGGGCACCGGCGCTGTGAAAGTACTGCGAACGTGTGGCGGAGGACCGGCCGGACAGGGCCCGCTCAGCGCAGCGCGTCCGCCACTTCCCGGGCCGCGTCCACGACGCGCGGCCCCACCCGTTCCGGTACGCAGTCCGCGAGCATCACCACCCCCACGCTGCCCTCTATGCCGGTCACCCCGACCAGCGCGGCGGCCGCACCGCTGGCGCCGGCCTCCAGCTCACCGTGGGTGAGGGTGCAGCGCGGCTCGGTGAGAACGGTCTGGCGGGCGGCGAGGATGGCCCGGCCTGCGGCGCCCCGGTCGAGCGGATGGCGGAATCCGGCCCGGTAGGCGACGTGGTAATCGGTCCAGGTCGGCTCGACGACGGCGACGGCCAGGGCCTCCGCTCCGTCGACGAGGGTCAGGTGCGCGGTGGCTCCTATGTCCTCGGCGAGCGAACGCAGGGCAGGCAGGGCCGCTTCCCGTACCAGCGGATGCACCTGGCGGCCCAGGCGCAGCACGCCGAGGCCGACCCTGGCGCGGCCGCCCAGGTCGCGGCGGACCAGGGCGTGCTGTTCGAGGGTCGCGAGCAGCCGGTAGACGACGGTTCTGTTGACACCGAGTTTGTTGGACAGCTCCGTGACGGTCAGACCGTGATCGGTGTCGGCGAGCAGTTTGAGGACACGCAGTCCCCTGTCGAGCGTCTGGGAGGTCTCCGCGGTCACGACGCCCTCTCCTTCGGAGTGAGTGGCGACGGCTCTCTCACGAAACCTGCGGCACCGGTCCCATCGGTTGCACACGGAGAGTCCGTCGGCGGGCCATGGCACACCGGCCGGCTCCGCGGCGGCGCTGCCGCGGAATGGTTGCGTTTCGTGCGGGGACAGTAACCAGGGACACCGCTCAGCGGAAGTCCTCGTCCAGAATCCGGTCAGGCAGGGAGAGTTGATCTCCATTCGCCGTAAATTCGAGGGCAAAATACGACAGAACACAGATCCCGGATGATCAATTAGGGATCAATACGGCATGTGGAGTGGCCGCGGGGAGCGGTGACGGCCGCTGCTGGATGCCCGGAGCGGTCACCCCGTACGAGAATTGCCACGGTGCCTCACGCATATCTCTACGGCTTCACCGCAAGCGGTTTCCGTGCGTCCGGGTACGGGGGGACCCAGGGGCGCGGGCCAACGGGGCGGGGGGACGACGACCGAGGGCCCGAGCCTCCCCCACACGGTTGACCGGGCATACGACATCGGCGTCACCGCATCCGGGTGGCCCACTCCTGCACCTTCGCGATCCGCTCCCGGATCTGCCCGGCCGTCGCCTCGGCGCTCGGCGGCCCGCCGCACACCCGGCGCAGCTCCGTGTGGACCACCCCGTGCGGCTTGCCGCTCTGGTGGACGTACGCGCCGACCATCGTGTTGAGCTGCTTGCGCAGCGCCAGCAGTTCCTTGTGGGAGACCACCGGACGCCGCTCGGCCGGCAGCTCCAGCAGGTCGGCCTCCTCGTCCGGCTTCTTGCGGCTGTGCGCGATCTGCCGGGCCTGCCGCTTCTGGAGCAGCATCTGCACCTGGTCGGGTTCCAGCAGCCCGGGGATGCCGAGGTAGTCCCGCTCCTCCTCGCTGCCCGGGTGCGCCTGCATGCCGAACTCGGCGCCGTCGTACAGCACCCGGTCGAAGACGGCGTCGGACTCCAGGGCCTCGAAGGGCAGCGTGTCCTGCTCCCCGGTGTCCTCGTCCTGTTCCTTCTCGGCCTCCGCCATCTCCTTCTCGGACTCGGCGTACGGGTCCTCGTCGCCGTCCTTCTTCGGCTTGTCGAGCACATGGTCGCGCTCGACCTCCATCTCGCTGGCGAAGCCGAGCAGGCCGGGGATGGTGGGCAGGAAGACGGAGGCGGTCTCGCCGCGGCGCCGGGACCGTACGAAACGGCCCACGGCCTGCGCGAAGAACAGCGGGGTCGAGATGGTCGTGGCGTACACGCCGACGGCGAGGCGCGGCACGTCGACGCCTTCCGACACCATGCGGACCGCGACCATCCAGCGGTCGTCGCTGTCGGTGAAGTCGTCGATCCGCTTCGACGCGCCGCCGTCGTCGGACAGGACGACGGTCGCCTTCGAGCCGGTGATCTCGCGGATGAGCTTGGCGTACGCGCGCGCCGAGTCCTGGTCGCTCGCGATGACCAGACCGCCCGCGTCCGGGATGCCCTTGCGCACCTCGGTGAGCCGCTGGTCGGCGGCGCGCAGCACGTTCGGCATCCAGTCGCCACGTGGGTCGAGCGCGGTGCGCCAGGCCTGCGAGACGGCGTCCTTGGTCATGGGCTCGCCGAGCCGGGCCTCGATCTCGTCCCCCGCCTTGGTGCGCCAGCGCATGTTGCCGCTGTAGCTGAGGAAGATGACGGGCCGGACGACGCCGTCGCCGAGGGCGTTCCCGTATCCGTAGGTGTAGTCGGCGGCCGAGCGGCGGATGCCGTCGTTGCCTTCCTCGTACGCCACGAAGGGGATCGGGTTGGTGTCGGACCGGAACGGCGTACCGGTCAGCGCGAGTCGCCGGGTGGCGGGTTCGAACGCCTCCAGGCAGGCCTCGCCCCAGGACTTGGAGTCGCCCGCGTGGTGGATCTCGTCCAGGATGACCAGCGTCTTGCGCTGCTCGCAGCGGTTGCGGTGCAGCATGGGCCGCACGCCGACACCGGCGTAGGTGACGGCGACGCCGTGGTACTCCTTGCTCACCGGCCCCGCGCTGTAGTCCGGGTCGAGCTTGATGCCGATCCGCGCGGCGGCCTCCGCCCACTGCTTCTTGAGGTGCTCGGTCGGCGCGACGACGGTCACCTGCTGGACGACATGGTGGTGCAGCAGCCAGGAGGCGAGCGTCAGCGCGAAGGTCGTCTTTCCGGCGCCGGGGGTCGCGACGGCGAGGAAGTCACGGGGCTGCACCTCGAGATAGCGGCCGAGGGCACTCTCCTGCCAGGCACGCAGCTTGTTGGCGGTGCCCCAGGGGGCGCGGCCGGGGAAGGCGGGTGAGAGATGGTGGGAGGAGGAGGCTGTAGTAGTCACGGTCTCCGGTTCGGGCGCTCGGGCTGACGGGGCTACGGGCGAGGCACGGGCGGGGGTGCGTATAACAACCGGGCCACCCTACCGGTGGCGCGGGGGCTTCCTCCCACGAAGGGGGCTCCGGGCGGGAAGGTGCGACGGGGGCCACACGCGGATACGCCACCGCTACGTCACCGCTTCTCCTCGCCCCGGTACCCGTACCCGCGTCGCCACCCACACCCCCACCAGCGCCACCACCGCCATCGGCAGGAACACCGCCGCGAAGGCCGCCGGGTGCGAACCTGTGGCGACGGCCGCGGCCCCCGCCGCCTCCGTGGTGGCCGTGGCCGCGTGGCCGCTCATCGCGCCGCCGCCCAGGGCCGCGAAGGCGGCGCCGCCCGCCGCCAGGAGCAGTACGTTCGAGAGCCCGTCGGAGATCTGGAGCGCGGCCGAGTTCGTGCCCGCCTCCTGGGGTGCCGAGAGCTTGAGCAGCAGCACGCTCGTCGAGGCGATCACCGCGCCCATGCCGAGGCAGCCGACGCCCCAGGCGATGCCGACGATCCATACCGGTACGGACGCGATCAGCACGCTCGGCACGGTCGCGATGGCCAGGGCGACCAGCACCATCCCGCCCGCCATCAGCCGCTCGCGGTACGGCTCCGCGCGCGGACGGGACTGTATGTACGAGCCGAGCGCCCAGGTCGCGCCGCCGACCGCGAGCGAGAGCCCGGCCATGGTGGGGGACAGTCCGCGCTCGGTGACGAGCATCAGCGGGACGAAGCTCTCGGCCGCGACGAAGGACCCGGCGGCGACCCCGCGCAGCAGCACCACGGATGGCAGCCCGCGGGCCGCCCGCCAGGTGCCGCCGGGCAGCAGCCCGAGGACGGCCGGTACGAGCAGGGCGGCGCCCGCCACGGCCGGGAGGAGCGAGAGCGGGCGCAGGTCCTGGCCCGCGTACTGGAGCAGCCCCGCACCCACCGAGATCCCGAGGGCGAGCCGGATCCTGCGCCGGTCGAAGGTGGCGGGAGCCGCCGAGGGGTCGGCCGGGCCGGACGCCGTCCGCCGGATCGCGGGCAGCGCGAGCGCCAGCGGCGGGACCACGAGGACGGGGATGCCGATGAAGACCCAGCGCCAGCCCAGCTGTTCGGTGACGGTGCCGGCGGCGAGCGGTCCGACCACGGAGGGGACCACCCAGCTCGCGGCGAACGCGGCCATGATCGCGGGCCGCAGCTTCTCCGCATAGGCGCGGCTGACGACGACGTACAGCGCGACGATGACCAGCCCGCCGCCGAGCCCCTGGACGGCGCGGCCGAGGATGAACAGCCACATCGTGCCGGCGGTACCGGCGAGCAGCAGCCCGGCGCCGAAGGCGCTGATCCCGGTGGCGAGCGGCGCGAGCGGCCCGCTGCGGTCGGCCCACTGGCCGGCGAGCACCATGGCGAACAGGCTGGTGGTGAAGTACGACGAGAAGGCGAACGCGTACAGCGGGATGCCGTCCAACTCCCGCGCGGCCACCGGCATGGCGGTGCCGACGGCCATCGCCTCGAAGGCGATGAGCAGGACGACGGAGACGATGCCGATGCTGAGAGCCCGATGTTCGGGATCCAGCACGCCGCCCCGGCCGACGGCCTCAGCGGGTATCGGTGCGTCGGCTGACGCATCAGACGTGTCGAACGTGTCGGCGGGAGCGACGTCCGCGTCGCCTGGCTCCAGGGCGGTCATGGACTCAGCGTAAGGAACAAACACCCGGTTGGGCCCTGTCGCGAGGCGGAACGGCACTGGTCCCTTGGTCGTACGCCCAGGGCCGACGCGGAACGTTCCCGGCGGAGACGGCCCCGGCGGTGACGGGCCCGGAACGTTCCCGGCTGTGACGGGCCCCGGCCCCTTGACCGGTGGCGGCTCCCGGACCATGAACGGAATGTGGCAGTCGCATTGCAGCCCGAGCGAGAGTCTTGAGCTGCGCGCACCCTTCCGCTTACGGTCGATAACAGCGAAAGACAAGGCCGTGTGCCCGAGTGGTTTAGGGGCTCGCCTGCAAAGCGAGTTACGTGGGTTCGATTCCCGCCACGGCCTCGACGGCCCGCCATGGCCCTCACTGGAGAGCCGAATGCGGCCGCCCCCGCAAACCCGGGGACGGCCGCATTTCGCGTACGAGCCCGGTGAGCCGCGACGGGGCTGGTCCTGGGCCGACTGCTGCGTGAGTTGCAGAACGGATCAGGGCGAAGACAGAAGCTGCTTGGGACTACACGAAAATCGACGAAGCCGACTGACGAAGCCGGCTATGGGGCAACACCGCGCCGAGAACGGACCAGCACCACCGCGACCGCACCGCCGACGAGCAAGGCCGCACCGATTCCCACGCCGATCCAAAGACCGCTATTACCGCTCTCCTCGGACACGGTGGCCTCTGCAGGCTGCTTCGCGTCGCCCCTGCCATCCTTGTCACTCCCGGCGCCGCCTGCGCCCTGTGCCCCCTCGGGAGAAGGCGACGGTGAGGCGGCGGCAGCGAGGTCGGGCAGCGGAAACTCATCGGCGGGACCCGGGTCACCCGGGGTCTTCAGCGCGCGGAGCGGACGTACGGCGCCGTAGCCGATGGAGTCATTGCGCTTCTCGCCGCTCGTAGGCTTACCGATGGTGTTGAGCATGACGCGGAGGACTTGATTGTTGGTCCACTTCGGATGCTTGGACCAGACCAGTGCGGCGGTCGCTGACGCGATGGCGGTGGCGTCACTGGTGCCACTGGTCTTGCACAGGCCTGTCTTTCCCCCACAGGCGTGGACCATCTCTTCGCCGGGCGCCGATATGTCTACCTCTGGCCCGTATCGGGACACATTGGTCCTCTTAAGTTGTTTGTCGATAGCTCCGACACCAATGACACCTGGGGTACTGGCCGGGAATCCCTCCAGATTCCCGGATTCAGCGTTATTTCCAGTCGCGGCGAAGACCAGAGATCCCTTTTCGACAGCGTACTTGACCGCGTCCGTCAGTCTTTTCGATCCCTTGCGTACGCCGAGGGAGATATTAATGACTTTGGCTCCCTCGTCAGCTGCATATCGGATAGCCACAGGCGTCGACTCATTGAACTCCTTGACCTCTGAGTCCTTGTTGGCGCCCCAACCAGAGTCCCGCACCCGGATCGGGAGAATCTTGGCTCCTGGCGCGAGGCCGAACGCGCCGTCTCCCCCACCACTCTTGCCCGTTCCGGCGATGAGCCCGGCCATGCCCGTACCGTGCCCGCTGTAGTCAGAGTGCTCGTCGCCGTCCTCAGCCGGGGCCAAGTCCTTTCCTCTCAGAACCTGGCCCAGAAGGTCGGGGTTTGTATTAGCCACCCCACTGTCGATCACTGCGACAGTCACACCCTTGCCCGTACTGAGCTGCCAGATCTCCTCGGCACCCATGGCATCCAGATACCACTGCTGAGAGCGGATGGAATCCGCGTAGGCAGGCGTCGCCCCACTGCCCGCCAGCGCCAGACCCAATACTGCCAAGACAGTTGTCCGGCCTCGGCCCATCCCGGGGCTACTCCTATCCATCCGTTTTCCCACGCCGCTTCCTTACACGATCAATCGATTACCGGGGGCACGATGCGTCGGCGGTTTTGCTGCCAGGTTTCCTCGTCTTCGACGAGGTAATCCGGCCGCTCACCCTTCGCCTCGTTACCCTCCCCGGAGGTGCCACGACGCACCAGGCCCGAACCTCCAGGAGTGAAGGCACGACCACCGCTGGTTCCAGGCTGCCGCGCACGCCCCCCGACGATGCCACCGGGCTCCCCCGTGAACCGACGCCCCCCGGTCATACCGCTCTGTCCAACTCCGCCCATGCCACCGCCCGCGCCGTGCGCCATCGGTGGGCGACCGTGTATCCCGCTCTCCCCGCCGATCACCGTTCCCCTCGGCAAGGCGCCAGGTCGGCCTGGGCCGGCCTGGACAGGACGGCCACCAACGATTCCCTCGCTCGGCAGGCGCCCAGCGGAGCCGCTAGCAACTCCGCCGGCCCGCCCAGGCAACAACGGCTGACGCGCGCCAGCGCCGGACCGCCCTTCGCCGAACGGGCCCGGCGACGTGCCACCTCCTCCAAGAGATGGTGGAATCATTCCCGGCCAGGTGCCCCCTGGACCGTCATTCCTTCCGACAACTGCTGGGCTGTTGGGCGTCACGGAAGGAGTGGTCGGCGGCTGCTGCGTATCGACGCCGGCAATCTCGGTTGTCGACGTCGGTTCCGGCCGTATCGCCTTGGAGGACGCCCCATCCACGTAGGCCGTGGAAGCCATGGACCGATCAGCCACGCCTCCGCCGCTCATCCCGTGAGCCTGATCGTCGCTTCTGGAGTCGGTCCCACTAGCCCCATCACCGGTGCGGGCCAAATCCTGGAAAGCGTCGTCCTGCTGCTTTCCGCTCGGGACGAACTCGGTCGGTGGCGGCTGGAACGTCGGCAGCTCCAGCTTCGCCATCTGCGTCTGCGACTGCTGGTACGACTGAGCCAGCCTCCGCATCTGGGCCGCCGCCTCCAGGCGGTTCATCTCGGGGAGCGGCTCCAGCGGCGACGCGGGCGTCACAGCAGTGGCGATCGGGCCCTTTTCTCGCGGGATGGCGCTCTGCGCCTCGGTGATCGCTTCAGAGGCCCGCCCCAGCCACTTCGAGGCTTCGTCGCTGTAATCGGCCAACCGGAAGGTCGCACCGGACAAACTCGAGCCCCACTCGACAAACGCCCGGTTGCCCTCGCCCTTCCATTCCACGCGCTCCGGGCGGAACTTGAGCTCCTGCGCGATGGAGCGGATCTCCCCCGCCGCTGCGGCGAGGCTGTCGGCCGCCGCCTGCACCGCTCCGCTCTCCGCCTGGTCCAGCCATGCCAGCATCTGCTTGTGGGACATGCTCTCGAAGGGCGTCGCTCCGCCCCCGCCCTGGTCCTTGCCACCCATTCGGTTCCCCGTTCGTCGCCCGTAGTCCTCAGACCACCACGTCGCTACCTGATGCCTTCAGCGCTCGTCTCGCTGCTTTCGGGCTTCGGTTCCTTGCCTTCCTTGCCCGACTCCGGGTGCTGGGCTGTCGGATCGCGACGCGGGTCGTAGTGCTTCTCCGCGCTCGCGTAGATGGCGCGCATCCGCCTGCGGATGTCGTCGTCCAGCCCCTCGAAGCCATCCTTGGAAGCGACCACCGCGATGCCCATGCCCTCAAGTGAATCCGCCAGCAGCTTCGACAACTGCTTCAGCTGATCGATGACCGTCTCGTACGCGGTGGACAGACCGGCAGCCTCTGCCCACGCGCCATCGCCCCCGCCGAACTGCGCCCGTCCCAGGGGTTCGGCGCCGACCTTCTTCGGGCCGGCGGGCGAACCGTTGAGATTGATGATCAGCTGATCGATGCGCGCCTTGAACTTGATCATCGACTGCGGGTCGTAAAGCGTGGAGGCCAGCACAGGGTTGACCCTGCGCAGGGCTTCCTCGTCGGTCAAGGGTGTTGGCCCCGCTCCACCACCGTCCGCGCTCAGCACAGATGCCTCCCCCGTGTTCTCCAACAACCTCGGTCATTACTCTAGCCAGCGCCACCGACACTCCACACACTAGGCTTGCATGTGCAACAGGGACGACACCAGCGCTAATTGGGGCGGCAGCCGACTGAGACCAGATCGCAAGGTGGCACTGGGCCAGGTAACGGAGCTCGTGCCGGCGAGCGGCCCTCCCGCCAGCAACGGCGCAACCGGCCCGGCAGGATGATGCGGTCAACGGCTACACCCCGGGAACCTCATACATCGTGTCGCCCCGGGCCGGACTGCTGGGGGTTGTAGGGCGGGTTCTGCGGCGGGTATGGCGGCTGCTGCTGGTACGGCGGAGCCGGGGCGAAGGCCGGAACCGGCGGCTGGGGAAGGGCGGTCGCGCGGCGGCGGGAGCGGATGACCGGTACTGCGATGGCCGCGCCGAGAAGCACTGCGGCGCCGATACCGAGACCGATCCAGAGGCCCGTGTTACCGCCGTCGTCCGACGCGGCGACCGCCCCGGACTGCTTGTCGTCGTCCTTCTTGTTGCTCTCGGTACCGCCCGTGGCGGCCTCGGAGCCCTCGGACGAAGGCGACGCCGAGGGTTCCGCCGCAGCCAGGTCGGGCAGCGGGTACTCGCCGGCCGGGCCGGGGTCGCCCGGGGTCTTGAGAGCGATACGAGGGCGGACGGCGCCGTATCCTCCTAGGTCGGTACGAGCCTTACCGCTTTTCGCCTTGCCTGCCGTGTTGATCAGGACGCGGAGCACCTGGTTGTTGGTCCACTTCGGGTTTTTGGACCAGATCAGCGCGGCGCTGGCGGAGGCGAGCGCACTGGCATCGCTCGTACCGTGGCTGTCACATATCTGCGTACCGCCGGGACATGCCGAAACCATGTCCATTCCGGGGGCGGTGAGGTCTACCTGCGGGCCGTGCTGCGACTCCGCCGTCACCTCGGCATTCCTGTCGATTGCCGACACACCCACAACGCCCGGCGTCGCTGCCGGGTACATAGGTGGGTTCCCCTTGTCACCTTCGTTACCGACTGCGGAGAAGACCAGCGAGCCCTTGTCATGGGCGTACTTGACAGCCTCGGTGACATTTTCCGCTGTCTCTGTTGATCCCTGCGAGATGTTGATGACCTTTGCGTTTTTATCGGCCGCGTGCCGGATCGCCCTGCTGAGCGACTCTGTCCACAAAGGGACATTGATCGCCAGCTTCGTCCCTTCGTTCACCTTGGGCAACCTGATAGGGAGAATCTTCGCCCCAGGTGCGAGGCCAAATGCCCCCTGCCCGCCAGGCCGCTTGCCTGTTCCCGCGACCAGGACGGCCATCTGCGAGCCATGTCCCTCGTAATCCGAGTACTCATCGCCCGGTTCCTTCGAGAGGTTGAGTCCGGGCAGGACCTGCCCCGCCAGATCCGGCAGGCTCTTGTCCACGCCCGTGTCGATGACCGCGACGGTGACGCCCTTACCCGTGCTCGTACGCCACATCTCATCGGCTTTCATGGCATCGAGATGCCATTGCTCCTCGCGAATCGTCTCGGCGTGGGCCGGTGTTGCGGCAATGCCCACCAGCAGCGTCCCCAGGACTGCGGACACCGCCCGCGCATTCCTCACTGCTCGACGGCTGCTGGTGTGCATCTGATTCCTCTTGCCGAATGCGTGCAGGGTCATTAGTCGATGACGGGCGGAACAATGCGGCGGCTGCCTTGCTGCCAGGTCTCTTCGTCCTCGACCAGATAGTCCGGACGCTCGCCGTTCTCCCGTTCCTCACGAGATCGGGGGCGACGTGGGCCGGGCGGAATCGCGCCGGAACGCCCATTACGGGTGTCACCATCTGCCGGTGCCTTACGAACGAGACCGGACCCTCCCGGGGTGAAGGGCTTCCCCGAGGCTCCCTGCTGGCGAGGCTTGCCCCCGACAACGCCCCCGGACTCCGAGGCGAGCCGACGTCCCGCGGCCATTCCTCCCTGGCCGATCCCCGCGCCGGGGCCGTGGGGCATGCCCATGCCTGCTCGGCCCTGGCCGTAGCCACGGCCTTGGCCTGTCTCTCCCCCGATGACCGTGCCGCGAGGGATTCCGCCGGTCGGACGGCCCGAGTTCTGCGGAACGGGCCGACCGCCCACGATGCCGTTCTGCTGCGGCATCCGCCCTGGCGGAACGGTGCTTGCGGAACCCTGCCCAGGCAGCAACGGACCACGGATGCCGGTACCCGTTCGTCCGCCGGTCGGGCCGGAATTCGGCGGAGTGACGCCCCCGCCGAACGCGGGCGGGATCACGCCGGGCAGCGGCGGAGAACCGAGTCCGTCAGGCTTGCCGCCTACCGGCGCAGTGCTCTGTATCGGAGACTGTGAAGTGGGCGTCTGAGGCAGCGTCGTCGCTCCGTCGATCTCCATGTCGACCGGACGGTCCGGCACCACCGTGGAGGGCGGCGTCACCCGCGAAACGCTCTCCAACGGCAGGGAACCATTCTGGATCGACGAAGACGAATCCGACGCCGAAGACGAGTACGAATGGGCCGACGACTCACCGCTGCTTCCGCCTTCGGTGACCGAACCACCGCCCCGTCGGCTCGAGTTGCTCAGCGACCGTGCGGGCGGCGGCATGAACTGCCCCGGCGGCGGCGGAAACATCGGCGGCTGCAAAGACATGATCTGGTCGCCCGAGCCGGTGTACGTCTGCGCCAGCCGTCTCATCTGGTCGGCCGCTTCGAGTCGGGCGGACTCCATCCCCGCCAGAGCGGTGCTCTCTTGGTTGCGGTACTTGGACAGGTCCTTGGGAGCGCCCGGATCGTTCTGGGCGGCCTTCAGAGTGCTTCGCGCTTCCTTGGCCTGCGTTTCGAGCGCTGTCGGCCTCCCCGGGACGCCGCCGTCCTTGGCATAGGCGATGGCGGTGGCCACCTCGGCCAGCGACGAAGAGGCCTGCTTGCTGTACTTGGCGAGTTCGAGGGTGGCCATGGCCGCCTGGTGACACCAGTTACGGAATGCCTCGCCGCCCTCCCCGTCCCACACGACGCGGGTCGCGTGCCCCTTGAGGCCCATACCGATCTCATCGATCTTCGACGAGGCATCGGACAGCTTTTTCGCAAGCCTCGAAGCCGACTCGCTGCTGGCTCCGTCGAGCATGTCCAGCAGTTCCTGATGGGTCTTGGACTCGAAGTCGGTCTGCTCGAGTCCCGGTGTCTTGTGGCTCGACTTCGGCTGGTCAGCCATGTCTCATCCCCACTCCCACTGCTCCCCCGTTCGCCCCCATCAGAATCCCTGCTTCCCGTCATCGGGCCGCGCGCCGCCGTCGCCCTGTTGCGCGCCGGCCTGCTGAGCCTGCTCCTGCTGATACGCCCTGGACTCCTGCCCAAGCCGCCGCATACGCTGCCGAATGTCCTCGTCAATCGACTCGTAGCCGGTGCGGGACGCCTGAACTGCGATGCTCAAGCCCTCCATCTGCATGGCGAGCATCTTGGAGAGCCTCTCCAACTCGTCATGGACGATGGTGTACGCGCCGTACAGGTACGCGCTCTCCTTGAGGGCCGGCGTACCGAGGTGGCTCTGCAGCAGTCGATCGCCGGAGACCTTGTCGGGCGACGCCTCGGATTCCTCAAGCTCGACGAGCAGTTCGTCGACCTTCGTCTTGAACTGCCCCATCGTTTCGAATTCCGCGGCTATCTTCTGCGCGGCCATCACGCCACCCGCGAACGGAATCATCGCCAATGCCGCGAATGTCCCCGCCGTCGCTGCCCCGTTGTCCTCCGGCACCGCTGCCTCCCCCGTTGAAACAAAGCTGCGGAGGCCAGCTTAGCCAGCGCCAGTGACACTCCGCTCCCCCGAGGCTCCCATGTGCAACGCGGATCACATCACTGCGATTTGGGCGCTGCCCGGCTACGACAGCCCGGCCGCGAGAGCCCGCTACGAAACCGCCGCGCACGGGAGCCTGCTACGAAGGAGAGACCGCCACCGCCGCCTGCGGCCTGATCGGAAGTCGGCTCACCGGGCGGCCCGTTGCCGCGCGGACCGCTGAGGCGACCGCTGCCGGGGCCGTGACCACCGGGGCCGCGCTGGCCGGTTTGGCGCCGAAGGGGGCCACCACGTCGCGTTCTTCGATCAGTTTGACGATGCGGACGTCCGGGGCGTCCAGGGAGGTCGGGAGCGCGTAGCCGGTGAGGTCGGGGCGGCGGACCAGGCCGCGGGTGGTGCGGAGGTTTTCCGTCAGGGCCGTGCCGATGCCCTGGGTGACGCCCGCTTCGATACGGGTGGCCAGCTGGGCCGGGTTGAGGATGCGGCCCACGTCCTGGGCCACCGCCATCTCCACCACCCGGATCGAGCCCAGTTCGATGTCGACGTCCACGACCGCGCGAATCGCGCAGAAGGCCATGCCCACGAAGGCGTCGCCCTGGCCCGACTCGTCCAGCGGCTCGGTGGGGTGGGGGCGGCACTGGGCGGTGGCCCAGAGCTCCTTGCCGTCCATCGCCTCCGTGACCGTGGTGGACAGCACCCCGTCGTACGAGGTGATCTTGCCGTCCGTGATCTGGAGCAGCTCGGTGGACATCCCGAACTTGTGGGCCAGCGGCTGGAGCAGCTGCGTACGGACCATCTTCGCCGCCCGCTCGACCGCGCCGCCCGAGACCCAGGTGTGCCGGCCGTGGGCCGCCGGGCCCGCCGGGGGCTGGTCAGTGTCGACCGAGGCGACATGGACCTCTTCGATGCCCAGGGTCTCCTGCACGATCTGCCGGGCGAGGGTGGAGAAGCCCTGGCCGGTCTCGACGGCCGCGCAGATGACCGTGGCCACGCCGTCGTGGACCTTGACGGTGGCCGTGGAGACCTCGTCCGCGCCCTCGGCGCCGAGCATGTGGACCATGCCGATGCCGTAGCCGACGCCTCGGCGTACCGCGCCCGGTTCGCCCGCGCCCTCCGGGCCGCCGGGCAGCAGCCAGGCCGCCTCCGGGGTGTCCTTCGGGAGGGCGGGCAGCGGGAAGTCGCGTACGGCCTGGAGCAGTTCGGCCACCGGGGCCGGGCAGGTGACCGTCTGGCCGGTGGGGAGGATGTCGCCGGTGGCGAGGACGTTACGGAGGCGGAGTTCGGCCGGGTCGAGGCCGAGTTTGGCGGCCAGCTTGTCCATCTGGCCCTCGTAGGCCGCGCACACCTGCATCGCGCCCTCGCCCCGGACATGGCCGGACGGCGGGTTGTTGGTGCGTACGGCCCAGCCTTCGATGAAGGCGTGCGGGACGACGTACGGGCCGCAGGCGAAGGACACCGCGGCCGCGAGGGACTCCGACGAGGAGTCCGCGTACGCGCCCGCGTCCAGCAGGATCTGTGCCTCGACCTTGACCAGCCGGCCCTCGGCGTCCGCGTGGTGGCGGTAACGCAGCAGGGTCGGGTGGCGGTGGGCGTGGCCGAGGAAGGACTCCTCGCGGGTGGCGGCCAGTTTGACCGGGCAGCCGGTGCGCAGGGCGAGCAGGCCGAGCGGGATCTGGAAGCCCGGGTCCTCGCGGTCGCCGGTGGCTCCGGGGACGCCGGTGACGACGACCTTGACCCGTTCCGGGTCCAGGCCGAAGCAGGCGGCGGCCAGGTCGCGGTCGGTGTGCGGGTCGGTGGACGCGGTGTAGAACTCGACGCCGCCGTCGGGTCTGGGCACGGCGAGGCCGGCCTCGGCGCCGATCGGGGCGGGGTCCTGGCGGCCGATGCGGTAGAGCCCCTCCACGATGACCTCGCCGTTGACCGCCGAGTCGCCGTAGCGCAGCGGGATGTGGCGGATCAGATTGCCGTCGGGGTGCAGCGGCTCGGCGGCGAAGGCCTTCTCGGGGTCCGTGACCGGGTCGAGTACTTCGTACTCGACGGCGATCGCGGCGGCGGCGAGCCGGGCCGTGTCGGGATGGTCGGCGGCGACCGCGGCGATGGCCTCGCCGTGGTGGCGTACGACCTCCGAGGCGAAGACGGGCCGGTCGACGACCCGCCTGCCGTACGAGGGGTCTCCCTGGACGTCCTCGTGCGTGACGACGGCGCGTACGCCGGGCATCGCCGCGGCGGCCTCGGTGTCGATCGAGACGATACGGGCGTGCGGGTGCGGGGAGCGCAGGATCGCCGCCCACAGCAGTCCCTCGGCCCACAGGTCGGCGGCGTACGGGAACGTGCCCTCGGTCTTCGCGCGCGCGTCGGCCGGGGAGAGTGATGCGCCGAGCCCGTGCGCGGGCGGCTCCTGCTGGGGGCCGTCGAGCGTCGGGGTCTCGGTGGCCGCGTCGTTGCTCACGCCATGCCTCCGTCGGGCGAGTGCGGGGGCTGGGCGCTGCCGGCCCCTGGGGGTGCCTGGTGCGGGATTCGGGCTTCTTCGGAGGCCGCGGCCGCGGCCTCCGCGCTCGCCGTGCGTTCGGTGACGACTTCGCTCACCGCGTCGAGTACGCCGCGGTAACCGGAGCAGCGGCAGAGGTTGCCGCAGAGTGCCTGGCGGGTCTCCAGCTCGCTGGGGGCGTGGTTGCCCTCCAGGAGGTCGTGGACGGTCATGGCCATGCCGGGGATGCAGAAACCGCACTGCACCGCCCCGCACTTGGCCAGCGCCCGCTGGACGTCGGAGGGTTCGCCGTCGGCGGCCAGCCCCTCGACCGTGCGGACCTCGGAGCCGGCCGCGGTGGCGGCGGGCACGAGGCAGGAGGCGACGAGCCGGCCGTCGACCTGGACGTTGCAGGCGCCGCATTCACCCTGCGAGCAGCCGTCCTTGGCGCCGGCGAGGCCGAGGCGCTCGCGCAGTACGTACAGGAGCGACTCCCCGATCCAGGCGTCGGTAACGGGGCGGTCGGCGCCGTTGACGCGCAGGACGTAGGAGCCGGAGGGGTGTTCGGCGCTGTCGCTGCTGGTGGAGAGGGGCTCCTCCGCCGGATCCGGTGCCTGCCCGGGATCCGGCTGCGCGTCCGACTGCGGATCGGCCAGGGATTCCGCCGCGTGCTCCGCTTCCGGTACGGCTCCGGGAACGCCCTCAGGGGCGTGTCCCGTCCCGCCTTCCGGCGCCGTCCCCGGCAAGCCGGCCAGATCGGGCCCGATGCCCTGCTCAGGCCCTCCCGTCACCGGGCCCGGCCCGTACTCCGGCGCCTCGGTGAGGCCGTTGGCGGCGTGGTGGACGCCGTTGGCGGCATCGACGGCGCCCTGTACGCCCTCCATGCCCTCCGGGCCGGCAGCGCCGTCCCGGACAGCCGGTTCCGACAGAGCCGCCCACGGCGCGGCGGCGCCGCCCGGGAGCGTCGTGGGCGGGCTGCCGCCGTTCCACTGGGATGCCAGCATCGATGTGCTGAACTCACCCGATTCGTCCGGCAGATCCCCCTGGGCGACCGGGATCGTCCAATGGCCGGTCAGCTCCGAGGGGTCCCCGGTGCCCGAGGCGGGCCCGGCGCCCCCGGCCGTACCGTCACCGCCGTCGGTGAAGTTCCACTGCCCGCTGTGCCCCGGCGCCTGCGGTTCGTAGCCGCTCGGCAGGTGCGGCTCCGGCCATCGCACACCGTTCGCCCCGGCGTCCGGATGCTGCGGGGCCCAGCCGCCCGGCATCGACGGATCGACCGCCGCCGGGTCTCCCGGCGGCGGTGCCTGCGACATGATCTGCGGCGGTACGTATCCGTGCCCCGGCGCGGCCAGTGGCGCGTCGAAGACATCCTCCGGGGGCAGTTGCACGAAGGCGGTCGCCTCCGCGTCGTACTCCCCGCCCTGCGGGATCGGCTGCCAGGCGCCCTGACCCTCGGGGCCCGGCCCCTGGCCGGAGCCCGAGCCGGAATTCTCATTGGTGGTCACGACAGCGCCCTCCCCAGTGCTCGTCGGGCCAGCGCGGCGACGGTGCGCCGCAGGTGCAGTACGGCGGCCGACGGCGGGGGTGCCTCTCCCCCGTCGGCCGGCGGCGCCGGATCCGGGATGCAGGCGGCGGCCACGTACTCGCCGAAGGCGGCGAGCGCCTCCTGCGCGAGGCCCCGCGCGCCGTCCCAGTCGATGAGTGAGGCGATCCAGCGCTCGGCTTCCAAAGGACGCAGCGGCATGGGCGCGATCGCGCCGACCGCGCAGCGCACGCCGCGCCGCGCCGGGTCGAGCACGACGGCGACGGACGCGGTGGCGCGGCCGGGACCGGTCCGTCCGGTCGCCTTGAGGAAGACCTGCGGTGCGTGCAGCAGAGGCACCCGTACGAAGCCGATCAGCTCGGCGGGCTCCAGCATCTCCCGGCCGGCCAGCAGGTGCGAGACGGGGAGCTCACGGCGCGCGCCGCCGGGGCCCGCGACCACCAGGTCGGCCTCCAGGGCGGCCAGTACGGGCAGCGCGTCGCCGGTCGGCGCCGCGGTGGCGATATTGCCGCCGAGCGTGCCCGCGTTGCGGATCTGGGGCGGTCCCGCCGCACGCGCGGACGCGGCGAGTGCGGGGATGAGGGCCGCGAAGTCGGGCCTGCCCATGCGCGCGTGGGTGAGACCGGCGCCGAGCACGGCGTGACCGTCCTGGTAATGCCAGCCGCGCAGTTCGCTGATCCGGCCGAGGCCGACGAGGCCCGCGGGCCGCAGCAGGCCCTTGTTGACGGCCGCCATCAGATCGGTGCCACCCGCGACGGGCACGGCGGCAGGCATCGCGGTGAGCGCCGCCACGGCCTCGTCGAGCGAGGCCGGCAGCGTCACGGACTGCGCCGTCTGCGGTGCGTGCGTGGTCAACCCAGCTGCCCCTTTCCGGTGTCCCGGTGTCCCGCCTGTGTTGCCGTACCGTACGTGCTCACAGCCCGGACGAGGCAACTCTGGCACATCTTCCGAGCCGTCCGGCGCGAGGGTCCACGAAGGACGGATCCGTCCCCGAGCTGGGGGTAGGTCCGCTTTCGCACCTCTTCGCCGTCACATACGGAATGCCACGCTTCGGCGCTCCTTATGCGACATATCCTTACGGATTACCAGGATCACCTGAACTCACGGTCCCAGCAGCACGGATGGGGCACGGACATGGGGCACACACCTGCGACCGGGCTCACACGTTCGGGGGCGCCCCCTCGATCGGGCGTCCCAGACGGGCGCTGTTTCCGTCGGGCGCGGGGCGGCGCTGCCACGGCAACGGGCCACCAGGGGGCCGGTATTCGACGCCGAGGGCGTCCAGGCGCCGGTAGTGCTCGGCCATCCGCTGTTCGAAATCGGCGAAATCGCGCTCCGCGGGGGCAGGGAGGGGCGACCAGGCGACCTCGGCGAAGGCGGCCAGGCGCGGGAAGACCTGGTAGTCGACGCGGGAACGGTCCTGCATCACCTCGGTCCACACATTGGCCTGGGTCCCGAGGACGCGCGCCGCCTCCTCCTCGGTCAACTGCGGTGGTACGGGCTCGAAGCGGTACACGTCCTCCAGCGTGCGTACGTATCCGATCGGCATCGGCTCGTCCTCGCCCGGCGCCTGCCGGTGGTCCAGATACACCTGCTGCTCGGGGCACATGACGACGTCGTGACCGGCCTTGGCGGCGGCGATCCCGCCCGCGTACCCGCGCCAGGACGACACGGCCGCGCCCGGCGCCAGGCCGCCCTCCAGGATCTCGTCCCAGCCGATGAGGCGTCGTCCGCGTTCGGTGAGCCAGCGGTCGAAGTGCCGGATGAACCAGGACTGGAGTTCGTCCTCCCCGCTCAGACCCAGTTCCGCGATACGGGCCTGGGCGGCCGGGGACTCCTTCCACTGGTCCTTGAGGCACTCGTCCCCGCCGATGTGGATGAAAGTGGAGGGGAAGAGTCCGAGGAGTTCTTCGAAGACGTCCTCGTAGAACCGGAGGGTGTTGTCAGTGGGGGCGAGTACGTTTGCGGTAATGCCCCAGGTGTCCCAGACGGTGAGGGAGGTCGTGTCGATGACATCGGTGTTGCCGAGTTCCGGATACGCGGCGACGGCCGCCTGCGAGTGGCCCGGGATATCGATTTCGGGGACGACGGTGATATGCCGCTCGGCGGCGTACGCGACGATCTCCCGGATGTCGTCCTGGGTGTAGTAACCGCCGTGCGGCTTCTCCTCCCACAGCTCGGAGGCGCGGTGGCCCCATTTGGTGCGCGGGCGCCAGGCGCCGACTTCCGTCAGCCTCGGGTGGCGTTTGATCTCGACGCGCCAGCCCTGGTCGTCGGTGAGATGGAAGTGGAAGACATTCAGCTTGTGGGCGGCGAGGAGGTCCAGATAGCGCAGGACACCGTCCTTGGGCATGAAGTGCCGTGCCACGTCGAGCATCATGCCCCGCCAGGCGAAGCGGGGCGCGTCCTCGATGACGGTCATCGGCACGGACCACTCCCGCCCGGGATCGACCGGTGACCTTCGGTACGCGTCGGGGCCGAGCAGCTGGCGGAAGGTCTGCGCCGCCCAGAAGACCCCGGCCGCGCTGCCGCCTTCGACCCGGACGGCGTCCGCGTCGGCGGTGATCCGGTAGCCCTCGGGGCCCAACTCCCGGCCGATGCCGGGGCTGACGGCGAGAACGATCCGGTTGTCGCCCCCGGCGCCCTCCGGGAGCGGCAGCCCGGTCGCGGCCCCGACGGTCGTACGGAGCCACCGGGCCACCCCCTCCGTGCCGGGGCCCGCCTCGACGACCGTCTCCTCGTCGAGCGGGTACGTGCCCCCCGCGCGGAGCACCGGCCAGGCTCGCAGGGGATCGGGGATCAGATCCATCTCGTCCGTCCTTTCGGTCCTTGAACCTTTAATCCTTGATCACTGATCCTCGACCACTGACCCTCGACCGTTAATCCCTGACCGTTAAACCCTGACCGTTAATCCTTGACCGCGCCGCCGAGTCCGGAGACCAGGCGTCGCTGTACGAGTACGAAGAAGACCAGCACCGGAACGGTCATGACGGTGGACCCGGCCATGATCCCGCCCCAGTCGTTCTCGTCCGGTTTGAAGAAGACCAGCAGCGCCATGGGAAGGGTCGACTGGGAAGTGTCGCTGATGATGAAGGACTTGGCGAAGAGGAAGTCGTTCCAGGTCGAGATGAAGGAGAAGACACTCGTCGCGACCAGCCCCGGGAAGACCAGCGGGAAAAGGATCTGCCACAGGAACCGGGTACGGCTCGCGCCGTCGATGTAGGCGGCCTCCTCCAGCGCCTCGGGGACCGCCTTGACGAATCCCCGCAGCATCCAGACGGCGAACGGCAGCGAGAAGGCGAGGTGCGGCAGGACCAGCGAACCGAGCGTATTGAGCAGGCCGGCATCACGCATCAGGAAGAACAGCGGAATCGTCAGCGCCTCGATCGGCACCATCTGCGCGACCAGGAACATGATGAGCAGGGTCGTCCGGAATCGGAAGCGGAAACGGGTCACCGCCGTCGCCGCGAGAAAGGCGATGAGCGCGGACGCGATCACGACCGTACCGGCGACGGCCAGGCTGTTGAGGAAGTACCGCCCGAATTCCTCCTGTTCGAAGACGCGACGGAAGGAGTCGAGCGATGGGGAGAGCGTCCAGGGGCGGGCCTCGGTGGACTGGATCTCGCCCTGCGGTTTGAACGCGGAGAGGACCATCCAGTACAGCGGAAAGGCCACGATCACGGCGATGACGAGGGCCGATGCCTCGGCCGCCAGCCGCCAGGGGCGGCGTATACCGAGCAGGTTCACAGTTCTTCTCCCCTGCGCCGCAGCAGTCGCAGATAGACGAGCGTGACCGCCAGCAGAATCAGCAGCATGACCACGCCGATCGCCGAACCCAGGCTGTACTGGGAGGAAGCGAAGGCCTTCTGATAGGCGTAGACATTGAGTACGAGATTCTGTCCGGCGATTCCTCCGCCGTTCGTCATCACATAGATCTGGGTGAAGACCTTGAAGTCCCAGATGATCGACTGGATGGTGACGACCACCAGGATCGGCCGCAGCATCGGCGCGGTGACGGACCGCCAGATCCGCCACTGCGAGGCGCCGTCGAGCGAGGCCGCCTCCAGCACCTCACCGGGGATCGCCCTGATGCCCGCGTACACGGTCACCATCACGAACGGGAACGAACACCACACCACCTCGAAGAGCACCAGCGCGAAGGCGCTGTAGCGGCCGTACGTCCAGGAGAAGTCGCCCAGCCCCAGCAGCCGGTTGACCGGGCCGTAGTCCGGGTCGAAGAGGAAGACCCAGACCGTGGAGCCGGTGATCGCGGGGGTGGCCCACGCACCGAGGGCGGCGAGCATCAGCGCGAGGCGCGGCACGGCCCGTACGCGCGTCAGCAGTACGGCGAGCGCGCAGCCCACCACGAGGGTGGCGACGACGCACCCGGCGGCGAACAGCACGGTCGCGAGCAGCACCTGCCAGAACTGGCCGTCGCCGAAGAGCGTGGCGTAGTTGCCGAAGCCCTGGAAGGAGGTCGGCTGCCCGCCGCTGACCTGGGCCTGGGTGTACTCCAGGAAGGAGATCAGGCCGAGTTGGTAGATCGGGTAGATGAGCAGCCCGCCGAGGACGACCAGGGCGGGCGCGAGGTAGAACCAGGGCGTCCAGCCCGCCTGCCCGGCCCGCCGGGGAGCCCGCCCCGGCCCCTTACGGGCGCCGGACGGCGCAGCGGACGGCGCGGCGGGCCCGGCCGCGACGGCGAGCGCCGCGCCCCCGGCAGACCGCGCGGAGGGGACAACGGGGCTTCCCTGAACGGAGCCGCCCTGCGCGGCCGTACGGTCCGCTCCGGCCGTAGCACCGCCGTCCGTAAGGCCCCCGGCCTCGGCGCCATCGGACGCGGCGCCATCAGCCGTGAGGTGGCCGCTCCGGCGGTCGCCGGTGTCGTTCGTCATCGCGCTCAGCCCGCGGACGTGAACGCCGCGTCCATCTTCTTCGCCGCGTCGTCCGACGCCGCGGCGACGTCCTTACGGCCGCTGACGATCTCCTGGAACATCGTCGGGAGGACCAGCGAGGAGTCGATCTGCGCCCAGCCCGGCGACGCCGGAACGAACTTGGCGCCCGCCCCCAGCGTCTCCACGAAGGGCTCCACGAACGGCTGCTTCTTCGCCGAGTCCGCCAGCACATCCGTGTACGTCGGCAGGAAGCCCATCGCGTCGAACAGCTTGGCCTGCGTGTCCTTTCCGGCGATCGACTTCATCAGGTCCACGGCGAGCGTGCGGTGCGAACTGCTCTTGAGCACACCGATGTTGTTCCCGCCCGCGAACGCCGGCGCGACCGATCCCTCCTTCACGCCCGGCAGCGGTACGACCGCGTACTTGCCCTTCGCCGCGCCCGCCTCGACGGCCGCATGGCTGAAGTCGCCGCCTATCGCCATCGCGGCCTTCCCGGAAGCGAACGCCGTCACCGTCGCGTTGCCGCCCATCGAGGCGCACTTGGCGGCCGGACAGTTGTCGTCGCCGAAGAGGGAGGTGTACGCCTCGATGCCCTTGCGGGCCGCCGGACTGTTGACGGTGGCCCTGAACGAGCCGCCGCTCTTCTCGGCGAGTTCGCCCCCGTTCGCCCAGACGAACGGCATGGCCCCGTAGGTGTACGCGCCGCCGACCGCGAGCCCGTACAGACCGGGCTTCGCCTTGTGGACCTTCTTGGCGGTGGAGATCAGCTCCGCCTGGCTCCTGGGGGCGGAGAGCCCCAACTCCTCGAAGACGTCGGTGCGGTAGTACAGGGCGCGGACGCCGACGAAGAACGGCGCTCCGTAGATCTTCCCGTCCACCGTGGCGGACTGCTCGGCCGTCGGGTCGGTGTCCTTGGCCTCGTCCCAGGCCTTGAACTCCTCGGTGACATCGGCGAGTCCACCGTCCTTGACGTACCCGGCGGTGTCGGTGTTGCCGTACTCGATGAGGTCCGGGGCGCTCTTCGGGTCGTTGAAGGCTGCCTTGACGCGCTGGGCGCGGGTCTCGACCGGGATGTACTCGACCTCGACCTTCGCCCCCTCGTGCCGCTCGCGGAAGGCGGCGACAGCGGCGTCGACGACCTTCTCCTTGGGCTTGTTGCCGACCTCCTGGAAGAGCCAGACGCGCAGCGTGCCGCTCTTCTCGTCCTTCGTCGCGCTGTTGTCGGAGGTCTGCGGGGCGCAGGCGGTGGCGGTGAGGCCGGCGAGCACCAGTGCCGCGGCCGGGGCGGCAAGGCGGGCAGAAAGCTTCATCCGGGATCCCTACGGGTATCGGCGCTGCATCATGACGTGCATCGGCGTTGCATCATGCGCAACGAACGTTTCGTGCTGCACAACTCGCTGGAGATTAAGCGCGGCTGGACACGCCGACAAGTGGTCTCAACCAATCTGTGACCGCGAGATGCGCCCGCACGTGGATGCCCGCACGTCGATGAGCCGGCCCGCGGACAGGACTTCGGAACAGGACGACTTCAGACAGGACGACTTCAGACAAGACGACTTCGGACGGGGCTGTCGGACGCGCCCGGCCGGCGCCCGGAAAACGACGCACCCACCCCCGGCGCCACGGAAAACGCGGACGGCCCCCGGGAGGCACGCTCACGCGCGCCCCGGGGGCCGTTCCAACGGAGGACGGGCCGCTACTTCTTGCCCTTGTCCTTGCCGCCCTTGTCCTTGTCCTTGTCCCCGCCGGGGCCCATGGACTCGTAGATCTCTTTGCACATCGGACAGACCGGATACTTCTTGGGGTCGCGCCCCGGTACCCAGACCTTCCCGCACAGTGCGACCACGGGAGTGCCGTCGAGGGCACTCGCCATGATCTTGTCCTTCTGGACGTAGTGGGCGAAGCGCTCGTGGTCGCCGTGCGACACCTCTGGCGTCGGCTCCACGAGGGTGCTCGTACCTGCCCCGCGCTCGGGCTCAAGAGTGCTCATAGCAGCCAAGGGTACCCACGCCGGGAGCGTCCTGGAGGCGCTGGGTCCCTGCACTCCGGAGCCGGACGCTCACGCATCGCTCCGACACGCCGTACGGACACCGCGCCCCGCCCGGTCGGTCCGTCCGCCGGTCCGTCAATTGAGCGACGGATCGTCCGCGTACGTCGCGACCATGGCCAGTTGGCTCCGCTGCCGCCGCAGCACCGCCCGCCACAGCCCCTCCGGCCGCGGCGACGACACGTCACCCGGCTCCGAATCCACCACGTACCACGCGCCTTCGCTCAGTTCGGAGTCCAGCTGCCCCGGACCCCAGCCCGCGTATCCGGCGAAGATGCGCAGCGAGCCGAGCGCCCGCGCGAGCAGTTCCGGCGGGGTCTCCAGATCGACGAGACCGATCGCGCCGTGCACCCTGCGCCACCCCAGCGGCCCCTCCTCGCCCGGGATCACGGCGAGGCCGAGCGCCGAGTCCAGCGAGACCGGGCCGCCCTGGAAGACCACACCGGGTTCGCCCGCCAGCTCTCCCCAGGACTCCAGGATGTCCCCCACCCCCACCGGAGTCGGTCTGTTGAGGACCACGCCGAGGGAGCCCTCCTCGTCGTGATCGAGCAGGAGGACCACAGCGCGGTCGAAATTCGGGTCACCGAGGGCGGGTGTGGCGACGAGCAACCGCCCTGTGAGCGAGGACACCTCGGTCATGCGAGACATGATCCCGCATATTCGCCTTCCGCGGGGCGCGCGCGGCAGAGTATGCGTGAACCCAGCTCAGGGCGCACCGCGGCAGCGGGAGCGCACGGCTTCGGGAAAAAGAGAACGGTGACACTCCGCAAGGGATGCGGCACCGTACGTGTCACGCCGGATTTATTACCCGTCCGACGCTCCCCAGGCCTTACGGGACAGAGGGTCCGGCCCCGTACCCTTTTCCTTGGCCACCTGCCCGCCCACTCCGGAACGCGAGATTCATGACCGGCACAGACGATGTAATGCTTGTCCACGGCGGAACCCCGCTGGAGGGCGAGATCCGCGTTCGCGGTGCGAAGAACCTGGTGCCCAAGGCCATGGTCGCAGCGCTCCTGGGCAGCGGCCCGAGCCGGCTGCGCAATGTGCCCGACATCCGCGACGTACGTGTCGTACGGGGACTGCTCCAGCTGCACGGCGTGACCGTACGCCCCGGCGACGAACCGGGCGAGCTGATCCTCGACCCGACACACGTCGAGAGCGCCAACGTCGCCGACATCGACGCCCACGCGGGCTCGTCGCGCATCCCGATCCTCTTCTGCGGACCGCTGCTCCACCGGCTCGGCCATGCCTTCATCCCGGGACTCGGCGGCTGTGACATCGGCGGCCGGCCGATCGACTTCCACTTCGACGTGCTGCGCCAGTTCGGCGCGACAATCGAGAAGCGGGCGGACGGCCAGTACCTGGAGGCCCCGCAGCGGCTGCGCGGCACCAAGATCCGGCTGCCGTACCCGTCGGTCGGCTCGACGGAGCAGGTGCTGCTGACGGCCGTCCTGGCCGAGGGCGTCACCGAACTGTCGAACGCGGCGGTGGAGCCGGAGATCGAGGACCTCATCTGCGTACTGCAGAAGATGGGCGCGATCATCTCGGTGGACACCGACCGGACGATCCGGATCACCGGTGTCGACCGGCTCGACGGCTATACGCACCGGGCGCTGCCGGACCGCCTGGAGGCCGCCTCCTGGGCGTCCGCGGCGCTGGCCACCGAGGGCAACATCTACGTGCACGGCGCGCAGCAGCGGTCGATGATGACGTTCCTCAACACCTTCCGCAGGGTCGGCGGTGCCTTCGAGATCGACGACAAGGGCATCCGCTTCTGGCACCCGGGCGGCTCGCTCAACGCCATCGCGCTGGAGACGGACGTACACCCCGGCTTCCAGACCGACTGGCAGCAGCCGCTGGTGGTGGCCCTGACGCAGGCCTCGGGGCTGTCCATCGTCCACGAGACGGTGTACGAGTCACGGCTCGGCTTCACCTCCGCGCTCAACCAGATGGGTGCGCACATCCAGCTCTACCGGGAGTGCCTGGGCGGCTCCGACTGCCGCTTCGGGCAGCGCAACTTCCTGCACTCGGCGGTCGTGTCGGGCCCGACCCGGCTCCAGGGCGCGGATCTGGTCATCCCCGACCTGCGCGGCGGCTTCTCGTACCTGATCGCGGCGCTGGCGGCCCAGGGCACGTCCCGGGTCCACGGCATCGAACTGATCAACCGCGGTTACGAGAACTTCATGGACAAGCTCGTCGAGCTGGGCGCGAAGGTCGAACTCCCGGGCGGCGCGCTTCTCTGACCGCCCGCCGGCCGGCCACCGGGAGGAGGCCGGTCACCAAGAAGCCGCCCGGACCGGCCGCTTCCCGTACATCACCGCCTGTGGCCCCGCTCCGAGGAGCGGGGCCACAGGTGTCTCCGTGACGGGTACAGGGGCACACACGCCCCGCCCGGCCCCTTCTGAGTGTGTGTTGTCCGGCCCCGTGCCCCACCGCCCGCGTTCCGGCACGTGTGACCCGTGCCCCACCGGCCGCGTTCCGGCCACGTGTGACCCGCGTCCGGACACACAGCAGGGGCGGCCGTCCGGTTCGGACGGCCGCCCCTGTGCGTTTTTCCCGGGCCCGGTCTGGGCTCGGGAGAGGTCTTACTTGCCCTTGGCGGCTTCCTTGAGCTTGGAGCCCGCGGAGACCTTCACGCTGTAGCCGGCCGGGATCTGGATCGGGTCGCCGGTCTGCGGGTTACGAGCGGTGCGAGCGGCACGGTGGGTGCGCTCGAAGGTCAGGAAGCCGGGGATGGTGACCTTCTCGTCGCCCTTGGCGACGACTTCGCCGACCGTCTCGGCGAGAGCGGCCAGCACGGCGTCGGCGTCCTTGCGGGTCACCTCGGCACGGTCGGCCAGGGCGGCCACCAGCTCACTGCGGTTCATGTTGTTACTCCCGTGTTCTTCTTGCCTGTAAGGCGTGAGATCGAAGCCGATGCTGCCAGGGCCCTCGGACAGTCCCCGGACCCGGGTCTGCTGACAGACCCTCGCGCCCGAATACGCATCCTGCCCCCACCAGCGGCGGGAAAGCCAATCCGGCACCCTCCGGAGTCACACGAAAGCGCCACTGCCTCGTCGTCGTGACGTTCCGTCGACTCTGTGGGGACTCCTTGGAGCCTTGGCCTTGGAGCCGTGAACCCCCGGAGGCCCTGAAAACCTCCCTGGAGCGGCGGGGCTCATGGACCGCCACCCTAGAGGGGCCCGTGGGGCCCGGCGAATCGCGACGCGCCGGGCGTCGGGCGGACGTACGGCACACCACGGGGTACCCGGCGTGGGACTCACCACAGGGTGAGTGTCCCCGCCGGACCGCGGTGTGCCGCCGTGAACGGTCGGCTACCCCGTGCCCCGTGGGTTACGCGTGGGTGCTCGGTGCCGACTCCGTCACACCGGCCGCCTTGGCGGCGTCGCGCACCGCACCCGCCACCGCGCCCGCGACCTTGTCGTTGAAGACCGAGGGCACGATGTAGTTCGGGTTGAGCTCGTCCTCCGTGACGACGTCCGCGAGGGCTTCCGCCGCGGCCAGCATCATTTCGGTGTTGACCGTACGGGACTGGGCGTCCAGCAGGCCTCGGAAGACACCGGGGAAGACCAGCACGTTGTTGATCTGGTTGGGGAAGTCGGAGCGGCCGGTGGCCACGACCGCGGCCGTCTCGCGCGCGATCCCCGGGTCGACCTCCGGGTCGGGGTTCGCGAGCGCGAAGACGATCGCGTTGTCCGCCATGGCCGCGACGTCGCCGCCGTCCAGCACGTTCGGGGCCGACACACCGATGAAGACGTCCGCGTCGACCACGGCCTCCTTCAGGGTGCCGGTGACGCCCTCGGGGTTCGTGTTGTCGGCGATCCAGCGCAGCGGCGACTCGGGGGCGGCGTCGACCAGGTCCGCGCGGCCCGCGTGCACCACACCGTGGATGTCGGCGACCACCGCGTGCTTGACGCCCGCGGCGATGAGCAGCTTGAGGATGGCCGTACCGGCCGCGCCCGCACCGGACATGACGACCCGTACGTCCCCGAAGGCCTTGCCGACCACACGCAGCGCGTTGGTCAGCGCCGCCACCACCACGATCGCGGTGCCGTGCTGGTCGTCGTGGAAGACCGGGATGTCCAGCGCCTCGCGCAGCCGTGCCTCGATCTCGAAGCAGCGGGGCGCGGAGATGTCCTCCAGGTTGATGCCCGCGAAGCCGGGGGCGATCGCCTTGACGATCTCGACGATGGCGTCGGTGTCCTGGGTGTCCAGGCAGAGCGGCCAGGCGTCGATGCCGGCGAAACGCTTGAAGAGGGCCGCCTTGCCCTCCATCACGGGCAGCGCGGCCTTGGGGCCGATGTTGCCCAGGCCCAGGACGGCGGAGCCGTCCGTGACGACCGCCACGGAGTTGCGCTTGATGGTGAGCCGGCGGGCGTCCTCGGGGTTCTCCGCGATCGCCATGCAGACCCGGGCCACACCCGGCGTGTAGATCATCGAGAGATCGTCACGGTTGCGGATGGGATGCTTGGACTGCATCTCGATCTTGCCGCCGAGGTGCATCAGGAACGTACGGTCGGAGACCTTGCCGAGGGTGACCCCCTCGATCTTCCGCAGTTCCTCGACGATCTCGTCCGCGTGGCCGGTGGAAGACGCGGCGATGGTGACATCGATCCGCAGCTTCTCGTGGCCGGAGGCGGTCACGTCCAGGCCGGTAACAGAGCCGCCGGAGGACTCCACAGCAGTGGTCAGCTGGGAAACCGCGGTACCACTCGCGGGAACCTCCAGCCTGACCGTCATCGAGTACGAGACGCTGGGCGCCGTTGACATGACCGTGTTCCTCTTCTTTCCCTAGCCTTATTGCCGCTCCGCCGACCGAGGTCCTTGCGGTGCTTACCGATGGTCGCACCTACCCGTGGGTAGCAGGTAAAGCCCTGGGCCCCAGGAAAGTGTTTTCCATCATACGAGAGGGTCCGGAGCATGCCTGGTCGTGGCGTTCGCAACGGAATGACGGAATCCACGGCGCACACGGCCCGCACGGCCCGCACGGCCCGCACGGCACAACAGAAGCAGGCCTTCACCAACTACGGGTGAAGGCCTGCTGACATGAGAGGTGAAGAGGTGGCACCGACCCGCCATGCTCGCCTCGCGGCAAGTGGTCGCTCGTAGCGACGAAGGTTGGGCCCGGGGGCTTGGATCGGGCCGGTGCCACACCCAGGCTAACAAACCACCCCGGGAAGTGATTCCTCCAGCGCGAGTTGACCGGGAATCAATCCCGGAGCAGGTCCGGTACTCCCTGCGCGTCCGGCTCGTCGCGGGCCGCCGAGACCACCGTGAGCTGCTGGGTCGCCCGGGTGAGCGCCACGTACAGCACCCTCAGACCCGCCGGGGACTCGTCCGCGATGTCCGCCGGGGACACCACGACCGTCGCGTCGTACTCCAGGCCCTTGGCCTCCAGGCTGCCCAGCGCCACCACCCGGTCGCCGAGCCCGGCCAGCCAGCGCGCCGCCTGCTCGCGCCGGTTCATCGCCACGACGACCCCGACCGTGCCGTCCACCTGGTCCAGCAGCCGCCGCGCCTCCGCCCGTACGGTCGCGGCCTGGTCCCCGTCCTGTACGACGCGGAAGCGCGGCCGTACGCCCGTGGAGCGCACCGCCCTCGGCGACTCCATCCCGGGCATGGCGAGAGTGAGGACCTTGGCCGCCAACTCGGCGATCTCGGCCGGGTTCCGGTAGTTCACCGTCAGGGTGAAGCGGCGGCGCGGGCGGCTGCCGAGCGCCTCGTCGCGGGCCTCGGCGGCCTCGTCCGGGTCGGACCAGGACGACTGCGCCGCGTCGCCGACGACCGTCCAGGTGGCGTGCCGGCCACGGCGGCCGACCATCCGCCACTGCATGGGTGTCAGGTCCTGTGCCTCGTCGACGATGACGTGCGCGTACTCCGTACGCTCCGCCGCCAGCCGCTCGGCCCGCTCGCGCTGCGACTCCTCGCGCTGCGGCATCAGTTCCTCCAGCCCGGTCAGCTGGTCCAGCGGGTCGAGGTCGCGGCGCTTCCTGGGGCGCGGCGGCGAGCCGAGGAGCGTCTCCAACTCGTCCAGGAGCGCCACGTCGTGCACGGACAGCGGGCCGTCGCCGTCGGCGCCCAGCCGCTTGAGCGAGCGGGCGAGGCGCCGGGTCTCGCCCTGGTTGAGGATGCGGCGCGACCAGCGGACCAGCCGCCGCTCGTCGGCCATCGCGGCGAGCACCCCACGCGGGGTCAGCTCGGGCCACCAGGCGTCCAGGAACTCCAGGAAGGAGTCCTCGGAGGTGATGTCGTCGTCGAAGCCGCCGCGCAGTTCGGCGGCCAGTTCGGCATCGCCCTTCGACGTGTACTCGTCGGCGCGCGCGGCGGCTCCGGACTTCGCCCAGAGGGCGTCCAGCAGGAGTCTTCGGGCCCGTGGTCGGAGCAGGTTGACGGGGGCGGTGCCGCCGAGCACGGACTGCCGGATGCGGTTCAGCTCGCCGGCCTCCAGCTCCAGCCTGCGGCCGAAGGCCACGACCCGGAGCAGGTCGGTCCGTACGGTCCGGGCAGGCGTATCGCCGTCGGAGGCGCCGGAGCCGTCGGAGCCGTCGGAGCCGTCGAGGGTCTCGCTCCCGTCGCCACCGAAGTCGCCGAAGGCCAGCTGGCCGGTCCGCTCGTCGCCGAAGGCCGGCCGGCCGGTCTGCTGCCCGCCCCGGGTCCTGGCCCGTCCGCCGCCGCGCGCCTCGGAGGACCCCGGCCCGGTCAGAGCGCCTTCGAGCGCGCCCCTGGCCGCCTTGCGCAGCACCTTCAGCATCCGCGCCGAGCCCTTGACGCGGGCCACGGCCGGTTCGTCGTACGCCGTGGCCTCCGCGCCGTCCACCAGCGACCCGACCGCCCGGATCGCCACCTGCCCCTCCTCGCCCAGCGAGGGCAGCACGCCCTCCGTGTACGCGACGAGCAGCGGCGTCGGCGAGACGACCAGGATGCCGCCCGCGTACCGCCGCCGGTCCTGGTAGAGCAGATACGCGGCACGGTGCAGCGCGACGGCCGTCTTGCCGGTCCCCGGACCGCCCGCCACCTCGGTGACGGACGCGGCGGGCGCCCGGATCACCAGGTCCTGCTCCGCCTGGATGGACGAGACGATGTCCCGCATGGTGTGGCTGCGCGCCTGGCCGAGCGCGGCCATCAGCGCGCCGTCACCGATGACCGGCAGCGCCTCGCCGTCGAGCGAGGCGGTCACCTCCGGGCGCATCAGGTCGTCCTCGACCCCGAGGACCTGGCGGCCCTTGGAGCGGATGACCCGGCGCCGTACGACCCGGCCGGGATCGACCGGTGTGGAGCGGTAGAACGGCGCGGCGGCGGGCGCGCGCCAGTCGATGACCAGCGGTGAGTAGTCGGAGTCAAGAACGCCGATCCGGCCGATGTGCAGCGTCTCGGCGATCTCGGCCGTCCGGTCGGGGCGGATGGCGTCGTCGGCCGGTTCGACCGAGGTGAAGGCGCCGTCCGGGCCCTTCTTCCCGTCCTTGCCCGGCAGCAGGTCGATCCGGCCGAAGAGGAAGTCCTCGAACTCGTTGTTCAGCCGGTTGAGATGGATACCGGCCCGGAAGACCTGGGCGTCACGTTCGGCGAGGGCTCCCGGTGTGCCTACCTGCCCCCGTTTGGCGGCATCGTTCATCAGAAACTCCGCCTCGTGGATCTTCTCCTCGAGGCGGCGGTACACCTGGTCCAGATGGCGCTGTTCGACGCCGATCTCACGGGCGCGTACGGAGTCGTGCCCCGTGTCGCGTACGGGATCGACGACGGGTCCAGCGGATTCAACAGCGGCATCCTGCGCGGCCACCGAGGCCCCCTTCATGACGTGCGTCGGGCAGCCGTCAACCGTACGCGAAGGGGGCGGGTATGTCAGGCGTCGATCTCGACCAGTCGCTTGCCGTCGAACGTACGGACCTCGAAGTGATCGATGTCGTCCTGGTCCATGGCCGTACCGCCCTGGATGTAGAGGGGGCTCTTTCCGGCCGGGTTGGGGCTGTCCGGGAGGCCGTATCCCCATTCGGGCACCGACCAGGAGGCGATGACCTCCTCATCACCGGTCTTGGAGAAAGCGATCAGGCTGCACTTGAGCGGGCCCTTGACGTTCTTCAGCTCCAGGGCGGCCTCCGTCCCCCAGGCCTTCGGATCCATGGCGACGGTCGCGCTGACCCCGGTGGTGGCGTCCGTACCGCTGACCTTGTCCGTCATGAGCTTGAAGTCTTCGCCCAGGGTGGTGGGACGCGCCTCCACGCCGGTCGCCTTCTCGCCGCCCGACAGGGTGGCGACCCCCAGGGGCCCGCCGATGATCAGCGCCGCGGCGGCGGCGATCAGATACATGCCCCGACGCTTGCGCTGGGCGCGCTTGACGGCGACCTCGTCGACGAGGCTGTCGAGGAGGCTGGGAGTGGGCTGTACGGAGACGGAGGGCGTCGGCAACTGGGACAGGGGTGTGACTGGTGGGGACATCTGGCCCGGTGGAGACATCCGGCCCGGTGGGCCCGGTGGCGCGAGGGACGCGAACGGGTCCGGGTTGTCCGCGAGAAGAGCCAGCATCGGCTCCATCCCCGCGAACTCCTCCATGTGGACCGCGCACACCCGGCAGCCGGCCAGATGAGCCTCGAAGGCGATGGCGTCCGATTCGTCGAGAATGCCGAGTACATACGCGCCGACGGCTTCGTGCACCGTGCCTTCGTCGCCCCGTCCGTACTGCTCGTGCGTGGTCATGCAGAGACCCCCCTCTCCTCCAGCGCGAGCTTCATGGAACGCAGTGCGTAGAACACGCGTGAGCGGACGGTCCCGCTGGGTATGCCGAGCGTCTCGGCCGCCTCGTTGACCGTACGTCCCTTGAAATACGTCTCTACGAGGACTTCCCTGTGAGCAGGGGTCAAATCCTCGAGTGCATCAGAGAGCGTCATCAGCCACAACGCCTTGTCGATCTCGTCCTCCGCGGGCATGACCTCCAGCGGTGACGGATCGACTTCCTGCGGCCGGGCCTGCCGGCTGCGGTGACCGTCGATGACGATGCGCCGGGCGACCGTCACCAGCCAGGGTCGGACAGAGCCGGTCGCATTGTTGAGCTGACCAGCGTTCTTCCAGGCACGGATGAGCGTCTCCTGCACGACGTCCTCGGCTCGTTGGCGGTCGCCCGCGACGAGACGCATGACGTAGGCGAGCAGCGGTCCGGCATGTTCCCGGTAAAGAGCTCGCATCAACTCCTCGTCAGGCGCGGGAGAGTTGGTGCGCGGTGTCGCGCTCCGGTGTCGGGCCCGGTGAGGGCGGTCATCGGCCACGGCCGCATCCTTGCGCACCTAAACCTCCCGGTCGAGACCTTCATGGCTGCTTCTCCCTCATGACTACGGGTACACACCCGGGGACGCTCAATGAGCCGGGAAAAACTTTCAAGATCTTTTACGGGCGTCAGGGGGCGGCATGGGCGGTTCCGCCCCGGTCCGGACCCTATGCAGATTCCATGTAGAGCCCATGGAGGTCTTGTCCAGAAGCCGCAGAGAACCTGTGTGCACTTGGCCGAAAATCGCGCAAGAACCTTGCGATAACGAGGGCGGCGAGGGCTTCCGCGCGCCCCTCATGTGCTCCTCGTACGGCAACACGCCCGGGTTGAACCCCGAATCCGGCCGAGTTGACCAGGCTTCAGGCCCGGATCGCGCCCGCGTTCGGTTTCGAGGCGGGCCGGCCCGGGTTTGGGTTGGTCCGGTTCCGGTCTGTTCAGGCCTGGATCTCCGGTCTGTTCAGGCCTGGATCTCCGGCCTGTTCAGGCCTGGGTCTCCGGGCCACAACAGGCCCGGGGTTCGGGTCTGTTCAGGCCTGGGTCAGCGCCGCCCTGCGACGGTGTCTTGCTACCCGCTCGCGGTTGCCGCACACCTCACTGGAGCACCAACGGCGGCGCCGGCCCCGCGAGGTGTCCACATACACACGCCGGCAGTTGTCCCCCTCGCACTGCCGGAGCCGGGCCCGCGCGGCCGGGTCGGTGAGCAGTTCCAGGGCGTCCCTGGCCACGGCGGCCAGCAGCGCCTCGCACGCCGGCTCGGCGCTCAACGCCCGTACGAGCGTGCCGTCCGCGCCCCGTACGGCCCTGATCCCCAACGGGGGCCCGGCGGCCAGCGCGTTGACCCGCTCCAGGGCCGCGGACGCCTCGCGTCCCTCGATCTCGGCGCGCACCAACCGCTCGATCGCGGCGCGCAGTTCGGCGAAGGACCGTACCCAGCGGGCGTCCGCCTGCGCGAGCCTCGTGCCTTCCGGCAGCAGGCCGGCGGCGATCAGCCACCGGCCGAGCGGTACGGAACCGTCGAGCCGCTCCCACCCTCGTGAGGCCGCCTCTCCGGTCGCCACCAGGTCCAGGCAGACGCGCCCGGAGTCGAACCGCCACTCGTACGAGCCCATCGAGCCCATGCCCGCCGCCATGCGCCTGTCACCGCCTCGGGTTCACCGGTGGGTGCCGTGTCGTGCCGTGCTGTGTCGTGTCGCAGCGCCGTGCAGTGCCGTCCTCTTCAGAGTGCCTGCCCCGGGGCGCGCCCGTAACCCCTGGCACCGGACATGGATCAGCGGCCGCGCACATGATGGCGCGGCCGCGTCCGGCGGGCCGTCGTGCGGGAGCCTCGCTCCCCGTACCTCACGTATCCGCGTACTTGGTGTCGGCGGACGGGTCCAGCGCCAGCCGGTAGCCGCGCTTGACCACGGTGTGGATCAGCTTCGGCGCGCCCAGCGCGGTCCGCAGCCGGGCCATCGCGGTCTCGACGGCGTGTTCGTCGCGGCCCGCGCCCGGGAGCACCCGCAGCAGTTCCGCCCGGGACACCACCCAGCCGGGCCGGCGGCTCAGTGCGTGCAGCAGGGCCATCCCGGCGGGCGGCACCGGCCGCAGATCGCCGTCGACGATCACGGCGTGGCCCCGGATCTCGACGCGGTGGCCCGCGACCGGCAGCGCCCTGACGCGTCCCGGCAGCTCCGCGCAGAGCACCTGGACGAGCGGCCCGAGCCGGAAGCGTTCCGGCTGGACCGTGTCGATGCCGTGCGCCTGGAGGGGCAGCGCGGTGACGGGCCCGACACAGGCCGCCAGTACGTCGTGGTGCAGGGCGGCGATCAGTTCCGGCAGCTGTCCGCGCTGTTCGGCGCGGGAGAGCAGCGAGGCGGCGGCGGGCGCGCTGGTGAAGGTGACGGCGTCCACGGTGCGCGCGAGGGTCGCGTCGATGAGGCGGTCGACGGGGGCGATGTCCTGTGGGGGCATCCAGCGGTAGACGGGTACGACGACGACGTCGGCGCCCCCGGCCCGTAGGGACTCGACGAATCCGGGGAGTGGCTCGCCGTGCAGTTGCAGCGCGACCCGGCGGCCCTCGACGCCCTCCTCCAGGAGCCGGTCCAGCACCTCGGCCATCGACTCGGACGACGGCGACCAGGACTCGGTGAGCCCGGCGGCCCGGATGGCGCCCTTCACCTTGGGCCCGCGCGCGAGCAGCTCGACGCCGCGCAGACAGGCGAGCAGGTCCTCGCCGTGCCCCCAGCCGTCGGCGGCCTCCACCCAGCCCCGGAAGCCGATCGCGGTCGTCGCCACGACCACGTCGGGCACCTGGTCGATCAGTTCCTTGGTGGCGGTGAGCAGCTCCGCGTCGTCCGCGAGCTGCACGATCCGCAGCGCGGGGGCGTGTACGACGGAGCCGCCGCGGCGCTGGATCAGCACGCCGAGCTCCTCGGCCCGCCGTGCCGCCGTGACGCCGATCGTGAATCCGGCGAGGGGGCCGTGCTGCTCGGCGTTCATACCTCTCCTCACCTCGTGTCCCACTCGTGTCGTCCCGCTCGTATTACCCGTGCTCGTGTTGCCCGTGCTCGTATGACCCGTGCCCGTGATACCCGAGCTCGTACTGCTCGTTTCGTCTCACTCGTGCTGAAGCGACCGACCCTGTCAAGGGTGCGTGACAGGCTCGGTTCGCCCGCATGTCGGCGTTGTTACGTACCGCTCCGCCGCGTCCGGCCTCACCGGGTCCCGCTCCACCACGTGGAGCGGCCCCGTGTGCGGCCCGTGAGCGGATCCGGCCTGCGGATCACACCTCCGCGTAGCTGAGCCCGGGCTTCGTCCCGGTGGCCCGGACGGGTCCGGCCGGTACCTTTCGAAGGTATACCGCCCAGGTGAGACCCGCGCAGACGGCGTAGAAGAGCAGGAACGTGACGAACGCCGCGGTGCCGGTGCCCGCCGTCTGGAAGGACTGCCGGAAGGCGAGATTGATGCCGAGCCCGCCGAGCGCCCCGACGGCGCCGATCAGGCCCATCGACGCCCCGGACAGCCGACGCCCGTACGCGGCGGCCGCTTCACCGGTCATGCCCTGGTCCAGCGCCTTCGCCTGGAAGATGCCGGGGATCATCTTGTACGTCGACCCGTTGCCGAGCCCGGTCAGCAGGAACAGCGCGACGAACCCGACGAGGAAGACGCTCAGCGACTCGATCAGCGAGGCGAAGACCACGACGGCGGTCGCGGCGGCCATCGCGGCGAAGTTCCACAGGGTGATGCGGGCGCCGCCGTACCGGTCGGCGAGCCTGCCGCCGACGGGCCGTACGAGCGAACCGAGCAGCGGCCCGATGAACGTGATCGACGCGGCCTGCAACGGCGTACGCCCGAACTGCGTCTGGAGCACCAGGCCGAACGCGAAGCTGTATCCGATGAACGACCCGAAGGTCCCTATGTAGAGGACCGACATGATCCACGTGTGCCGGTCGCGTACGGCTTCCTTGGCCGCCCCCGTGTCGTTCTTCACCGGCGCCAGATTGTCCATGAAGAGGGCCGCGCACACGGCGGCGACGACGATCAGCGGGATGTACACCCCGAGGACGATCCGCGGCTGCGCGGCCCCGGCGGTCCCGATCACCAGCAGCCCGACGAGCTGGACGACCGGCACCCCGATGTTCCCGCCGCCCGCGTTGAGGCCCAGCGCCCAGCCCTTCTGCCGCAGCGGGAAGAAGGAGTTGATGTTGGTCATCGACGAGGCGAAGTTTCCGCCGCCGACCCCGGTGAGCGCGGAGACGATCATGAAGGTGGTGTACGAGGTCCCCGGCTCCATCACGGCGAAGGCCGCGCCGGTCGGCAGGAGCAGCATCAGCGCGCTGAAAATCGTCCAGTTGCGTCCGCCGAACCGTGCGACGGCGAAGGTGTACGGCACCCGTGCGATCGAGCCGACCAGGGTGGCCATGCCGATCAGGAAGAACTTCCCGGCGGGGTCGACGCCGTACTCGGGCCCCATGAACAGGACCATGACCGACCACAGGGTCCAGATGGAGAAACCGATGTGCTCGGAGAGAATGGAGAAGACCAGATTGCGCCGGGCCACCCGCTCCCCCGTGTCCTTCCAGAAGGCATCGTCCTCCGGATCCCACTGCTCGATCCAGCGGCCTCCTTCGCGCGCTGCGGTGGTGGTGGTCGGGGCAGTCATCACGCCTCCACGGACGGGAATCGAATGGTGGTTCCTGACCGTAGGTACGACGCGTTTCGCCCCGATGCCTCAAGGTGACCAGCGCGCAACCTTGCTCTCACCCGTGCCTGGACATGACTGTGAGCAGCCGGTCGGAGTCGTCCCCTCGGACGGTGTCCCACGCGAGAGCCGACCCGACACCATATAAATCACACGAAATGAATTACACATTAATCGAATGGATTATTTTAGGCCGACTGTGTGCTGTCGGCATTCCCGCTCAGAGGCACCTTCGGCGCCGTTCTCTTACGGGCGTTCCCCCCTTGCTCCCTCCTTATCGGCTCGTGATCGGCTCGTGATCGCGGGAAGACGGCAGGACGGGTGCACGTAGTGGTGAATGCGTCCGTTCAACGTTCGAAGAGTTCAAGACTGCTGCGATCACCTGATCGATTGTGGCGGATGATCGCAGACGTGATGGTGACGGGGCACTGATTCCCACCGTCTCTCCGGAGGTCACCATGAACGATCACCAGCTGAGTCTCGGTCCCGATGCCGCACGGCAGTTGGCCACCACCACCAAGACCCGGCCGCAGATGCGCGCGATCACCCCGCGCTATCTGCTGCGGGCGCTGCCCTGGGTGGACGTCGAGTCCGGCGTCTACCGCGTCAACCGTCGCCGCACTTTCGTGCTGGGCGACGACAGGATCAGCAGCTACAGCGACAACGGCACTCACCGTGTCGTGGTCGAGGATCTGCGGGAGATTCCCTACCTGCGCGAGGCCGATTCGGAATTGCTCACCGAACTGGCCGGCTCGTTCACCGCTGTCACCTTCGAGGCCGGACAGGTCCTGGCCACGGAAGGCGAACCCTGCGAGCAGCTGTGGGTGTTCGTCCAGGGCAAGGCGGAGAAGCGGGTCACCGGCCGCTACGGCGAGGAAGCCGTCCTGGAGGTGATCGGAGACGGCCAGTTCTTCGACCTCGCCTCCTGGACCCGCGACGCCCCCATGCCCCACCAGGTCAAGGCGCTGACGCGCGGAGTGGCGTTATGTATCGGCCGCGGTGAGCTGTCCCGGCTCAGCGACCGCGACGAGCGACTGCGAGCCGCGCTGGACGCCTACACCGCCGACGGCGCGCCGGAGCCGGGATCCGAGGTGCCGGTGGACCTCGCCTCGGGCCACGTCGGCGAACCGGACCTGCCGGGAACGTACGTCGAGTACGAGGACACCCCACGCGAGTACCACATGAGCCTGGCCCAGACCGTGCTGCGCGTGCACAGTCGCGTCGCCGACCTCTACAACGAGCCCATGGACCAGACCAGGTCCCAGGCCGATCTGACCGTCCAGGCGCTGCGCGAGCGCCAGGAGGCGATGATGCTGAACCACCCGGAATTCGGCCTCTTCCACAACGTCGCCCCCGGCCAGCGCGTACAGGCGCGCACCGGCGCACCCACGCCCGACGACCTCGACGAGTTGCTGACCAGGGTCTGGAAGCAACCGGCGTACTTCCTCGCCCATCCCCGGGCGATCGCCGCCTTCGCCAGGGAGTGCACCCGCCGGGGAGTGCCCCCGTTGACGGACACCCGGTTCGGCAGCCCCCTGCTGACGTGGCGCGGTGTGCCGCTGCTGCCCTCGGACAAGGTGCGCTTCTCCGGCCGGGCCGGCGTGGGCACCACCGAGATCCTGCTGATGCGCGTGGGCGAGGCCGAGCAGGGTGTGGTGGGGCTGCGCCCGTCGAAGGTGACCGACGAGGTGGAACCGGGCCTGGCCATGCGGAACATGGGCATGGACCAGAAGGGCATCAACTCGTATCTGATGACGGCCTACTTCAACGCCGCCGTGCTGGTGGAGGACGCCACCGCCGTCCTGCAGAACGTCGAGGTGTCCAAGTACCATGACTACGTGTGACCTCGCGGGGCGCGAAGCTCCCGGAAGCCCGCCCGCGGCGGACCCTGTCCCCTCTGCCGCCCCCGCTCCCGCTGCCCCTGCCACTCCCGCTGCCGCCATCGCGGAGCAGCCTCCCGCAGGGCCCGGCGGTCACGGCGCCTTCTCCCCGGACATGGCGCGCAAGGACATACCCGTCCTGCACCGAACGGTCAACGGCCACCCCCTGGTCTGGCTCGACAACGGCGCCACCACCCAGAAGCCACGTCAGGTCATCGAGGCACTGACCACCTACTACGCCTCCGCCAACTCCAACATCCACCGCGGCGCGCACACCATGGCGCGGGAAGCCACCGAGGGATACGAACAAGGCCGCGCGGCGGTCGCGGATCTGCTGGGCGCACCCGCACCCGAGAGCGTGATCTTCGTCCGCGGAACGACCGAGGCGATCAACCTCGTCGCCCAGAGCTGGGGGCGGGACAACCTCGGCCCCGGCGACGAGATCCTGGTCCCGGTGCTCGAACACCACTCCAACATCGTTCCCTGGCAGCACATCGCCAAGGAGCGACGGGCCCGGGTGGTCCCCGTACCCCTCCAGCAGGACGGCCAGATCGACCTGGACGCCTACGCCGACCTGCTGTCCTTCCGCACCCAGCTCGTCGCGCTCAGCCATGCCTCGAACGTCCTGGGCACCGTGCCCCCCGTCCGGGAGATGACCGCGCTGGCCCACCGCTACGGGGCCAAGGTGCTCGTGGACGGAGCCCAGGCGGTCGCGCACTTCCCGGTCGATGTCCAGGACCTGGACGCCGACTTCTACACCTTCTCCGGGCACAAGGTGTTCGCGCCCACCGGCATCGGCGCCCTGTACGCCAAGCCGGAGGTACTGCGGAGCATGCGGCCCTGGCAGGGCGGCGGGAACATGATCGACTCGGTGGACTTCGGCCACACCAGTTACGCGCCCGTCCCGCACCGGTTCGAAGCCGGCACCGGCCACATCGCCGGAGTCGTCGGCCTTCTGTCCGCCCTCAAGTGGCTGACCTCCTTCGACCGGGAGGCGGTTGCCCGATACGAGACGGACCTCGCCGCCTACGCCCAGCAGGCTCTGGCCGCCCTGCCGGGCATGGAAATCCTGGGTTCCGCACCCGGCAGGGTCGCCGTCCTGACCTTCACCCTCGCGGGACATGAGCCGGCGGAGATCGCCGAGTGGCTCGACCAGGACGGAATCGCCATCCGGGCCGGTCACCACTGCGCGCAGCCCGCGCTGCGGCACTACGGACTGGAGAGTGCGGCGCGGGCCTCGCTCGCCCTCTACAACACCCCCGAGGACGTCGACCGGCTCGTCCAGTCACTGATGCGCCTGCGGGAGACCGCCGCCTGATCCCTGTCCCTTCCGAGGGGCCGGCTGCGGTGGTGCCTGACGGTGCCACCGCAGCCGGCCCCCGGAATCCGTTACGCGCTTACCCCGCCTACCGGCCGTTCGGCCACAGCCGTGGCCGGCGCCCGGCCCCCACGTCTTCGGCCCAGCCCATCACGAGGATCATCAGCGCGAGCAGGGGCCAGACGAGGACCAGCGTCAAGACCGGGTACGCCGCGTCCAGTTCCGTACCGAAGGCGTCGATGCCCGGCAGGTACCAGAGCTCGTCGATGATCGGGACCGTCGCCATGATCAGCAGGTTGTGCCAGAGATAGATCGTCACCGCGCGGTTGTTGGCGAGAGTGATCACCGAGTCGAACCGCGCCAGCCTGCCCGGGAGTTCCCGCCAGGACGGGGCGTACTGGAACAGGAGCACACAGAAACCGAGCGACCAGGTCGCCTGCGCGAGCGGGATCTCGTCCAGGTTCCAGCCCTCGTCGGTGAGATGACCCGAGGCCCACCACAGACCGAAGGCCATGGTGAAGAACACCAGGCAGACCGTGACATAGCGCGGGACCTTCTGGAGCATGCCGTCGTGGTGGGCGAAACCCAGCACCCAACAGGCGCCGAAGACCCCGAAGTCGGTGAGAGCCTCCCCCGTCTCGCCGGGGACCTCCACCAGGCCCGTGCCGAGGACGGCCGTCAGGAGGACCGGGAAGGCCAGCGTCGCCCACGGCACCCTGCGGAACGCCCACAGCAGCAGCGGCGAGGCCAGTACGAACCAGAGGTAGGCGCGGATGTACCAGAGCGGGCCCGCCGCCTGGTCCGCCCAGGACGAGTCCAGCAGACCGCCCGCGTCACCGCTCTCGGCGGGGTAGGGCGGGGCGCCGAACGGGACGAGGTAGTTGGCCAGTTCGGCGAACCACCACAGGCCCTCGTCCCTGGCCGGCCGCCAGCCCATCACGAACATCATCGGTACGACGACCAGCGCGAACGCCCACATCGGCGGCAGCAGTCGGCGCAGCCGGCTCCGTAGGACGCCCGGCGCCGGCCGCTGGGAGAGCGACCGGGCCATCAGCGATCCGGCCAGCGCGAACATCACGCCCATGGACGGGAAGAGGAATGTCAGCCAGGCCCAGCCGAACATGTGGAACACCACGACGCGGACCAGCGCGACCGTGCGCAGCAGGTCGAGGTAACGGTTCCGGCCGGACGGAGCCCGCGTGACAGGTGTGGCTGATGTGGTGGACGTACTCGCCCCCACGCCCTCGCCCGCGCCCGTATCCACGGAATGAGACGACGTCACGCGACCGGCCTCCGATCGGTGTCCGCGCCCGTACGGGGACCGACACCGGCACCCACACCGGCACTCGCGTCCGCGCCACGCCCCCGCGGCGCCGGGATCGAGCCCGGTGCCTCCACCACGCCCGTACGGCGCAGCTTCTGCCACCGCAGCCGGCCGCCGGTGAGCGCCGTGATCCAGGACTGGAGCAGCACCACGTACATGAGCTGCCGGTACAGGATCTGCTGGAGGGGCAGCGAGATCAGATGCCTCATCCGTTCCCGGTCGAGCCGGAAGGCGTACGCCGCGCAGACCGCCTGGACGAGCAGGACGCCGAACCAGGCCACGATCGTCTTCTGCGTGGGGCCGAAGACCAGGCCGTACAGCAGGAATACGTCGATCAGCGGCGCCAGCAGGGGTGCCAGCACCATGAACAGCGAGACCAGCGGCAGACCGACCCGGCCGAAGCGACCGGAGGGGCCGCGTTCGACGAGCGCCCGGCGATGCTTCCAGATCGCCTGCATCGTGCCGTAACTCCAGCGGTAACGCTGCGACCACAACTGCCGTACGGACTCGGGCGCCTCCGTCCAGGCGCGGGCGCGTTCCGCGTACACGACGTGCCAGCCGTCGCGGTGCATGGCCATGGTGATGTCGGTGTCCTCCGCGAGGGTGTCGTCACTCATCCCGCCGACGCGTTCCAGCGCCTGGCGCCGGAAGGCACCGACCGCGCCGGGGATGGTGGGCATGCACCGCAGCACGTCGTACATGCGGCGGTCCAGGTTGAAGCCCATGACGTACTCGATGTGCTGCCAGGAACCGATGAGGCGGTCGCGGTTGCCGACCTTGGCGTTGCCCGCGACCGCGCCGACGCGCGGGTCGCCGAAGGGCTGCACCAACTCGCGCACGGTGGACCGTTCGAAGACGGTGTCGCCGTCCATCATCACGACGATGTCGTGACGGGCGTGGGCGATGCCGTTGTTGAGGGCGGCGGGCTTGCCCTGATTCTCCTGGCGTACGACACGGACGTTCGGCAGCCGGAGCGCGTCGACGATGTCCGCGGTCCCGTCGGTCGACCCGTCGTCGATGACGACGATCTCGATGGGATGGTCGCTGTCCATCAGCGAGCGCACCGTGTTGGTGATGCACTCGCGCTCGTTGTACGCGGGCACCAGCACCGTCACCGGTTCGGTGACGGCTTCGCCCCAGCGGAAGTCACGGCGGCGCACCTTGCGCGCGTGCGCGAAGGACAGGACCAGCATCAGGCCGAACCGTACGAGGACGAGCACACCGATCACGGACAGCCCGACCACCAGGACACCGGTGATGTTGTCCGAGAGGGTCACGGCGCCGACCCATGCCTTGCCCTTCCAGAGTTCCGGTCCGGTGACCCGGGTGTGGGCGCTGGGCGCGCCGAGCGCTTCGGTGAGGTTGGTGAACGTGAATCCCTTGGCCCGCATTTCCGGCAGGTACCGGTCCAGCGCGGCGACGGTCTGCGAGCGGTCGCCTCCGGAGTCGTGCATCAGCACGATCGATCCCTGGTCGCCTTTGGGCGTGGCCCGCTCGACGATCGCGGCGACGCCGGGCCGCTTCCAGTCCTCGCTGTCGATGGTGTCGAGCACCGTGATGTAGCCGAGGCCGCCCAGGTAACGGGCGACCGGCCAGGACTTGTTGTCCATGGCGTCGGCGAAGGAGGAGTACGGCGGCCGGAAGAGCGACGTGCGGATGTCCGCCGCGCCCGCGAGTGCCAGCTGGTTCTGCGAGAGCTCCCAGTCGATACGGGAACTGGTCTGGTAGGAGAGGTCGGGATGGTTGAAGGTGTGCAGGCCGACCTCGTGCCCCTCGTCCACCATCCGTTTCACCAGCGCCGGATAGCGGGAGGCCATGGTGCCCGTGACGAAGAAGACGCCGTGTGCGTCGTACTTCTTCAGCTTGTCGAGGACCTTGGGCGTCCACTCCGGGTCGGGACCGTCGTCGAAGGTGAGGACGAGTCTGCGGTCCGGGATGTCCAGCGACTTGGCGGGGGTCGCGGCGCGCGCGTCGATGACCGGGCCGCCGTCGAGGATCCGGTCGGGCACCTGGTCGGTGGCGGCCGGGGGGCGTACGCGGTGGTCGGCGAGGATCTCGCTGTGCACATAGCCGCGCAGCATCAGCATCGCGAGCAGCGCGACGAGGATGAGTGAGGGCAGCAGATAACGCATGGGCAGCTTGCGCCGTTTGACGCTCCCGCTCTTGCCCCGGCGCGAGCCCTTCCGACCGCTCCCACTTCTCACGCCGCTTCCGCCGCTTCCGCCGCTCACGCCGCTTCCGCCGCTCACGCCGCTTCCGCCGCTCACGCCGCTTCCGTCGCTTACGGCACTTCCGCCGCTTGCGCGTCGGCCTTCAAGGTCCTGCCCGTCGTCGCGCCGACGGGCACGTCTGCCGGTGGATGTCATCTACCGCGCGCCTTCCGCGGCCATCGTCCGGCCGCCTTCCTGGACCGGCGTGGTCGCCACGGGCCCGGTGGGCTCGGCGGGCGGCGGGCTCGGCTCGGAGGGCGGGTCCGTCGTCCCGCCACCGGTACCACCGGTAGTGGCCGTGCCGCCGGTTCCTCCGGCGCCGCCTGTCCCCGTTCCTCCACTCGCGTCGCCGCCGGACGGGGACGACGATCCGGGCCCGGGGGTACTGCCGCCGGTGCCGGCCGTACTGCCCGTACCGGCCGAGGAGTTGGGCGGCTTCACCGAACTCGACGCCCCCGTACCGGGCTTGCCCGTGGTGCCACCGGAGCCGCCGGAACCGCTGCCCGAGGGCTGCCGCACGGTGACGGCGCCGTTCGCGTCCGTCGGCGAGGGCGTGACATCCGTCGCGCCGGGCGTCGCGGATGTGGTTGCGCCGACCGTAGGGGTTGGCTGAACCACCACCTTGTCCGCGCTCTCCTTCTCTGCCACCCCGGGTATCCGAAGCCAGGGAGCGCTGGAGTTTCCGCCGACCAGGGCGGCTATCACCGCCATCGCGTAGCAGGCACAGGCGAGGGACACGGCCCAGCCGGCCCGACGGAGTTTTTTACTCCGGCGACCGCTTGAATCAACAAAAACTGGACCATCGGGCGCATGTGAACCAATTTTCTGCACAGAATCCGCCTCCGAGACGGGAGAATCTCCCGCCGGGAGTTCGGAGAGCTGTCGCCCCAGCCCGTCGAGCTCGAACGTGACATCGTTCGGCTCATGTATATGCCCGGTACGGGCATCTTCTCGCCATTTTTCCATTGCAGTACGCACATCCCCCACCACTGAACGTCATGAGTGCGCGCATGGCCGGCTGCTTTTCTCCCTCGGCCGGGTCCCCACCCGGACCGAGCGCCCCCCTACCACACCGCACTCGGAAGGCGAATGTAGCGCACGCCGGTGCGTCCGAATGAACCTTCACGAGTTATCGCCCATCGCCGTGGCGACAGTGGTAGGGAGCCAACTGCCAAGGGGGCGTTCCAGCCAACCTTCACTTTTCGCCAGAGTGGCCGCAGCGGCACGCAGAGCGTCCACTCCAGGGTGATTCAGCCCCTTGCGCCACACTAGCCACACGGGTGACAGAGGTACGGGGTCCACCAGCGGACACAGCACCGCACCCGGCAATACCGGAAAATTCACCACAGCCAGGACGGGTGTTCGTTTCTTCGCCATGACCCGCCCGAACTCCTCCGCCCCCGCCGCCATCGGCGCCGGCGGGGCGATCTCGACGGAGCGGCCCGCGAAGAGCTGCCGCGCCAGCTCCGTCCACTCCGGCGTCGCCGGATTGCCCGCCCCCGCGTAGACGGTCTCCCCGGCGAGCGCGCCGAGCGGCACTTCGGTGCGGGCGGCCAGCGGATGATCGTACGGAAGCAGCACGGCCATCGGCTCGTACCGTACGAACTGGTACGACAGACCGGAGCGCAGCGCGGGCGTGAGACCGTCGACGTAGCCGAAGGAAGCGTCGATCCGCCCGGCGAGGATGCTCGTGGCGGCCCCGGTGAGACCGCTCTCGAAGCGGGCCATCAGCTCGTGGCGCGGGGCGAGTTCACGGGCGAGGGCCAGCACGCGACCGGACGTCATCCCTTCACTGTTGAGGTCGACGAGCAGCGGCCGCGCCTCCCCCGCAAAGGCTGCCAGCAGTTCGTCCTGAGCCGCCAGCACCCGCCGGGCGTACGGCAGGAGCCGTTCACCGTCGGGCGTCAGCGTCACCTGCCGGGTGGTCCGTACGAACAAGTCGGCGCCCAACATCCGCTCCAGCCGCCGGATATCGCGACTGAGAGCCTGCTGAGCGACGTAGAGCCGAGCGGCGGCCCGGGTGAAGTGCAGGTCTTCGGCGACGGCCAGGAAGGAACGGAGCAGCCGGGGATCGATGTCTCGGGGCATGCCGTATTCAACCGGGGGCGGCCCGCGTTTCACAACACCCATGCGTGAATGGCCTCTGATCAGGTGTTGGACCGGACACGGAGAGTGCCACGAGGGTGAGGACATGCCGCATTCACCCGACGCCCCCTCGCCGCTGATGACCGTCACAGGTCACACCCTGGTCCTGGCCCAGAGGCACGCCCCGGACAAGGGCTCCAGCCGAAGCACAGGCTCCGACGCAGACTCCGGTACGACCCCCGGCACGGACACCCCCGCCGGCCCCAACGGCCGCCGCACGAGCCCCGGTCGGCCCACGAGCCCCGGCTCCCGCACTCGCGCTGCCCCTTACAGGCGGCTCTTCGCGATCCCCGGCACCCGCGCCTTCACCGCCGGAAATCTCCTCGCCCGGCTCCCGATGGGGATGTTCGGCGTGAGCGCTGTGATCATGATCGCCGGGTCGCGCGGCTCGTACGCCCTGGCCGGCGCCGTCACCGCCACCGGCCTCGCCGCCACCGCCCTGGTCGCGCCCTGGACCGCCCGCTTGGTCGACCGGTACGGACAACGGCGTGTCGCCGTCCCGGCCACCGCGATCGCCGTGCTGGGTTCGCTCGCCCTGCTGCTGTGCGTACGGTACGGGGCGCCCGACTGGGCCCTCTTCGTGTCCTACGCCGCCACCGCCACCACCCCCAACACCGGCGGCATGTCCCGCGCCCGCTGGGCCCATCTGCACCGCGAGCGCACCCCCGAGAACGCGGCGGCCCTGCACACCGCCAACTCCTTCGAACAGGCCGCCGACGAACTCTGCTTCATGCTGGGCCCGGTGCTCGCCGCCCTCCTGTGCACCACGCTCTTCCCGGAGGCGGGCACCCTGACCGGCGCGATCCTGCTGCTGACCGGCGTACTGATCTTCGCCGCGCAGCGCTCCACCGAACCGCCCGCCACCGGCCGTACGGACCTGGCGCGCACCCCGGTCCTCTCCCCGCGATGGCCGCGCTCCTCACCGTCTTCCTCGCCACGGGCGCGGTCTTCGGCTCGACGGAGGTCGTCACGCTCGCCTTCGCCGACGACCGCGGGCATCAGGCGTGGGCGGGGCCGGTCCTCGCGCTCCAGGCCGCGGGGTCGTGCGCGGCAGGGCTGTTCCTCGGTTCCCTGCGACCTGCCCGACGCCTCGCTCACCGGCTGGTGTTCTGCGTCGCCGCGATGACGGCGCTGCTGACCCTGCCGCTGCTCGCCGCCTCCACGGACCTGGGCCCGGGCACACTGGCGCTGCTCGCCGGCGGGCTGCTGGTCGCGGGCGCCGCGACGGCGCCGATCATGGTGACGGGCATGACACTCGTCCAACGCCTCACCCCCGAGGGACGGCTGAACGAGGGGATGACCCTGGCGGTCACCGCCCTGCTCGCCGGCATCGCGGCGGGAGCGGCGACCGGCGGCCGGACCGTGGAGTACACCGACCCCGCCCACGGATACGCCGTACCACTCTGTGCGGCGGCACTCGCCCTGCTGACGGCGGTCGCCGCCGCGCGCCCGATTCGTGGGGCGGTCCCCGCCTGACGGCACTACGGCACGACGAAGGCCCCGCTGCCGGAGCAGCGGGGCCTTCGCCTCACATGGGAATTGTGGAGATGGCGGGAATCGAACCCGCGTCCAACGGTGCGGAACCAGGGCTTCTCCGAGTGCAGTCCGCTGCGATTTTCTCGGCCCCGGAGATCACACGGACAAGTCTCCGACGGGCTCAGTCACTGTTTGATTTCCTTCTGTGCCCCGTGACCGGGCTCAGAAGTTTAGTTCCCTAGTTGATGCCAGGATCCGGGTCGGGAACAGCCCCGGGCTGACACTCCATATGGAGCTTTCGTCTAGCTGCTAATTAGGCAGCGAGAGCGAAGGCTTCGGAGGAATCGCGCTTAGAAGTGGCGATTATTGTTTGCGACATATGGTTAACGAGATCATTGCCGCTTCCTCGACTCGCTTCCCCTGCTTCGACATCCGCTGTCGAAACCGATCATCCCCATGTTGATTTTTCAAATGCCAGCTTCCGGGCGTGTACCCGCTGTGGGGTACGGGACCCATCGTACGTGACCAACGCACGACGGTGCCAGCCTATTCCGCCGGGGCGGGTGCCGACCGGCCTGAGCGGGCGGCGACGGGGCGGGCGGGACTCCGGCGGGTCAGGCCCGTTCCCGCCGCTTCGCCGCCGAGATCGCCCGGTCCGTCTCGCGCCGGTCCTGCTTCTCCCGCAGCGTCTGACGCTTGTCGTACTCCTTCTTGCCCCTCGCCAGCGCGATCTCGATCTTCGCCCGGCCGTCCTTGAAGTACAGCGCCAGGGGCACGATCGTGTGACCCGTCTCCTGCGACTTCGACTCCAGCTTGTCGATCTCCATGCGGTGCATCAGCAGCTTGCGCTTACGCCGGGCGGTGTGGTTGGTCCATGTGCCCTGGCTGTACTCGGGCACATGGACGTTGTGCAGCCACGCCTCGTGCCCGTCGATCTGGACGAAGCCGTCCACCAGTGAGGCCCGCCCCTGACGCAGGGACTTCACTTCGGTACCCGTCAGCACGAGACCACACTCGTAGGTGTCGATAATGAGGTAGTCGTGCCGCGCCTTCTTGTTCTGCGCGATCAGTTTGCGCCCTTTTTCCTTAGCCATAGTCCCGCCATTTTCGCACCCCGGCGCAACTCCTTTACGCCTGTCCTTACGGTGCTGCCCTACGGCGTGCCGCCCAGCCCGCTCAGTACCGTCCTGGCCCGCTCCTGGGCGCGCTCGCTCACCTGCAGATCCGGCGTGACGCCCCGGCCGTCCACACCGTGCCCGGAAGGCGTGCGGTAGTGGCCGACGGTCAGCTCGGCGACGGAACCGTCGGCCAGGGTGCTCGGCATCTGGACCGAGCCCTTGCCGAAGGTGCGCGTACCGACGGTGACGGCGCGGCCACGGTCCTGGAGGGCTCCGGTGACCAGCTCGGCGGCACTCATCGTGCCGCCGTCGACCAGCACCACCACGGGCCGGCCGGTGTCACCGCCCGCGTCCGCGTAGAGGGCGCGCTGCTCGCCTCGTATGTCGTACGTGGCGACCAGGCCGCCGTCCAGGAAGGCCGAGGTGGCCTTGACGGCCTCGGTGACCAGTCCGCCCGCGTTGCCCCGCAGGTCGAGCAGGACACCGGCGCCCTTCGGGGCCTCCCGGACCGCGTCCCGGACCCGCTCGCCCGAGCCCTTCGTGAACGACTCGACCTTGATCCGCAGCGCCCCGCCCTCAATCGTGTCGACCGACACGGACTCGGTGGCGAGCCGGGCCCGGCGCAGGCTCTCCGTCCAGCGGTGCCCGTCGCGCTCCAGGCCCACGGCGACAGACGTACCGACGACGGAGGCCCCGGCCGGAGTGCTCCCGCCACCGGTGCCGCTCCTGGCGCCGTCTTTCCCGTCGCTTCTCTTGCCGCTCTTCGCGGTGGCGTCCTCGCCGCTCTTCGCGGTGACGTTCTTGTCACTCTCCGCGGTGACCTTGTCGTCCTTCGCGGTGACCTTCTCGTCGTCGCCACGCAGCAGCGCCATGACCTCCGTGACGGGCCGCCGGGAGACGCCCGCCCCGTCGACGTCCCGGATGATGTCACCGGGCCCGATACCGGCCTTCGCCGCGGGGCCGTCGGGCGCGACCCGGGTCACCTGGATCAGTCCGCCGGCGGCCCGCCGGGCCCAGAGCCCGACTCCGGTGTACTCACCGTCGAGGGCCTGCTCGAACTCCTCGTACTCCTTCTTGTCGTACACCGCGCCCCAGCGGTCACCGCTGCGGCTGACGACTTCCTCCGCCGCTTCCGTGGCGGACTTGCCGTCGGCCACGGCCTCGGCCGCCGCTCTCGCGACTTCGTCGCGGTCGGCCGTCGAGGCCACGGACCGGGTCGGTCCGTCGGACGGCGTATCCCCTTCGCGCGGCAGGGAGTTGGTGGCGACACCCGTGGCGAGCACGCTCGCGAAAAGCAAAGTCAGGGCCGCCCCGCGGCCTGGACCGCGGGACATTCGGTGCGACTCGGAGCCCGACATGGCGTTGAGTCTAGGACAACCCCGGGCGACCCAACGGTACTTGTCGGCACCACGCCAAGGGCACTTGTCACACCCTGAGGTACTTGCGCAGCGCGAGGAAAGCGGCCACGGCCGGCATCAGCAGACCGATCGCGATCACCAGCGGCAGCTTGGCGAGCACCGCGTCCCAGCCGATGAAGTTGACCAACTCCATCTTGTCGGCGAGGGCGAGACCGTTGTCGATCAGGAAGTACCGCCCCAGGAGCAGCATGCCGCAGGCGACCACACCGCCGATCAGTCCGGCGAACGCGGCCTCCATGATGAACGGCATCTGGATATAGAAACTGGACGCGCCGACGAGCCGCATGATCCCGGTCTCACGTCGGCGGCTGAACGCCGATACGCGAACCGTGTTCACGATCAGCATCAGCGCAATGACCAGCATCAGCGCCATCACACAGAGCGCGGCGATATTCATGCCGTTCATCAGATCGAAGAGGTTCTGCAGGATATTCCGCTGGTCCTGGACGGACTCGACACCGTCCCGGCCCGCGAAGGCGGTCGCCACCACCTTGTACTTCTCGGGGTCCTTGAGCTTGACACGGAAGGACTCCGGCATCTGGTCCGGCGTGATCGTGCTGGCGATCGGGGAATCGCCGTACCGCTCCTTGTAGTGCTTGAACGCCTCGTCGGACGTCTCGTGGTGGACGGTGTCGACGATGTCCATCTTGTCCAGATCGGTTTGGATCTGCTTCTTCTGCTCGCCCGTGACCGCGCCCTTGGTGCACTTGGGCGCGGTGGTCGCGTCGTTCTTGCTGCAGAGGAAGATGGAGACGTTGACCTTGTCGTACCAGTAGTCCTTCATCACGCTGACCTGCTCGCGCATGAGCAGCGCGCCGCCGAACAGGGCGAGCGAGAGGGCCACGGACACGATGACCGCGAAGGTCATCGTGAGATTTCGGCGGAGACCGACGCCGATCTCCGACAGGACGAACTGGGCGCGCATGGCGTCCTTTCAGCTTTCGGTACTTCGATGCTCAGTGCTGGTAGCCGTAGACGCCGCGCGCCTGGTCGCGCACCAGACGGCCCTTTTCGAGCTCGATCACGCGCTTGCGCATCTGGTCGACGATGTTCTGGTCGTGAGTCGCCATCACCACGGTGGTGCCGGTGCGGTTGATGCGGTCCAGCAGCTTCATGATGCCGACCGAGGTCTGCGGGTCGAGGTTGCCGGTCGGCTCGTCCGCGATCAGCAGCAGCGGGCGGTTGACGAAGGCCCGCGCGATCGCGACGCGCTGCTGTTCACCACCGGACAGCTCGCCGGGCATCCGGTCCTCCTTGCCGCCGAGGCCGACAAGATCGAGGACCTGGGGGACGGACTTGCGGATCTCGCCGCGGGACTTCCCGATGACCTCCTGCGCGAACGCCACGTTCTCCGCCACGGTCTTGTTCGGCAGCAGCCGGAAGTCCTGGAAGACCGTGCCGAGCTGGCGGCGCATCTGCGGCACCTTCCAGTTGGACAGGCGCGCGAGGTCCTTGCCGAGGACATGCACCATGCCGTGGCTGGTGCGCTCCTCACGGAGGAGCAGCCTCAGGAAAGTCGACTTACCGGAACCGGAGGAGCCGACCAGGAAGACGAACTCCCCCTTCTCGATCTCAAGGGAGACATCACGCAGGGCGGGGCGGTTCTGCTTCGGATAAGTCTTGGAGACGTTGTCGAATCGGATCACTGATGCACACCACGGTCGGCCGGGAGTAGGTGAGCGAGACCTTACGCGAACCCGACTGACCCGCGCAGTCCGCATCCGCCACCGAGGCCGGTTCCGGAACGGGCCGACGCCCCGTCTTGGGCGATTTATCACAGATCGGCCGGGGCCGCCACCCGTGACGGTCTTGGCGGAATCCGGTCGGCCGCGCCGAAAGCGTGGGGAACTGGCAAAGTAGAAGGGGGAACGGTCGTGTTCCCCGGAGCGTTGAGCGGAGTAACACTGACAGCGGCTCCGCCGCGCGGTGAGGAGGAATGCGCATGACCTACGACCGATTGGTGTGCGCCAACTGCGCGGGACCTGTCAGTGAGGGCAGGTGCGCCGTATGCCGTGCCAACAGGGAGCGCCTCCAGCACCAGGGCCCCTTGGGGGGTCTGAGCCCGGTGGCTCTGCTGACCCTGCTGGTGCTGCTCGTGGCGGCGATGGCGCTGGTGGCAGCGCACCAGCCCGCCTGACAGCCGGCCCTCACCCGGGCACACCGAAGGGCCCGGACGCTTTCCGCGTCCGGGCCCTTCTACGTACCCGAAGTACATGACGTACCTGATGTACGTGTGTGTCCCGCGCGCCGCCCGTACTCAGACGCCGCGCGGGTCCCGCCGCTGACTACGCGACGGTACGGCCACCGGCCAGACGCGGCAGCATCCGGAAGCCGATGCCACCGGCGATCATGGTCGCGGCACCGATGAGCAGGAACGCCGTCTCGGGGGCGCCGGTCTCGGCGAGCTCCTCCTTGGCGGCACCCTGCTCCACCGGCTGCGAACCGGCCGAGTCGGTGTCGGTGTTGTCGGCGCACTCGGCACCGTCCAGGTCGACGGTGCAGGTGCTCGCACCGTCGTCACCGTTGCCGCCACCGGTACCGCCACCGTTGCCGGGGTCGGTCGTGGAGGGGCTGGACGGGTCCTCCGAGGGCTCGCCCGGCTCCCCGGTCGGCTCCTCGGTCGTCGGAGGAGTGGGCTCCTCAGTCGTCGGAGGAGTGGGCTCCTCCGTCGGGGGGGTCGGCTCCTCGGTCGGAGGAGTGGGCTCCTCGGTCGGCGGGGTCGGCTCCTCAGTGGGCGGGGTCGGCTCCTCGGTCGGAGGGGTCGGCACCTCGGTCGGCGGAGTCGGCGTCTCGTCACCGATACCGAGACCGACGTCGGCGTTGATGCCGTCCTCGGAGATACCGAGACCGACGTCGATGCCGGTGGCCTGAGCGGCACCCGCAGCGGTCAGCGAGGCACCCGCGGCGATCACCGCGCAGGCGGCGATACGCGCTACGCGGATGCGCGTCTTCTTGGTCATCTGCTTGCTACCCCCAGTAGCTCATACGTCAATTGGTGCAGCGTCCGGGGCAGCGGCCGCTGGGGGCCCTGTCACTCCGCCCCCGATCTCACGCGCCCCATCAATTACGCATGCCGCGTCAGCTTTCCGACTTTTCATATACGCGTCAAGGTCATTGCGCGCGCAATGACCGGTATCACGCCGGTTGTCCGGCATGCGGGGATGCAACTGTGACATAAAAGGGAACTGCCGCCCCTCGGACGGCAGTTCCCTTGTCGACAAAGCGTGAATTTACTTGTCCTGCTGCTTGCGCCAGCGAATTCCGGCTTCCAGGAATCCGTCGATCTCGCCGTCGAGCACGCCCTGGGGATTGCCCACTTCGAAGTCCGTCCGCAGATCCTTGACCATCTGGTACGGGTGCAGAACGTACGAACGCATCTGGTTGCCCCAGGAGTTGCCGCCGTCCCCCTTGAGCGCGTCCATCTTGGCCTGCTCCTCCTGGCGGCGGCGTTCGAGCAACTTCGCCTGGAGAACGTTCATGGCGCTCGCCTTGTTCTGGATCTGGGAGCGCTCGTTCTGGCAGGAGACCACGATGCCGGTCGGCACGTGCGTGATCCGGACCGCGGAGTCGGTGGTGTTGACGCCCTGCCCGCCGGGGCCCGAGGCGCGGTAGACATCCACGCGCAGCTCGGACTCGTCGATCTCGACATGGTCACTGGACTCGACGACCGGAAGCACCTCGACACCCGCGAAGGAAGTCTGCCGGCGGCCCTGGTTGTCGAACGGCGAGATACGGACCAGACGGTGCGTGCCCTGCTCCACGGAGAGCGTTCCGTACGCGTAGGGAACCTTGACCACAAAGGTGGTCGACTTGATGCCGGCCTCTTCCGCGTACGACGTCTCGTACACCTCGGTGCCGTAGTTGTGCCGCTCGGCCCAGCGCAGATACATCCGCTGAAGCTGCTCGGCGAAGTCCGCGGCATCGACGCCGCCCGCCTCGGCCCGGATATTCACCAGCGCCTCACGCGAGTCGTACTCGCCGGACAGGAGTGTACGGACCTCCATCTCGTCCAGCGCCTTACGCACCGACTCCAGCTCCGACTCGGCCTCGGCACGGGTATCGGCGTCGTCCTCGGCCTCGGCCAGCTCGAAGAGCACCTCAAGATCGTCAATGCGCCCGCGCAGCGCCTCCGCCTTACGGACCTCGGCCTGGAGGTGCGAAAGCTTGCTCGTAATCTTCTGCGCCGCGTCCGGATCGTCCCAGAGGGACGGGGCCGCGGCCTGCTCCTCGAGCACAGCGATGTCTGCCCTCAGCTTGTCGAGGTCCAGGACGGCCTCGATCGACCCCATGGTCGAGGAGAGGGACTTCAGCTCTTCGGATACATCGACGACTGCCACGGGTCCAGCGTAACGGCTGAGCGCGGGAACCCTCCCCCGGCCATTTTTTTTGGGGCTCGGTTCGCCTCCGGGGCCGGGTGGGACGGGCGTGGAGCGGGCTGAAGTTCAACAGACTCGGTGCGAAGGCCGACGTCTCCGCACCGCCGCGCGCTGCCTTCTTTTTCAGGGCTCGGTTCGCCTCCGGGGCGCCGCAAGCCGCTGTCGACGGTCGACCGTGCTCGCCCCCTCGTTCCTCGGGGCGTGCGCGCGCTCTCCCTTACGACAGCGGCGCGCCCCTTCGGCTCACTCGCCGGCGGACGACCCAACCAGAACGCCCAGGCACCCCAACCCCAGACCCGCACCCACACCCCAACCTCAGCCCCCACCTCACCCCACCAGCCCGGGGCGGAGAGACCACCCCAGCCCCACACCACCGGGCTGGGGCAGAGATCCCTACCGGGGGCGGCCGTACGGAACCAAGAGCCGGCCCGCAGACAAGGAACCGACGGGAGGGGGACGGGGTCGCAGGAGGTGACGTGTCCGGACGTAGAGCGTGATTTGTGCCGCTCACGAACCCGCACCCGAAAAGCACACCCGCACGCGGCGTAAATCATGCAGTCCGGACATGCGCCTCCGGAGGCCGCGGCCCCCGCACCCACCACACACCGCACCCCCGCCGGACGGCACACCGCACCCGCACCCCGCCGGACGGCGCACCGCACCCCGCCAAGACCTACGGCACCGGCGACGTGGTCTGCCGAGAATCCCGCGGCGCCCCACCCGCCCCGTCCCCACTCACCGCAAGCCACCCGCCCGCCCCCACCGCCGCAAGCAGCAGCACCGCCACCACCCCCAGCGTGATACGCCGCTTCCGCACCGCCCCCGCCTTGTGGCGGGCCGAGCCAGGTCTGCGCTGGCTGGACGAGCGGGGCGCGCGGGCGGTGCCGCGCGCGCCGCCCGCGAGTTCGTCCGGGCCCGGGACCCGCATGCTCGTATGCGTGTCCCGGTTGGAGTCGGGGGCCGCGCCGGGGACCAGCGGGACCGCGCCGCGACGGCGCGGCTCCTGGGGCTCGGCCGGGCGAGCCCGGGGCTCCTCGTACGGCTGCTCGGTGGGCTCCGCGTCGGGCTCGTCCACGTCCAGCGGCGGGATGCCCGCCAGGCCCGGCAGATGCTCGCGCAGCCGGTCCGCCAGCTCCGAGGCGCGCAGCCGCGAGGCCGGGGCCTTCGCCAGGCACTGGAGGAGGAGCTGCCACAGCTCCTCGGGGATGCCGGGCAGCGGGACGACGGACTCGGTGACGTGCCGGCGCAGTACGGCCCCGGGGTGGCCGCCGCCGAACGGCGTGAAGCCGGCGAGCAGCTCGTACAGGACGGTGGCCAGCGCGTAGATGTCGACGGCGGCGCGTGGCGGCAGGCCCTCCACGATCTCGGGGGCCAGATAGTCCGGGGTACCGATGATCTTGGTCGCCTTGGTCCGGCGCGGGGTGTCGATCAGCTTGGCGACACCGAAGTCGGTCAGCAGCGCGGGGTGCGAGCCGCCGGGGCCGAGCGGGCCCTCCATGTCGAGCAGGATGTTCTCGGGCTTGACGTCGCGGTGGACGACCCCGGCGGCGTGCGCGGCCGCGAGACCGTCGGCGACATCGGCGATGATCGCGACCGCGGCCTCGGGGGCGAGCCGGCGCTCGCGGTCGAGGCGGGTGCGCAGATCCGTGCCGCGGACCAGCTCCATGACGAGCGCCAGGTCGTTGCCGTCCACGACGAGATCGTGGACGCCGACCACCCGGGGGTGGTCGAGACCGAGCAGGGCGGTGCGCTCCTGGACGAAGCGTCCGACGAGTTCCTGGTCGGACGCGAGGTCCTCGCGCAACAGCTTGATGGCGACGGGCCCTTCGGGTCCCTCGCCGAGCCACACCGTCCCGGCACTCCCCCGCCCCAGAATCTGATGGGCGGTGTACCGGCTGCCGATATTCCGTGCCAAGACTGCTCCCTCAGCGGCTGGCGTTGCCCATCAAAGTACGCGGATGTCGGGGCGTCCCGCGCCCAGGTCGGCCCCGACCCCCACACATGTGGGGGAAATGTGATGATCCGGGGGCCCCGCCCCCGGATCATCGCGCGAACCCCGTCCGTCAGGCTTTCGCCTCCGTCAGGCCTGCTCGCCCAGCCTCGAGACCCACTCCGAGACGGACGAGACCGCGTCGCTGATCGCGGCCCAGTAGCTCTGGCCGGTGTCGACCCACTCCGGAAGCGGGGTCAGTTCCCAGATGAGCCAGCCCGCGATGATGAGCAGGACGATCGTGAACAGGCAGCCCTTGAGGCAGCCGAGGCCCGGGATCCGCATCGGGTTCGCGCTGCGCTGCCTGGGCTCGCGCGGCGGGCGCGGTTCACGGCGCTGGCGAGGCTCCGGGGGCTGCTGCGGCGGCGCGTACTGCTGTTGCGGGGCCGGGGCGTACTGCTGCTGGGGCGGCGGAGCGTACTGCTGCGGCGGCGGTCCCTGCTGCCGGCGCTGCTGCTGACGCGGGGGCGGCGGCTGCTGGCCCTGGTGCCGCTGCCCCTGGGGCGGTTGCTGTCCTTGCGGGGGCGGGGCGCCCTGCGGGCGGTGCGGGCGGCGGCGCAGCGGGTCCTGGCTCGGGTCGAGGTACTGGACCTGGGTCTGTTCGTTGCGGTCGCGGACGCCCTGCATCTGGTTCTGCCAGGGGTGCGGGCCCTCGGGGTCGCCTCCCGACGGTACGGGTGGCATGACCGAGGTCGGGTCGGCCCCGGAACCGGGCCCGCCCGGCCCGCCCGGGCCGGTGGCGGGCATGACGTTGGTCGCCGCGTTCGGGTCGTACGCGCCCGGAGCACCGGGGGCGCCGGGAACGGCGGTGGAGGGCAGGACGCTCGTCGCCGCGCCGGGGTCGTACGAACCGGCGTTGCCCGGCAGCACCTGCGTCGCGTCGGCGGCGCCCGGGGTGTCCGGTACCGGCGCGGGCGCCGGGTCCGGCGCGAGCAGTGCGCCGACGCCCAGCGCGGCATCGACCTGGGCGGGCGTGGAGTGCACGCCGACGCCGGCGGCGACGGTCCGCAGGGCACGGGCGAGGTTCACGGCGCTGGGCCGCTCGTCCGGGTTCTTGCGCAGGCACCTCTCGATGACCGTCCACAGCGGCTCGGGCACGGTGGAGGGGCGGCGGGGCTCCTCGCTGAGGTGCCGCTGGAGCACCTCCAGCGCGGTCGAGCCGGCGAACGGCGGCCGGCCGGTGACCAGTTCGTACATCAGGATGCCCGCACCGTAGATGTCCACGGCGGACGTCTGCGGCCGGCCCTCGGCGGACTCCGGCGCGACATAGGCGGGGGTGCCGACGAACTCGTGCGTACGGGTCAGGCCCGGGGAGTCCGCGAGGCGCGCGATGCCGAAGTCGGTGAGCATCGGGTGCAGTTGGCCGCCGTCGTCCTTGAGCAGGACGTTGGCGGGCTTGAGGTCCCGGTGCACGACGCTGTCGGCGTGGCTGGCGGCGAGCGCGTCCGCGATCTGGGCGGTCAGCAGAGCCGCCCCGACCGGGCTGAACGGGCCGTTCTCCCGCAGATAGCGGTGCAGGTCGGGGCCCTCGACCAGGTCCATGACGAGCGCGAGGAGATCGCCCTCGACGACCAGGTCGCGGGTCCGCACGATATTGGGGTGGGTGAGGCGGAGCAGGACGGAGCGCTCGCGCAGGAAGCGCATCACCACGTCCGCGTCGTGCGCCAGTTCCTCCTTGAGGACCTTGATCGCCACCGTCTCGCCGGGCTGGCCCGGTACGGCCGCCTCGGCCCCGGCCGTCTCACGCTGACTGGCTCGCCAGACGGTGCCCGTGGCGCCGCGTCCGAGCGGCTCCTCGAGCAGGTACTTGCTGCCTACGGGCCGCACGTCATGCGCTCCCTGCTGGTCGGGGTCGTCTCAGTCTTCTCGTCGTCCCGGACGCACCGGGACTCCGGCCCACTGTAGACCGGCCGGGAAGTGCGTGGAGGCGACGCGTGCCGGACGGTTTTCGCCCCGCACACCCCTTCTCCCACTCCGTTTCCGGTCGGTTCCCACTCCGTTTCCGGTCGGTCCGGACCTGAGGAGGCCTTGCCGAACAGGTCAACAGCCGGTCATCTTCCGGTCCCGGCCCCGTCCCGCTACGGTCGTAGACCGATGACGCGCCGGTCGCGTCCGAAAGAAAGACGTTCACAGTGCGCGGTTGGTTGCGGTCGGCCGGTCCCGTCGGCAGGTCCGAGGACGTCACGGAGGACGTCACAGACGATCCCGATCCGCATCGAACAGCACCTGAAGTCTGACTCGAGCAGGCGCTTTTGCGCCAACAGCGGGCCATTCAAGATCACTTATAGCTGGTCGCCGGGCGTGTTGTCAGCGGCAGGTGCGAAGATGCCCCCAGCACGAGAGGTGTGGAGCGGGGAGTCGCACCGTCCGTGCCGACCTGTACCGGGCGACGCGTCCGTGCGTGGTGGGGGGAATCACAGGGCTCTCCCCTGCCGGGCACCCCGCGCAGAAGGGACCGCTGACGGCGATGCAGATCCGGCTGACCGTCCTCGCGCCGCGCAGCGGCCATGCCGCGGGGCGCGCGTGTGACGTGCTCGTCACCGCCCCTGCCGGGACGGCGCTGGCCGCTGTCGCCTCCGGCCTCGCCACGGCGGCCGCGGGGCCCGACACCTCGGGCACCGTCGTCCTCTACTCGGGCCGGGAGCGGCTCGACGCCCAGCGCCGCACCCTGGGCGAGCCGCCGCTGATCGACGGAGCGGTGCTCTCCCTCCAGGTCCCCGGCGAGGACGACGCTCCCGCCGAGGACGCCGCGGTCCAGCTCCATGTGGTCGCGGGTCCCGACGCGGGCGGGGTGCACCTGCTGCACGGCGGGCGGGTGAAGATCGGCCGTTCCGCGGACGCCGACGTGCCCCTGGACGACCCGGACGTCTCACGGCTCCACTGCGCGGTGACGGTCGGCGACGACGGCCGCGTCTCCGTCGCCGACCTCGGCTCCACGAACGGCACGACGCTGGAGGGCGAAGAGGTGGGCGAGCGGCCGGTCCGGCTGGCCCCCGGCGCGCTCCTGCGGCTCGGCGAGTCCGCGCTCCGCCTCACGGCCGGCGACCGCCCGGCCACGCTGCCGACCGCGTCCGACGGCGAGGGCCATCTGCGGATCGCCCGCCCCGGTACGGACGGCGCGGATCCGCTCCCGTACAGCGGCGTGAGCACCGGCGCGGGCGCTCCCGGTGCGCCGGCGGGCACCGGTCACGGGGGCCCGGACCCGGCGCACGCCGGCGGAAGCGGGAGCGGCCGGGCGACGGGCACGTACAGCTCCGGTGGGTACGGCGCGGACGGCTCCGGTGGGTACGGCGCGGACGGCTCCGGATACGGCCGTACGGGCGCCTCGCCCGGACCGCAGTACGGCAGCGGCCCGCGTGAGCCGGCGGCGGCGCACGGCGGGGCCGCCTCCGGCGGTCGGGGTGCGGCCCGGGGCGGGGACACCCAGGGGCGCGGGTCGGGCCATGGCGAGGGCCCCCTGATCCAGGCGTACGGACCGAGGGCATCGAGCCCGATCCCGGGCCGGGCCCCGGGCCCGCAGTACGGCGGCCCGCAGTACGGGAACCCACCGGGCGCCCCGCGCGTGCCCGACCCGCGCGCCTCCGACACCCGCCGTTCGGACACCCGCGGTTCAGGTACGCGCGGTCCGGACCCACGCGGTTCGGACCCACGCAGCTCCGACACACACAGCTCGGACACACACGGTTCGGATGCCCGCGGTTCCGACCTCCGCGGTTCCGACCTCCGCGCTTCCGACGTCCGGGACTCCGGGAGCCGTGGTTCCGATACGCACTTCGGCCGCGGTCCCGCCCTCGGCGCCCCGGACGGGACGCACAGCAGGGCGGCCGGACCCGGCCGGGCGGACGGCTCCGAGTGGCGGTCGGACGGCGAGACCGATGACGAGGGGCCGCGCTCCCACAGCCGTACGACCGGTTCGCGTCGCCAGGGCACGCCCACCCGTGGGACGGAGCTGCCCGACGTCACGGCCCGGCGACGCGGCGGCATAGGCGCCTGGGCCCGGCGGCTCGCCGGTGGCCGTGACGAGGAGGAGCTCCCGGAGAGCGCCCCCGGCCCCCGGCACCCCGCCGGGTCCCCCGGTCGCGCGCCCCTCAAGGAGACCTGGCCCGATCCGGCCGCGGTGCTGCTCACCGCGCTCGGCCCCGGCCCCCGGCTGTGGGAGCGGGACAGCCGTCACGCCGAGACGCTCGTCGTCCGGCTGGGCACGGCGGACCGTCCGGCCACCGACGGCGCGCGTTCGGTCCTGGCCGCCGTGCCGGTGACCGTAGGGCTGCGCGAGGCCGGTTCGCTCGGGCTCGCGGGTCCCCGGGAGCGGCTGACGGGGCTGGCCCGCTGGACGGTGGCCCAGCTCACCGCGCTGCACTCCCCGGCCGATCTGGAGATCGTGGTGATCAGCGCGGACCGGACGAGGAGCCTGGAGCAGCGCAAGCAGGACTGGGGCTGGCTCGGCTGGCTGCCCCACACCCGGCCCTCCCACGGCCAGGATTGCCGGCTGCTGCTCGCCTACGACCGGGACCAGGCGGCGGCGAGGACCGCCGAGCTCTCCCGTCGGCTGGACGACGGGCCGCTCGGCCCCGGCTGGGCCTCGGCCGGCCCGGTGGAGGTCGCGCAGGCAGCCGCTCGCCATGACGGGCCGCACACGGTCGTGATCGTCGACGGCGACCCCGGTTCCGCCGCGCTGCGCGAGTCGGCGGCACAGCTGGCCGGTGCCGGATCCGCCGCCGGTATCCATCTCGTCTGCCTCGCCGAGACACCGGCCGCCTCTCCGCTCTCCCCGGTCACCGCGACCTACGAGGAGGCGTGCGCGGTCTCGCTCCCCTTCCGGGAGTGCGGGGCCGTCGCCCTGCTGAGCGGCGATGTGGCCACCGCGCTGCGGCTGCTGCGTACGGCGGTGGGGCAGCCCGCGGGGCACGGCACGGTCGCCGTCGTGGACGCGGTGTCCCCGGCCTGGGCCGACCGCTTCGCACGGGCGCTGGCGCCGTTGCGCGCGGCGGCCGGAAGCGGTCGGGGCCGCCCCGCCGCGGTCCTGCCGCAATCGGCCAGGCTGCTGGACGAGTTGGGGCTGGCCCGTGCCACTCCGGCGTCACTGATGGCCCGTTGGGCGTCCGCCGCCGACCGTACGGGCGACTGCACGGCCGTCCTCGGCTCCGGGCCGCACGGCCCGGTGAGCGTCGATCTGACGGACGAGGGCCCACATCTGCTGATCGAGGGCCCGGCGGGCAGTGGCCGTACGGAGCTGCTGCGCTCCGTCGCCGCCTCCCTGTCCGCCGCCGGCCGGCCCGACCGGCTGGGGCTGCTGCTGGTCGACGGCGCCGGGGGCGAGCGGGGCGAGGGCCTGTCGGCCTGTACGGAACTGCCGCATGTGACCGATCATCTGGTCGCCTCCGACCCGGTGAGAATGCGCCATTTCGCGCAGGCGCTGGGGGCCGAGCTGAAACGGCGCGCCGAGTTGCTCGGGCGGCTGGACTTCACCGAGTGGCACAGCCGTCACGAGGGGTCGGAGCGGGTGATCGGACAGCGCGCGCCGAGCGCCGCCGAGCAACGGGCGGCCCGGCGGGGCGAGTCACGCACGGACCAGTTCCGTACGGACCAGCTCCGCGCGGACCAGACGCGTGTGGACCAGACGCGTGTGGACCAGCAGCACACGGACCAGCAGCGCGTGGAGCAGCCGCATACAGACCAGCAGTTGGGCGATCAGCGCGACGAGCTGGATTCCCAGACACGCGGCACCCTCAGGCTCCGGACCCCGTCGGCCCGTACGGATCAGTTCCGTACAGATCCCGCCCGTACAGATCAGCCCCATGCGGAACAGTCCCGCCCGGACCCGTCCCGTACGGACAAGGGCCGCCCGGACCCGTCCCGCCCGGATCCGTCCCGTACGGAACAGACCCGTGCCACGGAACAGCCCCAGGGGATCGCGCTCCTGCCCCGACTCGTCGTGCTCGTGGACGACTTCGACGCCCTCGTCGCGCCCGCGCTCGGCAGTCCGGGGCGGCCCGCCGCCGGTTCCGTCGTACGGGCCCTGGAGGCCGTGGCCCGCGACGGCGAGCGCCTCGGCGTGCATCTCGTCGCGACCTCGGCCCGCCCGGACCGTACGGTCGACACGGAGCTGGCGCAGGGCGCGCGGCTGCGGGTCGTACTGGACACGCCGCCCGCCGTGCCCGCGCCCGACGAACCGGCGCCGGGGCGGGGCCGTCTGGGCCATCCGGACGGCCGGGTCACCCCGTTCCAGGGCGGCCGGGTCACCGGCCGTATTCCGCGTACGGGGACCCTGCGGCCCACCGTGGTGGTGCTGGAATGGGAGCGGATGGGCGACCCGCCGACCCGCCGGCCGGTCAGGGAACTGGGTAACGGTCCGACCGATCTGGCGCTCCTCGCGAGCGCCCTGGAGCGGGCCGCGCGGTCGGTCGACGCCGTCCCTGTCGCACCACTGGACCCGGCTCGCCCATGAAGATCCCTTTACGTCCCTGGGACGACGTCACGAGCCCATCACGATCTTGGAGTTGACACCTGATCCGCTATTGCGGCGCCCGGTCACGCGGCGTAGGACTGTGCGCACGGGACGCGAGCAGAGCCGCCACGTCACGGCCGCGAAGCCGGTCCCGTATGCGTGGATCCATACGCACACGGGAGAGACGGGGCAGTGATGCGCACAACTCGCGGAGCAGGCAAGACTCTTGGCGCCGCCGGTGCCGGCACCAGCAGCAGGGCCGCCGGTACCGGTACGCGCAGAGCGGCGGTGGCGGCCGTCGCCGTCGGCGCCCTGGCCCTTACCGGCTGCGGCGGTTCCGACGACGGCAAGGGCTCGGACGACGGTGCGAGCAAGGAGCCCGCCGCGACGGTCCAACTGCCCAAGCTGACCGGCGAGAACATCCAGGTCGCGGCCGTCTGGACCGGACCCGAGCAGGCGAACTTCACCAAGGTCCTGAGCGAGTTCGAGAAACGCACCGGCGCGAAGGTCACCTTCGTCCCCGCCCAGGATCCGATCGTCAACTTCCTCGGCACGAAGATCGCCGGTGGCAGCCCGCCGGACATCGCGATGCTGCCGCAGGTCGGCGCGATCCAGCAGGCCGTCGAGAAGAAGTGGGCCAAGCCGGCCGGAGCGGCCACCAAGGCCCAGCTCGCGAAGAACTACGGCAAGGGCTGGCAGGACCTCGGCGCGGTGGACGGCACGCAGTACGGCGTGTATTTCAAGGCCGCCAACAAGTCCCTGGTCTGGTACAACAACGCGGCGTTCGAGAACGCGGGCGCGTCGGCCCCCAAGACCTGGAAGGACTTCCTGTCGACGGCCGAGACGATCTCCGCCTCCGGTGTCACTCCGGTCTCGGTCGCGGGCGCGGACGGCTGGACCCTCACCGACTGGTTCGAGAACATCTATCTCTCCCAGGCGGGCCCGGAGAAGTACGACCAGCTGGCCCAGCACACGATCAAGTGGACCGACCCCTCCGTGAAGGAGGCGCTGACCACGCTCGGTCAGCTCTTCGGCAAGCCGACTCTGATCGCGGGCGGCGCGGACGGCGCGCTCCAGACGGAGTTCCCCGCGTCCGTCACACAGACCTTCACCGGCGGCGACCAGCCCAAGGGCGCGATGGTCTTCGAGGGTGACTTCGTCGGCGTCAACATCGGCGAGACCGAGGCCAAGATCGGTACGGACGCGAAGGTCTTCCCGTTCCCGGCGGTCGGCGCCGACTCCCCCGTGGTGACGGGCGGCGACGCGGCCGTGGCGCTCAAGGACACCAAGGGCGCGCAGGCGCTGCTGACGTTCCTGGCGTCCACCGACGCCGCGAGGATCTGGGCGGAGTCGGGCGGCTTCGTCTCGCCGAACAAGTCCCTGGACACCGCCGCGTATCCGAACGACGTCCAGCGCGACATCGCCGAGGCGCTGATCGCGGCGGGCGACGATTTCCGGTTCGACATGTCGGACCAGATGCCGCAGTCGTTCGGAGGTACGCCCGGCAAGGGCGAGTGGAAGGCGCTCCAGGACTTCCTGAAGAACCCGAAGGACATCGCGGGGGCCCAGCGTCAGCTGGAGTCGGCCGCCGCCAAGGCGTACCGGAGCTGACGCGATGACGTCGGCGGACACAGTCACGGAAGGCACCGCACCGGTGCCCCCCGTCACGGACAAACGTAAGAGCGTGACCGGCACACGCAAACTCGTCGCGGCCGGCTTCCTGCTGCCCGCGCTGGTGCTGCTGGGCGCGCTCGTGGTCTACCCGATCGGGTTCTCGGTCTACCGCTCCTTCTTCGACAAGTCCGGCGAAGGCTTCGCCGGGCTCGACAACTACATCGAGATATTCACCGACGACACCATTTTCACCGCGGTCAAGAACAACGCGATCTGGGTGATCGTGGCGCCCACGGTCGCCACGGCGCTCGGTCTGATCTTCGCGGTACTCACCGAACGGGTGCGCTGGGGCACGGCGTTCAAGCTGATCGTCTTCATGCCGATGGCGATCTCGATGCTCGCCGCGGGCATCATCTTCCGGCTGGTGTACGAGCAGGACCCGAACCGCGGTGTCGCCAACGCGGTCTGGGTCGGGGTGCACGACACCTTCAACGACTCGGCCGGCTTCCCCAAGGCCCATCCGCTGCCGGTGCATCCGCTGAAACCGGGGGACGGCGGTTCGTTCCTCACCAAGGAACCGGTGAGCGCGGGCACCGAGGTCCAGCTGCCGCTGGTGGGGGTGGCCCCGGCGAAGATGCCGTCGGACGCGCGGCCCGCCACGGCCGCGAAGCCCGAGGACGGCCGGGTCACCGGCACCGCCTGGCTCGACTTCACCAAGGGCGGCGGCGGGAAGCCCAACGTCGTCGACGCCAAGGAGCTGGGCCTCAAGGGCATCAAGGTCGAGGCGGTCAAGGACGGCAAGGTCGTGGCCTCCACGACAGCGGGCGCCGACGGTACGTTCAGCCTTCCGGAGGCGGCCGACGGCGCGCAGCTGAAACTGCCCGGGAGCAACTTCCGCGAGCCGTACAACGGCGTGGACTGGCTCGGTCCCTCGCTCGTCACTCCCGCCGTCATCGGCAGCTACCTGTGGATGTGGGCAGGGTTCGCGATGGTGCTGATCGCGGCGGGCCTGGCGAGCGTGCCACGCGAACTCATGGAAGCCGCCCGGGTGGACGGCGCGAGCGAGTGGCAGGTCTTCCGCCGGATCACGGTGCCGCTGCTGGCTCCGGTCCTGGCTGTCGTCATGGTCACGCTGATGATCAATGTGCTGAAGATCTTCGACCTCGTCCTGATCATTCCCCCGGGCTCGTCCCAGGACGACGCGAACGTACTGGCACTCCAGCTCTACCGCTCGTCGTTCGGTACGGACGCGGATCTCGGCGTGGGCAGCGCCATCGCCGTACTGCTGCTCCTGCTGGTGATCCCGGTGATGCTGTTCAACGTACGGAGGATGCGAAGGGAGACGCGCCGATGACCACGAACGATGACGGTACGAGGGTCGCGGCGGAGTCGAAGACGGTCACGGCGGTCGGGACGAACGAGGCGGTCGAGACGGTCGAGACGGTCGAGACGGTCAAAGGGATCGGGACGAACGAGGGCGCGGTCAAGGCCGAGCAGTCTCTCGCGAGCCGGATCGCGGCCCGCGCGGGCGGCGGGGTGGCGCGGGTCTTCCTGATCCTGGTCGGTCTGTTCTGGCTGATGCCCACGATCGGGCTGCTGCTCTCCTCGCTGCGCGACTCCACGGACATCGCCGCGAGCGGCTGGTGGAAGGTCTTCACCGCGCCCGCCGAGCTGACCACCGCGAACTACTCGCAGCTCCTCGACAACGACATCATCACCAACTCCCTGCTGTCCACGATCGTGATCACCGTCCCCTCGACCCTCCTGGTCGTGGTGATCGGCTCACTCGCCGGATACGCCTTCGCCTGGATGGACTTCCCCGGGCGCGACTGGTGGTTCCTGGTGGTCGTGGGACTGCTGGTGGTGCCGGTGCAGGTCGCGCTGATTCCGGTCTCGAAGCTGTTCGGTGCCATCGGCATCTTCGAGACGACATTCGGCGTGATCATGTTCCATGTCGCCTTCGGTCTGCCCTTCGCGATCTTCCTGCTGCGGAATTTCTTCGCGGAGATCCCGAGGGAACTGCTGGAGGCGGCCCGGCTGGACGGCGCGGGCGAGATACGGCTGTTCACACGGGTCGTGATGCCGCTCGGCGGTCCCGCGATCGCCTCGCTCGGCATCTTCCAGTTCCTCTGGGTCTGGAACGACATGCTGGTGGCGCTGATCTTCGCGGACTCCAAGAACCCGCCGATCACCGTCGCGCTCCAGCAGCAGGTACGGCAGTTCGGCAACAACATCGATGTGCTGGCGCCCGGCGCCTTCGTCTCGATGGTGATTCCGCTGGTCGTGTTCTTCGCGTTCCAGCGGCAATTCGTGACGGGCGTGATGGCCGGGGCCGTCAAATAGCCGTATGACAGGTGCTGTTGATACGGCGAGTTGAGTTGATACGGGGAGGGGCGGCCGCGCGACGGCCGTCCCTCCCCGTCACGTCGCCCTCGGTGATCACCGGCTGAGCGCGGCCACCGCCGAGGCAGCCAGGTCGTCCAGATATCCCTTGGGCAACTCGCCACGGACCACCACCAGCCGCCAGTAGAGCGGTCCGACGATCAGATCCAGCGCCCGGTCGGCGTCCGCGCCTTCGGGCAGCTCCCCGCGTTCGACCGCCGCGCGGACGATCACCGCAGCGATGCCCTGCTGCCCGTCCAGCAGCGCCGCCTTGATCGCGTCCGAGATCTCGGGGTGGCGGGCCGCCTCCACCAGGAGATCCGGGATGACCTGCGAGGCGACCGGGTGGCGCAGGGCGTGGGACGCGACTTCGAGCAGCGCGCGGACGTCGCCGTACAGCGAGCCGGTCGCGGGGGCGGGCAGCCCCTGCGCGGCGAACGCGGAGACCAGGTCGAGGACCAGCGCGAGCTTGGACTTCCAGCGGCGGTAGACGGCGGTCTTGCCGACACCCGCGCGGCGGGCGATGCCCTCGATGGACATCCGGGCGAAGCCGACCGCGGCCAGTTCCTCGAAGACGGCGGTGCGGATGGCGTCGGTCACGTCCTCCCGGAGCACGGCGGCGCCGGCGGGGGCGCGGCGCGGCGCGCGCGGGTCCGTGGTCCGGGGGGCGGTGGTCCGGGAGTCAGTGGCCCGGGGGTCGGTTGTCCGGGGGTCGGTAGTCATCGGCACCGAGCATAGCGCCACGACGACGTCACGACGATACGGTTGCGTTGCGACGTAACCCGCCCTACCTTTGGCGTTACGACGATACGGGCCCGTCCCGTCGTACGTGATGTCTCAGCCACAGCAGAAGCGACCAGCACCAGCGCGACAACCAGCGACGAACGTGAGCCCGATGATCACACCGACCGCGCCGGTCCCGGACTCCTCCCCGGACCTCGCCCAGGAACCCGCCCGTAAGCCCACCGCCACCGCCACCGCCAAGACCGGGACCAAGACCGGGACCGAGGCCGAAACCGGGAGCGGGACCGACTTCACCGCACTCGCCGTACGCCACGGGCTCACCGTGAGCGGCGCCCGGCCGACGCTGCCCGCGTACGTACGGCAGCTCTGGTCACGGCGGCACTTCATCACCGCCTTCGCCACCGCCCGGCTGACCTCGCAGTACAGCCAGGCGAAGCTCGGCCAGATCTGGCAGATCATGACCCCGCTGCTCAACGCGACGGTCTACTACTTCATCTTCGGCGTGCTGCTCCAGACCAAGCGCGACATACCGGACTTCATCCCGTTCCTGGTGACCGGCGTCTTCATCTGGACGTTCACCTCGAACTCGATCACGGCGGGCACCCGCGCGATCTCCGGCAATCTCGGCCTCGTACGCGCCCTGCACTTCCCCCGCGCCTCCCTGCCGATGGCGCTCGCCCTCCAGCAGCTCCAGCAACTGCTGTTCTCCCTGGGCGCGCTGGTCGTGATCCTGGTCTGCTTCGGCCAGTACCCCGGGCCCGCCTGGCTGCTCGCGCTGCCGGCCCTGCTGCTCCAGTCGCTGTTCAACATGGGCCTCTCGATGGCCGTGGCGAGGCTGGCCGCCAGGACTCCGGACATCGCCCAGCTGATGCCGTTCCTGCTGCGCACCTGGATGTACGTGTCCGGCGTGATGTTCAGCGTCGACCGGGTGACGAAGGGCGACGACCTGCCGCATGTCGTAGCGGTGGCGCTGCAGTGCAACCCGGCCGCCGTCTACATCGACCTGATGCGCTTCGCACTCGTCGACAGCTACACCGACGGTCAACTGCCCCCGCACGTCTGGGCCATCGCCGCCGGCTGGGCGCTGCTCGCCGGAGTCGGCGGATTCCTGTTCTTCTGGAAAGCCGAGGAGGAGTACGGCCGTGGCTGACTCAACCCCCGATGCCATCCCGTCAACCCCCGATGCCGTCCCGACCGTCGTCGCCGACGGCGTCCACATCACCTATACGGTCCATGGCACCCGTGGCGGCCGGGGCAGCGCCACCTCCGCCCTGAGCCGCATCGTGTCGCGGCGCGGCACCCCCGGAGCACGCGAGGTGCACGCCGTACGGGGCGTCAGCTTCGCCGCGTACAAGGGCGAGGCGATCGGGCTGATCGGCTCCAACGGGTCCGGCAAGTCGACCCTGCTCAAGGCCGTCGCCGGACTGCTGCCCACGGCTCGGGGCAAGGTCTTCACTCGGGGCCAGCCCTCGCTCCTCGGCGTCAACGCGGCGCTGATGAGCGACCTGACCGGGGAACGCAATGTCATCCTCGGCGGGCTGGCGATGGGCATGTCGCGCGAGCAGGTCCGGGCGCGCTACGACGACATCGTGGAGTTCTCCGGGATCAACGAGAAGGGCGACTTCATCTCCCTGCCGATGCGGACGTACTCCTCGGGCATGGGCGCCCGGCTGCGCTTCTCGATCGCCGCCGCCAAGAGCCATGAAGTCCTGCTGATCGACGAGGCGCTGTCCACCGGCGACGCCACGTTCCGGCGCCGCAGCCAGAAACGCATCGCCGAACTGCGCGAGCGGGCGGGCACGGTCTTCCTGGTCAGCCACAGCAACAAGACGATCACCGAGACCTGCGACCGGGCGCTCTGGCTGGAGTCGGGCGCGCTGCGGATGGACGGCCCGGCGGCGGAAGTCGTCGCGGCGTACGAGGAGTTCACCCGCAAGAAGTGACCGTACGTCCGACCATTACGCGTCGGGGCGCCCGGCTCGTCACGAGCCGGGCGCCCCTCCTGTCACTCGGGATCCCTCACGTCACTCCGGATCAGCGGTGCGTACGCAGCAGCGTCCTCATCGTCCGCATCGCGACCGACAGATTCGCCAGGTCGAACGCGTCCGAACTCTGGATCTCCTCCAGCGTGGCCCGCGAGCGGCCCAGGATCGCCGCGTTCTTCTGCTCCCACGCCTTGAAGCGCTCCTCGGGCGTCGAACTGCCGTCGCCCGCGGTCAGGATGTCCGACGTCAGCCCGGCGTGCGCCGCGTACAGATCCTCACGGATGGAGGCGCGGGCCATGGACTGCCAGCGGTCGGCCCGCGGCAGCTCCACGATCCGGTCCATCAGCTGGCTGATCCGCAGCCGGTCGCCGAGGTCGTAATACACCTCGGCGACGGCCAGCGGGTCCTGTTCCGTACGGTCCGCGATCGCCACGATGTCCAGCGTCGGGAAGGCGGACGAGAATCCGGCGACCCGCAGGGCGAGCTCCTCGGGCACGCCCGCGCCGGTCAGCTCCGCCAGGATGCCCTGGTACCAGTCCAGTTCGGCACCGCGCAGCATCGTGGGCAGCTGCGCCCAGACCCGCTCCACGCCCGCGGCGAAGAACTCGATGGTCTCGGCGATCTCCAGGGGCTGCGGGCGGTTGCCCAGCAGCCAGCGCGTACCGCGCTCGACCAGCCGGCGCGAGTGCAGCCGGATCCGGGTCTGGACATCGGCCGCGACCTGGTTGTCCAGCGCCTCGACGGCGTCCCAGACGCCGCTCAGACCGAAGATCTCCCGGGCCGCCGTCTGCGCCCGTACGATCTCCTCGATCGACGCCCCGGTCTCCTCCCGCAGCCGGTGCAGGAAGGTCGAACCACCGGTGTTGACGGTGTCGTTGACCAGCACTGTCGTAATGATCTCGCGGCGCAGCGCGTGCGCGTCGATCTGCTCGGCGAACTGCTTCATCAGCGCTTCGGGGAAGTACGCGTGCAGCAGCTTGCGCAGGTACGGGTCGTCCGGCAGCTCCGTGTGGATCAGCTCCTCCGCCACCGTGATCTTGGTGTAGGCGAGCAGCACCGCGAGTTCGGGCTGGGACAGGCCCCTCCCGGAGTTGAGCAGTTCCCGGATCTGCCGTTCGGCCGGGAGGAACTCCAGCGCCCTGTTGAGGTCCCCGTCCCGCACCAGCCGCCGCATGAACCGCTGGTGGGCGTGGAGGAGGGAGGGCGCCTGGGCGGAGGCGTTGGCGAGCGCGGTGTTCTGCGCGTAGTTGTTGCGCAGGACCAGCGCGCCGACCTCGTCGGTCATCGCGGCGAGCAGCTTGTTGCGCTGCTTGACGGTCATGTCGCCTTCGGTGACCAGGCCGTTGAGCAGGATCTTGATGTTCACCTCGTGGTCGGAGGTGTCCACGCCCGCGCTGTTGTCGATGGCGTCGGTGTTGACCTTGCCGCCGTCACCACCGGTGCCGAGCCGGGCGAACTCGATCCGGCCGAGCTGGGTCAGCCCCAGGTTGCCGCCCTCGCCGACGACCTTGACCCGCAGGTCCTCGCCGTTGACGCGGATCGCGTCGTTGGCCTTGTCGCCGACGTCGGCGTCCGTCTCGGTGGAGGCCTTGACGTACGTACCGATGCCGCCGTTCCACAGCAGGTCGACGGGGGCCTGGAGGATCGCCTTCATCAGGTCGGCGGGCGTCAGCTTGGTGACACCGGCCTCGATACCGAGGGCCTCGCGCACATGCGTGTTGACGGGGATCGACTTGGCGCTGCGGGGGTGGATGCCGCCGCCCTGCGAGAGCAGGGACTTGTCGTAATCCGCCCACGAGGAGCGCGGCAGCTCGAACAGGCGGCGGCGCTCGGCGTACGAGGTGGCCGAGTCCGGGTGCGGGTCGATGAAGATGTGCCGGTGGTCGAAGGCCGCGACGAGCCGGATGTGCTCGGAGAGCAGCATGCCGTTGCCGAACACGTCGCCGGACATGTCGCCGACACCGACGACCGTGAAGTCCTGCGTCTGGGTGTCGTGGCCGAGTTCGCGGAAGTGCCGCTCGACGGACACCCAGGCACCGCGTGCGGTGATGCCCATGCCCTTGTGGTCGTAGCCCGCGCTGCCGCCGGAGGCGAAGGCGTCCCCGAGCCAGAAGTCGTAGGCGACCGCGACCTCGTTGGCGATGTCGGAGAAGCTCGCCGTGCCCTTGTCGGCGGCGACGACCAGATACGTGTCGTCCCCGTCGTGGCGGACCACGTCGGACGGCGGCACGACCTCGCCCGCGACCATGTTGTCCGTGATGTCGAGCAGGGCCGAGATGAAGATCTTGTACGAGGCGATGCCCTCGGCGAGCCAGGCGTCCCGGTCCGCCGCCGGGTCGGGCAGCTGCTTGGCGACGAAGCCGCCCTTGGCGCCGACCGGCACGATCACCGTGTTCTTCACCATCTGCGCCTTGACCAGGCCGAGCACCTCCGTACGGAAGTCCTCGCGCCGGTCGGACCAGCGCAGACCGCCGCGCGCGACCTTGCCGAAGCGCAGGTGGACCCCCTCGACGCGCGGGGAGTACACCCAGATCTCGTACGCGGGCCGGGGCGCGGGCAGGTCGGGGATGGCCCGCGGGTCGAACTTCATCGACACATAGCTGTGCTGCCCGCCGTCCTGCGACTTCTGGAAGAAGTTGGTCCGCAGGGTGGCCTTGACGAGGGTGAGGAAGGACCGCAGGATCCGGTCCTCGTCCAGGCTCGCGACCTGGTCCAGGGCCCCGTCCAGCTCCTCCAGCATCGCCTCGGTCAGCTCCGTACCGGCGCGCTGGCGGCCGGGCGACATCCGGGCCTCGAAGAGGGAGACCAGCAGCCGGGTGGTGTGGACGTTGGTACGAAGGGTGTCCTCCATGTAGTCCTGGCTGAACGTCGAGCCGGACTGGCGCAGGTACTTGGCGTACGCGCGCAGCACCATCGCCTGCCGCCAGTCCAGACCGGCCCGCAGCACGAGCGAGTTGAAGCCGTCGTTCTCCGCGGCCCCGGTCCAGACGGCGGCGAACGCGTCCTGGAAGCGCTCGCGGTCGTCCTCGGTCAGGTAGTCGCCACCCGCGCCACCACCCGCGCCCGCAGGCATCCGCAGACCGAAGTCGTAGATCCAGGCGTGGTTACGGTCCGAGCAGCGCAGCTCGTACGGACGCTCGTCGACGACCTCCACACCGAGCCGCTGGAGCACCGGGAGGACGGCCGAGAGGGAGACCTGCTCGCCCGAACGGTAGATCTTGAAGCGCCGCTCGCCGGGACCCGCGTCGACGGGCTCGTACAGGGAGAGCGAGAAGTCCTTCTCCGCCTGGGCGAGCGCCTCCAGATGGGCGAGGTCGGCGACGGCGGCCCGTGGCGAGTGGTCGGCCTTGTAGCCCTCGGGGAAGGCGTTGCCGTACCGGCGCAGCAGCTCGGCGGCGCGCTCCTCGCCGCATTCGGCGTTCAGCGCCTCGCCGAACGCGTCGGCCCAGGAACGCGCGGCCTCGACCAGCCGGGCCTCGATACGGTCCGCGTCGGCGTCCGTGAGCTTGGTCAGCTCGGTGCCTGGCGGGACCCGGACCACGAAGTGCAGCCTGGAGAGGATCGATTCTGTATTCCAGGCGGTGAAGTCGACGCTGGTCCCGCCGAGCTCCTCCTTGAGGATGTCGACCAGCCGGAGCCGGACACCCGTCGTGTAGCGGTCACGCGGCAGGTAGACGAGGGCCGAGTAGTAGCGCCCGTACTCGTCCTGGCGGAGGTAGAGCCGCAGCCGCCTGCGCTCCTGGAGGTAGAGCACGCTGGTGACGATCGAACGGAGCTGGTCGACGGGCGTCTGGAACAGCTCGTCGCGCGGGTACGTCTCCAGGATCTGGAGCAGATCGCGGCCGTCGTGGCTGTTGGGCGAGAAGCCCGCGCCCTCCAGGACCTCGGCGACCTTGCGGCGGATCACCGGCACCCGGCGCACGGACTCGGTGTACGCGGCCGAGGAGAAGAGCCCCAGGAAGCGCCGCTCGCCGACGACATTGCCCTTGTCGTCGAACTTCTTCACCCCGACGTAGTCGAGGTACCCGGGCCGGTGGACGGTCGCGCGGCTGTTGGCCTTGGTGAGGACGAGCAGCTTGTGCTCACGGGCCTTGGCGCGGGCGTCGGCGGGCAGTCGGCTGAACGAGGGACTGATCGGATGATCGTCGTCCTCGCTGTGCTTGGGGTCGGAACGCAGGACACCGAGCCCGGTGCCCGGCACAGCGGCCAGGACATCGCTGTCCGTCAGCTGATACTCGCGGTAACCGAGGAAGGTGAAGTGGTCCGCTGCGAGCCAGCGCAGCAGCTCCCGGGCCTCGTAGACCTCCTGGTCGCGCAGATCGTCCGCGGTCGGCTCGTCGGCGAGCTCGTCGGCGATGCGCAACGCGGAGTCGCGCATCTTCTCCCAGTCCTCGACGGTCTCGCGGACGTCGGACAGGACGCGCAGCAGGTCGGAGGTGATCTGCTTGAGATCGCCGCGGTCGCTCTCGCGGTCGACCTCGACATGGATCCAGGACTCGGTGAGCGCGTCGTGCGGACGCTCCTCGGCGGCCGTCCCCTCGGGCAGCACCTCGATCAGCTTGCCGGTGACATCACGGCGTACGACGATCTGTGGGTGGATCACGGCATGGATGCCGCGGCTCTGGCGGGAGAGCTCGTTGGTGACGGAGTCGACCAGGAACGGCATGTCGTCGGTGACGACCTCGACCACGGAGTGGCTGCACGTCCAGCCGTTCTCCTCGACCGTCGGGGTGTGCACCCGTACGTTGGCCGTCCCCTGCGGGCGGTGCGCGGCCAGCCGGTAGTGCGACTGCGCGGCACCGAAGACATCCACGGGGTCACGGCCGACCAGGTCCTCCGGAGCCGTGTGCAGGTAGTAGCGCTGGAGGTACGCGAGGAGCGTCTCCCGGTCAGGGCCACCACCCCCGTCGCCGGACCCGCCGGCCCCGACCGAGGCGTCGCCCTTGCGGGGACTGCCCCCTGGCCCCCCGGCACCCCCCACCGGGCTGTTCTCAGCGACCCGGGCCGCCTGTTCGAGCAGCTCGGCCTTGGCTTCGTCCAGCTTGGTCTGCATGTCCTCTGGCTCCTGTCGCGCGCCCTTGCGTGACGTAGGTGAAGGATGCGACACAACGCCACGACGCGGGGTTTCCGCTCGGAGTCGACGTTATGCCGCGGCGGAAGATGTCCGGGGCTTTATTTGCCAATTTTGACGGTCCACCCGGATCGGGGTGATCAGCGACCGCCCGGGCGCTGTAACGCTCCGGGCGCGGGCCGGGGGCTTCGCTGCCCCCACGGCGTATAGCGCTGATCACGGGGACAAGGCTATCTCCCCCCACCCGGGCGCCGTCATGAGCCGTATGTGTACAAAAGCTGGACCCCGATTTGGACGCTCCGCACAAGCCAAAATCACCCACGCGCGGCGACCCGGACGAGAGCGACCAACAGGACGACACTGGTCGACAGATGGACACATCGCCACATCCTTCCCGGGAGCAGTCATGGCAGCCAAGGTTCTGATCGTCACCGGCGATGCCGCCGAATCCCTCGAAGTCCTCTATCCGTACCAACGCCTGCGCGAGGAGGGCTACGAGGTCCATATCGCCGCCCCTACCCGCAAGAAGCTCCAGTTCGTGGTCCACGACTTCGAACCCGGCTTCGACACCTACACGGAGAAACCCGGCTACACCTGGCCGGCCGACCTGGCCTTCGCCGAGGTCGAACCCACCCAGTACACCGCCGTGGTCATCCCCGGCGGGCGCGCCCCCGAGTACCTGCGGGGCGACCCCGAACTCCGCAAGATCCTCAAGTCCTTCTTCGACGCCGACAAACCAGTGGCCGAGATCTGCCACGGCCCGCTCCTGACAGCCGCGATCGGCGAACTCGCCGGCCGCCGCGTCACCGCGTACCCGGCCCTGGAACCCGACATGCAGGCGGCCGGCGCCACCTTCCAGGACACGGAGGCGGTCGTGGACGGCAACCTGATCTCCTCCCGCGCCTGGCCGGACCACTCGTCCTGGATGCGCGAATTCCTGAAGCTCCTCCGAACGTAGCGGTGCGCCGTCCGGCGGGGGGCCGTGGTTGTGCGCCGTTGTGGTGCGGGCCGGTGGTTCGGGTGCGGTGTGCCGTCCGGCGGGGCATGGTCCGGGTGCGGGTTGTTGCCGGGTGCCACAGACCACCCGCGCGCGCCGGGGCCGTACCTCCGCCGGGCCGCAGACGGGGATCAGGCGGGAGGGGGTCGGGGTCGTAGGAGGTGCGTGTCCGGAACGTAAAGCGTGATTTGTGGCGCACACCGGCCCGCACCCTAGAAACAAACCCGCACGCGCCGTAAATCATGCAGTGCAGGACACGTACCTCCGGAGGCCCCGGCCCCCGCACCCACAACGCACCCCGCACCCGCACCCCCCGCCGGAAGGCGACACCGCCGAGGCGGCGGCAGCTTCAGGCCAAGTCCCCCGCCAGAGCCACCGCCTCCGCCAAGCTGTCCACCACCGGCACCCCCACCGCCTCCAGGCTCGCCCGACTGTGCGACCCACCGCTGTACAGCACCGCACGCGCCCCCACATGCGCCGCCGCCACCGCGTCGTCGACCGCGTCGCCGATCACCACCGTGCGCTCCGCGGATATCCCGCCGCCCCCGCCCTGCGCGGCCAGCGCCGCCAGATGCCGTTCCATGTGCAGCGCTTTGCTGCCGCCCGACGGCCCCGTCCGCCCGTCGACGCGGAGGAAGTGGCTCTCGATTCCGTACGCCCGCACGACCGGCACCAGCTCGTCGTGCCCGTACATGCTCAGCAACGACTGGCTGCGCCCCGCCAGCCGCCACTGCGCCAGCAGTTCCTCGACGCCCTCGGTCAGCCCGCAGCCGGCCCGCCGTTCCGTGTAGTGCCGGTGGAAGCACTCGTCCATGACGATCCACTCGTCGTCGGTCGGCAGGCGGCCCATCAGCCGCTCGTAGAACACCGGGATCGGCACGCAGTACAGCGCGCGGTAACGGTCCAGCGTGATCGGCTCCAGGCCTATCTCCGCGAACGCGGCATTCGTCGCCCCGATGACCGCCTGGATGTCATCGAGGATGGTCCCGTTCCAGTCCCAGACGAGATGCGTGCTCTGCTTCCCCATGCCAAAACCGTACCGGCAGGGTCTGACAACGCCCCGGCGAGCGGCCAGGCCCCAGGCCCTGTCCGGCCGATCTTTGCCGGGCCCGACAAGACCGACAAGACCGACGAGGCCGACCAGACAGTCCTAGATGAGGTTCGGGATCTCCTGGATCCCGTACCAGAGCAGTTCGTGGTCCTCCGCGCCGTCTACCGTGAACCGCGCGTCGTCGTCGCCGTGGTCCGCCGCGCCCAGCGCGTCCGCCGCGGCCGAGACGTCGGCGTGCGCCTCGTCGGAGTCGACATGCACCGCCGCCGCCTTCGACAGCGCGATCGCGGAGGCGATCCGTACCTCGCCGAGCCCGGCGGCGTCCGGCCCCCGGTCGGGGTCGGCGACGGCTTCCCTGTCGGGTACGTCGGCCGCGACGACGACCCGGCGGCGACCGGCACTCGGATCCGCGGCGAGCAGCCGCAGCGACCCGGCGGCGGCCCGGTTGAGGGCCGCGTACTCCAGTTCCTCGATGTCGTCGGAGACGTACCACTCGCGCAGTCCGGGAGTCACGGCGTACGCGGTCAGCGGCCCTGGGCCCAGCTCGCCGGTCTTGTGCGCCTCTGCGAGACCGGACAGGGTCAGGGGGACGTAGACGCGCATGAGCAGGCCACTTTCGTAGTCGGGGAAGCATCTAAGGATACGTCCGGGAGTCCCTCTTCGGGGTGACGCTCCAGGAGCCCTGAGGCGTCCACCGGGAACCGCACGCCACCCCGCTGTCAGGCCTCGCACGGCGCCACCATCACTCGGATAGGTGAATTCGCCGTTCCGTGAGCCGAGCCCGCACCGGCCTTGCGACGGCCCCCGGACGGCCCGTAAAAGATGCCCCACCAGAAGTTACTGCCCGGTATCCGAGCCGGGCGGGCAGAGCAGAACGGGGGCGATCTGCATGAACACGACCGATAACGCCACTCCCCTCGGCGCCGCGACGGACCAGGCAGCGGCCAGGACCATCGCCACGGCCGGGACCACCACGGCGGGCAGGACCACCGCCGCCAGGACCACCACGAGCAGGAGCACCACCGTCGGCACCACCGCCGTGGACAGGCCGGTCGTCCCGGCCCGGCCCCCGGTCCGGCCGCCGTCCCGGCGCGATCAGCGCAGGCCCGGCACCGTACGCCCGCAGCGGCGCCCGCAGATCCCTCCGCACGAACTCTTCGCGGAGCGCCTGCTGGCCGTCCTCAGCGGCCAGAAGCCCGTGCACTGGATGCTCGGCCAGACCGTCGGGGACGCGTACGAACAACTCGTCCGCCTCGCACCCGGCACCCCGCTGAGGGCGAGAGGCGTACGCCCCGTGATCCACACGTGCCGCGCCTTCCAGCCGAGGACCGGCGTGGTGGAGGCCTCCGCCAGCGTCGCCGCGGGCGAGCAGCTGCGCGCCATGGCCTTCCGCCTGGAGCAGAGCGCCGATCTGCGGTGGCGCTGCGCGGCGGTCGAGCTCGGCGGCGAGCGCGTCACCGCCGGGACATGAGCACGGCGCGGGACATGAGCACAGGGCGGGACACGAGTACGGGGCGGGACACGAGTACGGGCCAGGGCACGCACGGCGAAAGTGCGCGCCCCGGCCCGTACCGGGATCAGCCGGTCCCGCTGGACCGGCCGGTCCTACTTCTTGCGACGACCGCCCTTCTGCGCCTTACGGCGCTCGGCACGCGTCATCCCGTCCGACGTGGAGCGCGTCGGGCCGTCCGCGCTCTGGAAGTCGCCCTCGACGATGCCGCCCTCCCCGTCCACCGTGGGAGCGGAGAAGTGCAGCCGGTCGGGCCGCTGCGGAGCGTCGAGCCCCTTCGCGCGGATCTCCGGCCGGGAGGCACCCGCGGGGACCGCGTCCTCCTTGGTAAGCGACGTGCGCTCGGCCGAGTCCTGCACCGGGACTTCCTCGACCTGCTGCTCGACCTGAACCTCCAGGTTGAACAGGTAGCCGACGGACTCCTCCTTGATGCCCTCCATCATGGCGTTGAACATGTCGAAGCCCTCGCGCTGGTACTCGACCAGCGGGTCCTTCTGCGCCATCGCCCGGAGGCCGATGCCCTCCTGGAGGTAGTCCATCTCGTAGAGGTGTTCGCGCCACTTGCGGTCCAGGACGGACAGCACCACACGCCGCTCCAGCTCACGCATGATGTCCGCGCCGAGCTGGTTCTCCCGGTCCTCGTACTGCTCGTAGATGTCGTCCTTGATCGACTCCGCGATGAACTCGGACGTGATCCCGGCGCGGTCGCCCGTGGCGTCCTCCAGCTCCTCGACCGTGACCTTCGTCGGGTAGAGCTGCTTGAAGGCACCCCACAGCCGGTCCAGGTCCCACTCCTCGGCGAAGCCCTCGACGGTCTCCGCCTGGATGTACGCCTCGATGGTGTCGTCCATGAAGTGACGCACCTGCTCCTGGAGGTCCTCGCCCTCCAGGACGCGGCGGCGCTCGCCGTAGATGACCTCACGCTGCCGGTTGAGGACCTCGTCGTACTTCAGGACGTTCTTACGCGTCTCGAAGTTCTGGACCTCGACCTGCGACTGGGCGGACGCGATCGCGCGGGTCACCATCTTGTTCTCGATGGGAACGTCGTCCGGCACGTTGGCCATCGCCATCACGCGCTCGACCATCTGGGCCTTGAACAGCCGCATCAGGTCGTCGCCGAGCGACAGGTAGAAGCGGGACTCGCCCGGGTCGCCCTGACGTCCGGAACGGCCTCGCAGCTGGTTGTCGATACGGCGCGACTCGTGCCGCTCGGTGCCCAGGACGTAGAGCCCGCCGAGGTCCTTGACCTCCTCGAACTCCGCCTTGACCGCCTGCTCGGCCCGCTCCAGAGCGGCCGGCAGGGCCGCCGCCCACTCCTCGACATGCTCGACGGGGTCCAGGCCGCGCTGCCGCAGCTCGGCCTCCGCCAGGTCGTCGGGGTTGCCGCCGAGCTTGATGTCCGTACCACGCCCGGCCATGTTGGTGGCGACGGTAACGGCACCCTTGCGGCCGGCCTGGGCGACGATCGTCGCCTCCCGGTCGTGCTGCTTCGCGTTGAGCACCTCGTGCTGGACACCGCGCTTGTTGAGCTGCTGCGAGAGGTACTCGGACTTCTCGACCGAGGTGGTGCCGACCAGGATCGGCTGCCCCTTCTCGTGCTTCTCCGCGATGTCGTCGACGACCGCCGCGAACTTGGCGACCTCGGTGCGGTAGATCAGGTCGGACTGGTCCACACGGACCATCGGCCGGTTCGTCGGGATCGGCACGACGCCCAGCTTGTAGATCTGGTGGAACTCGGCGGCCTCGGTCATGGCCGTACCGGTCATACCGGAGAGCTTGCCGTAGAGGCGGAAGAAGTTCTGGAGGGTGATCGTGGCAAGGGTCTGGTTCTCGTCCTTGATGTCCACCCCTTCCTTCGCCTCGATCGCCTGGTGCATGCCCTCGTTGTAGCGGCGGCCGGCGAGGATACGGCCGGTGTGCTCGTCGACGATCATGACTTCGCCGTCGATGACGACGTAGTCCTTGTCGTTCTTGAACAGCTCCTTGGCCTTGATGGCGTTGTTCAGATAACCGACGAGCGGCGTGTTCACCGACTCGTACAGGTTGTCGATACCCAGCCAGTCCTCGACCTTGGAGACACCGGGCTCATGGATGGCCACGGTGCGCTTCTTCTCGTCGACCTCGTAGTCGCCGGTCTCCTCGATGCCCTTGAGCTGGTTGCCCGCCTCGCCCCTGGTCAGCCGGGTGACCAGCTTGGCGAAGTCGCCGTACCACTTGGTGGCCTGGTCGGCGGGGCCGGAGATGATCAGCGGCGTACGGGCCTCGTCCACGAGGATCGAGTCGACCTCGTCGACGATGGCGTAGTTGTGGCCGCGCTGGACCAGCTCTTCCTGGGACCACGCCATGTTGTCGCGCAGGTAGTCGAAGCCGAACTCGTTGTTCGTCCCGTACGTGATGTCACAGGCGTACTGCTCGCGGCGCTGCGCGGGCGACATGTTCGCCAGGATGCAGCCGACCTCGAGGTCCAGGAACTTGTGGACGCGGCCCATCATCTCGGAGTCGCGCTCGGCCAGGTAGTCGTTCACCGTGATCAGGTGGACGCCCTTGCCGGACAGCGCGTTGAGGTACGCGGGCAGCGTGCCGACGAGGGTCTTGCCCTCACCGGTCTTCATCTCGGCGACATAGCCGAGGTGCAGCGCGGCGCCGCCCATCAACTGGACGTCGTAGTGGCGCTGGCCGAGGACCCGCTTGGCCGCCTCACGGACGGTCGCGAAGGCCTCGGGGAGCAGGTCGTCCAGGCTCTCACCGTCGGCGTACCGCTCTTTGTACTCGGCGGTGAGCGCCTTCAACTCGGCGTCGGAGAGAGAGACGAAGTCCTCTTCGATGGAGTTGACCTGGTCCGCGATGCGGTGCAGTTTGCGCAGGATCTTGCCTTCGCCTGCACGCATGAGCTTGTTGAAGACGGACACTGAGGTTGGTCTCCTTGCCGGTCGGGCCTGGCACGTGGGTCGTGTACGGACACGGGCGCGGGCACGGCAGGCGGGCCCCACCGCAACGGCCATCGTAAGCGAGGACTCGGCCGCGCCGGGAGGGCTGCCGTCACGCAGGCCTGCTGTTACCCGTAAAGAGAACGCGCGGGACCCTCGGAAGGTGCCGGTGAGACCCGAAAAGCACTCGTGACGAAGGCACCCCCTCGACAGAATCCCGGCATGGAACCCGTCATACTCACGACCGGCCGCCTGCGGCTGCGCGCCCTGACACCCGCCGACACCGACGACGTCAACGCGGCCTGCCAGGATCCGGACATCCAGCGCTGGACGACGATCCCCTCTCCGTACGAACGCCGGCACGCGGAGGAGTTCATCAAACTGCTGGCCCCGGCCGGATGGCGGAACGGCACGGAGTACACCTTCGGTGTACAGCGGCGCGAGGGCGGCCCGGTGATCGCCGCGGTCAGCCTGCACCACCCGCGTTCCGGCACCTGGGAAGTCGGCTACTGGACCGCGAAGGAGCACCGGGGCCTCGGCTACATGACGGAGGTCGTGACGGCGGTGGCCCGCTTCGCCTTCACGACGCTGGGCGCGCTGCGGCTGGAGTGGCGTGCCGAGGTCGGCAACGCGGGTTCCCGCGCTCTGGCCGAGAAGGCCGGTTTCGCGGTGGAGGGCGTCCTGCGCGCCGGTCTGCTCAACAAGGGCATCCTGCGCGACTGCTGGATCGGTGCGCTGCTCCCGTCCGATCTGGGGCTGCCGACCGCCTGTCCTTATCTGCCGGCCCCGCCGCGGGACATCGCCGCCGGGCCCCGGGAAGCACCTGGCCGGACCTGACTGTCAGTGCCGCCGTCTATCGTGCGGACCATGACGACTGTGCCGCCCGCCACCACCGAACTGTCCCCCGACGAGGCCCGCCGGATAGCTCTGCGCGCCCAGGGATTCCTCGGCGCCCCGGACCGGCGTGGAGGAGTGCGGGGCGTGCTGCGCCACCTCGGCGCGGTCCAGCTGGACACGATCTCGGTGCTGGCGCGGTCGCACGAGCTGATTCCGTACGCACGGCTGGGCGCCGTCGGCCGTAAGACGGTCGAGGACGCCTACTGGACCCCTTCGGCGCCCGCGGGCGCGCCGCCCTCGCGGCCGCACGCCTTCGAGTACTGGTCGCACGCGGCCTGCGTGCTGCCCATCGAGGAGTGGCCGCACTTCGCCTTCCGCCGCCGCGCCTACCGGGCCCGCCCGCACTGGTACCACGAGCTGGCGGACGGGACCTACGACGCGGTGATCAAGCAGCTGCGGGCGGAAGGCCCCCTGACCGCCACGGAGCTGGGCGGTGCCAAGAACGGCGGGCTGTGGTGGGACTGGTCGGAGGCGAAGGTCGCCGTCGAGCGCGCGCTGATGTACGGCGAGGTCGTGTGCACCGGGCGGCGCAGCTGGAAGCGGGTCTACGACTTGGCGGAGCGCGCCATTCCCGGCGATCTCCTGCATGACGACCTGGATGACACGGAGTGCCTGCGCCGGCTCGTGCGGCTCGCGGGCCGCTCGCTGGGCGTCGGCACGCGCGCCGATATCGCGGACTACCACCGGCTCAAGGGTGAGCAGGTCGACGCGGTGATCGCGGACTCGGGGCTGGTGCCGGTGACGGTCGCGGGATGGGGGAAGCCCGCCTGGGCCGATCCGGAGGCGCTGGCGACCGTCCCGCGCGGGCGGCACCGTACGACACTGCTGTCGCCCTTCGATTCCCTCGTCTGGGAGCGGGCCCGGACCGAGCGGATATTCGGCTTCGCCCACCGGCTGGAGGCGTACGTTCCCAAGCCGAAGCGGGTGTACGGCTACTTCGCGATGCCCCTGCTGTCCGGCGGCAGGCTGCTGGGCCGCGTCGACCCGGCGCGCGAGGGGAAGACGCTGGTGGCCAAGCAGGTGTCCCTGGAGACCTCGAAGGGCGTGCTCCCGATGGCGCAGGCGCTGCGCGAGGCGGCGGAGTGGGTCGGCTGCTCGGACGTACGGGTGGAGCGGGTCGACGCGCCCGACCTGCGCGGACCCCTGACCGAGGCGCTCGCCGCGGGCTGAGTGGGCACGCGGCGGGGCAAGGGCGGGGCGGGCCGTGCTGCCGCAGGGCTCAGGCCACAGACCCCGGACCGGCCACAGACCCCGGGCAGGGCGGGGCAGCGGACGTGCAGGGCCGGTCAGCGGATCTCGAGGATCTTCTCCCGCATCGCGTAGACCACGGCTTCCATCCGGGAGTGCAGCTGGAGCTTCTCCAGGATGTTGCGGACGTGGTTCTTCACGGTGTTCTCGGAGATGAACAACTCCTTGGCGATGTCACGGTTGTTCATCCCCGTGGCCACCAGCTTGAGGACCTCCAGCTCGCGGTCGGTGAGACGCGGCGCCGGGACGAGTCTGCGCTCGTCGGTGCGCTGGATCATCGACTTGAACTCGGTCAGCAGCTTGGACGCCATGGACGGGCTGATCTGTGACTGGCCGTCGGCCACGGCGCGGATCGCGGTGGACACCTCGTCGGTGGAGATCTCCTTGAGGAGATAGCCGGTGGCGCCCGCCTTGATCGCGTCGTAGAGGTCGGCCTCCTCGTCGCTGATCGTCAGCATGATGATCTTGGCGCTGGGGGCCACCTCCTTGATGGAGGTGCAGGCCTCGATACCCCCGCGCCTGGGCATCCGTACGTCCATCAGCACGATGTCCGGGAGCAGGTCGGCGGCCTTGTCGACGGCCTCGGCGCCGTCGCCGGCCTCCCCGACGACCTCGATGTCCTCCTCCTGTGCCAGGACGATCTCCAGCCCACGGCGGAAGAGCGCGTGGTCGTCCACGACCAGGACCCGGATCGGCTCCTTGCGGGAGCCCTCCGGCTCCATGTCGGTGTCGGACCGGCCGCCGCCGACCATCTGGCCGGCATCGCCCGCGCGGTGCACCGGTCCGAAGCTGTCCGACATCGTTCCTCCCCCTGATGGCCGTGGCCCGAGAATTCATGAGAGCCCGCCAACCGCAGCCCGCAGACCAGTTGTTGGCTTGCGACCCCATGATTTCATGCCGGGAGGGTGGAACGGTGATCCTTGCGCAGACACGATGGTGCCCCTGAGGGCACAAAGGTCTCTCAGGGGCTCCACCGGAGCATGGATCTCAGCCGAATTCCGGCCCGTATTCAGCCATGACCCCGCCGTGTACCGGGCGGATCTCAGCCGCCGAGGGCGCCTCCGGCGCCACCCGCTTCGGAGTCGGCCAAGGGATCTGTCCTGAGGTGGATGACGCCGTAGTCGTAGGCATGACGCCGGTAGACCACGCTGGGTTCCTTGGAATCGGAATCGACGAACAGATAGAAGTCGTGACCGACCAGCTCCATCTCGTAGAGCGCCTGATCGAGTGTCATCGGTGCGGCGACGTGGTTCTTCTCACGGACCACCAGCGGTCCTTCGCCCTGCACCCGGAGCGAGCCGACCATCGTGGTGGGGACGGCGTCGGCGGCCGCCTCCTGCGCCGCGGTCTCGCCGGTCGAGTTCAACTGGGCCACGCCAGGAACCACATCGACGACCTCGGCTGCCGACAACCGCCCGTTGCCCCGGCGGTCGTGGCGCTTGTCGTGCTGCTTGCGCAGCCGCGCCTCCAGCTTTCCGGTGGCCAGGTCGAGCGCCGCGTACGGATCGGCGGCCGCCGCCTCCGCACGGATCACGGGGCCACGGGAATGGAGCGTGATCTCCACCCGGTCGCACCTGTCGGCCTGACGCGGATTGTGTTCCTTGGACACCTCGACGTCGAGGCTGATCACCTTGCCGTCGAGCTTCTGGATCTTGTCCAGCTTCAGCTTCTCGGCCACGTGCTTGCGGAACCGCTCCGGCACCTCTGTCTTGCGGCCCTTGACGACGATGTCCACGCAGAACTCCGTTCCCGGATCACTCCGCCTCGCTGCGGAGTTACTCCCTGTTGCACCAGACCCCAGTTGGTCACCAGGGCCTCGGACTTGGCGACTTTCACCTCCTCCTCCCCCGTCGGCGCGCTCTCATCCCTCCAGCTTTCGAGGTTTTGAAAAAGCGCCGAAGCACACCAGCCCATTCGCTGAGTCACGGCTTCCGCCATTCCTCATAACCGAACATAGCCCTCCCGGGCCGTTGTCGGCACCCGCTACCGGCACGTACCTCTGTTCAGCTGATTTTCTTCCCTCTTTACCTGCAACGATGCGGGCTCCCGGTCAGTTCCGGTTTATTTCGAAAGAGAGCGGCGGAGCGGCGACAACTGCCGCACTCACCTGTACGAATCCGGGAATGCCCGGCCCTGTCGCGGCACGCAGTGCCCGCGCCGCCTCGACGAGCGAGGCGCCCGTTGTCATGAGATCGTCCACCAGCACCACCCGGCCGCCCTCCAGCAGCCGCGCGCCCCCGACCGGGACCTCCAGGGCCCCCGACAGATTCGCCAGCCTCTGGCGGGCGCCGAGGCCCGCCTGATCGGCCACCGCACGCCGCTGCCGTAACAACGGCAGAACCCGGCACGGCCTGCCTGTACGCCGCAACTCACCGGCTGCGGCCAGCGCGATCCGGCGAGCGGCGTCATGCCCGCGCGCCCCGACCGCACGCCGCGTGGACGGCACCGGTACGAGCAGCAGCGGCCCGACGCTCGTACCCGGCGGCGCGGCGGCCTGCACGGCCCCTCCCAGGGCCCGGCCCAGCGGCCCCGCGAGGCCGAGCGCGCCGCGCTCCTTGTGCGCCAGCAGCACGGCCCGTACCGCGTCTTCGTACGGCGCCGCCGCGTGGACCGTCGGCAGCCCCACCGGCTCGGGCGCCGGACGCACCCGGCAGGGCCACGTGCCGTACAACGCCCGGCCGCAGTCCTCGCACAACGGCGTCCTGGGGCTGCCGCAGCCGCCACAGGCAGCCGGCAGAACCAGGCCGGTGATCTCCCGCCACCACCCGCGCATGGGAATCACTGTGCCAACGACGGAGGCACCCGGCCACCCCTGTGGACAACTCGTCCGGGCAAAGGTCCGGGCAAGCCCCCGCGCAGAGCCCGCACCGGCCCGTGCCCCGAGCCCTCGCCGGAAGGACCGGGGTGTCCCGGGTGCGTCCAGGCCGTCCGGAAGTGCTCCCGTCAGCCGGGGTAGACCGGCGACGAGCCCACCTCGACCATCGTCTGCCAGTTCGCCCCGCTCGGCAGCCGTACGATCCCCGCGTCCTGCGACGCGGCCACCAGCGGCTGCCGGTCGTCGTCCGCCGCCGCGATCGCCGTCACCTGGTTCACCCCGGGCAGCACGCCCGCGGCCGAGGTCGACCCGTCGGCCTGGATGTAGCGCACCTGCTGCACCCCACCGGCCTCCTTGCCGACCACCACCAAGCGACTGGGCCCCGCCCAGGACACCGCGGTCACCGTCTCCAGCTGCGGGGCCGCCGACTGGAGTTCGGCCACGGACACCGTCGGTCCGGCCGGGGAACTGTGCCACTCCACCCGCCCGATCCGCAGCGTGGTCCGCCCCTCCTTCGACAGCAGCAGCGCGATCCGGACACCGTCCGCCGAGACCCGCAGCCCCTTGATCCGCGCCCCTTCCAGTCCGTCGACCGTGACGGTCTCCGGGGTGCCGGTGCCCTCCTCGAACCGCAACAGGCGCGGCTCGGCGGGATCACGGTCCGCGACCCACAGATCGCCGCGCCCGTCCCAGCTCGGCGCTGTCAGCCGGTCGTCCTTCCCCGGGCCGTTACTGGACACCAGCGGATCGCCCAGCTCGCCGTCCGAGAGGATGGACGACACGTAGAGCGACTTGGCGTCCTCCGTGACACCCGCCGCGTGCTTCTCGTCGCGTGCCACCCCGACCGTTCCGAGCTTCACGTCGCCGTTGCCGAACGGCCCGATCACGGGTGTCCGTTCGGCCTCCTCGTCGCCGTCGGCCCGCAACAGCGACAGCTGTCCCTGGTCGTCGACGAAATACGGATTGTCGGGACGGCCGGTGGTGCGGTCGGGCGCGAACTCCTCGGCCTGGTCGCCGCTGAGCACACAGAGCGAGGACCCGTCCGCCAGCAGCTCGACCTGCCCGACCGGGGTCGACGTCAGATCCCGCAGCGTGAAGAGCAGCTGCGCCGCCATCTTCCGGCACTGCGTACGCCCCGCCTTCGACGCCTTCTCGTTCAGCGGTACCTTCAGCGCGTTCCGGTCGTCGAACTCCAGTGTTCTGGTGCCCTTCTCGAGCGCCGTCCCGGCGGGGAAGGGGGAGTCGACCGCCGTCCTCAGCCAGCGCGTCGGCCCGTCCAGCAGTACCTTCACCGCCTGGGTGACCGGGTCCATCCGGGTCGTGGGATCTATCCGCTGACGGACATAGACGGGATCGGCGACCAGCCAGTTCTCGCCGGAGGCGAAGTAGTACTTGTTCACCGAACGGTAGTTCCGCTGGAAGTCGGACTCACCGAGCACCAGCCCCTGCGGCAGGCTGTCGATGCGCCACTCCTTGCCGTCCGCCCCGTTGCTCTGCTGCACCAGGTGGATGGTGCCGTTGTACGAGGAGGGCTCGGCCGGATGGTAGGCGTGCGTGGCGTCCACATCGGCGATCCGGTCGCCGTACAGCGGATACGTGCGTCCAGGGCCGTCGGCTCCCGCCGGATCCCTGGGGCCCGCGGGGTCGGGCGCGGCGCGCAGCACCGTCGTACCGGCCCCCGGCTCCCAGTAGTCGGACGCCGCCTTCGTGAGGTACTTCCTGGCCATCGCGAAGTCCGGGTCGTCACTGGTCATGGCCTCCAGGAAGCCGTCGACGATCTCGTCGGGCTCGGCCTTCTCACGCGGCGGCACGGCATAGACCCGCACCTGGGACTCACCGGCGGGCGATGCCTTGACCGGCTCCACCTCGCCGCTGTCCGGGACGGAGGCGCACCCGGTCAGCAGCAGGGCAAAAGTCCCCAGCAGTACGGTCAGCGCTGTTGGCCTCTTCACCGCCGGCCTCTTCACCGCACCCCCCTGGCCGTACCGACGGCGGTCAGCGCCCACGTATCGTGTCCTCCCGCTCCGGAGCCTCATGTGCTGTGTCGTTGGTCTCCCGGTCGGGGGGCCGCTCGCCGGCGGGACGCGACACCACCCGGGCGCCGCTGCCCGGCAGCGCGGCCGGGTCCACCGCGGCCGCTGCACGGGACGAGGCGGGCGCAGCGGGCGGTGCGGCCAGCGCGGAGCCGGCCACCCCCGGCTGCACGGGCACGCTCGCCAACCGGTGCGCGCTCTCCTTGAGCTCCTGCGCTCCGGCGCTCTCCCGGTTGCGCCGGGAGTCCTCGGGCTCCAGCGGTATGGGCGAACCGCGCAAGGCCTCGTCCGCCGTACGCGGCAGGGTCAGCCGGAACTGGGAGCCCCCGCCCGGCTCGCCCCACGCCTGCAGCCAGCCTCCGTGCAGCCTCGCGTCCTCGACGGCGATCGACAGCCCGAGGCCGGTGCCCCCGGTGGTACGGGCACGGGCCGGATCCGCCCGCCAGAAGCGGTTGAACACCCGGGTCGCCTCGCCGGGCTTGAGCCCCACACCGTAGTCGCGCACGGCGACCGCGACGGCCCCGCCCGCCACACCCATCCGTACGACGACATCCTTGCCCTCACCGTGCTCCACGGCGTTGACGACCAGGTTGCGCAGCACTCGCTCGACCCGGCGGGCGTCGGCCTCCGCCACCACGGGCTGCTCGTCCCCGACGACCCGGATCCGGCTGCCCTTGCGCTCGGCCAGCGGCTCGGCGCCGCCGATCACCCGGCGTACGACCTCACGCAGGTCTATCGGCTCGGCCTCCAGCGCCGCCGCGCCCGCGTCGAAGCGGCTGATCTCCAGGAGATCCGCCAGCAGTGACTCGAAGCGGTCGAGCTGGTCGCCGAGCAGTTCGGCCGAGCGTGCCGTCACGGGATCGAAGTCGCTGCGCGCCTCATGGATGACGTCGGCGGCCATCCGCACGGTCGTCAGCGGCGTGCGCAGTTCGTGCGAGACGTCGGAGACGAAGCGCCGCTGCATCCTGGAGAGCTCCTCCAGCTGCTGGATCTTGAGCTGGAGGTTCTGCGCCATCTTGTTGAAGGCCTCGCCGAGCCGGGCGATGTCGTCCTCGCCGGTGACCTTCATCCGCTCCTGTAGACGGCCGGTGGAGAGCCGCTCGGCGATCCCCGCTGCCATCCGTACGGGGGTCACGACCTGCCGCACCACCAGCCAGGCGATGGCCCCGAGCAGTACGACCACGAAGACCCCGGCCGTGGCGAGTGTGCCCTTGACCAGGTTGAGCGACTGCTCCTCCTGGGTCAGCGGGAAGAGGTAGTAGAGCTCGTACGCGTAACCGTCGACGTCGTTCAGCCGCTTGCCGACGATCAGCCCCGGCTCCGGATCGCGGTCCTCGGTGGCACCGGTGTACGTGATCTTGGCGTATCTCTCGTACGGCCCGGTGCCCTGCGCGACCGCGGTCCGCAGATCCGCCGGGACGCTGGCGAAATCCACTCCGCCCGAGACCCGGGGCGCCCGGCTGGTGGCGTCATCCGAATCGGGACTCAGCGCCACCACGTTGAAGGCGCCCGGACCGCCACTGGCGAGCTGCTCGACAAGGTCGGACCGCCAGTTGACGGAGTTGCTCCCCGGCCTGCCGCTCGTCCCGTCGCCGTCCCGGCCGCCGAGCGCGGCCGGTGCGTCGGCCTTCTCCTTCGCGACGGTGAATCCGCCGGCCGCCTGGCTCTGCGCCGCCTTCTCCTTGGCGTCGAGCAGGCCGTTGCGTACCTGGCCTATGACGACGAACCCGAGGAGCAGCACGACACCGAGCGACATCAGCAGCGTCGCCGCGACGACCCGCAGCTGGATGTTCCGCCGCCACAGCCGCACGGCGGGCAGCAGCGGACGTCTCACCCAGCGCACCAGAAGCCGCAGCACCGGCCCGCCCGGCGAGCCGTCCTGAAGCAGCCGGCCGCTCTGGAACAGGCGGCCGAACCTCACGAGCGCACGCCCCGGCCCGGCAGCCCGCCCCGCACGGACTCCCGGCTCACCGGGCTTCGGAGCAGCGCTGCCGCCGGACACGTCAGCTCGGTCCTGCCTTGTAACCGACACCGCGGACGGTCACCACGATCTCCGGCCGCTCCGGGTCCTGCTCGACCTTGGAGCGCAGCCGCTGGACATGCACATTGACCAGCCGGGTGTCCGCCGCGTGCCGGTAGCCCCAGACCTGCTCCAGGAGCACCTCGCGGGTGAACACCTGCCACGGTTTGCGGGCCAGCGCGACCAGAAGATCGAACTCGAGCGGTGTCAGGGCGATCGACTGCCCGTCCCGCTTCACCGAGTGACCCGCCACGTCGATGACCAGGTCACCTATGGCCAGCTGCTCCGGCGCCGGCTCCTCCGACCTGCGCAGCCGTGCCCTGATGCGAGCCACCAGCTCCTTGGGCTTGAACGGCTTGACGATGTAGTCGTCGGCCCCGGACTCCAGCCCGACCACCACATCGACCGTGTCACTCTTGGCCGTGAGCATGACAATAGGCACGCCGGATTCGGCCCTGATGAGCCGACACACCTCGATGCCGTCCCGGCCGGGCAGCATGAGATCCAGCAACACCAGATCCGGCTTGGCCTCACGGAAGGCGGCTAGCGCCTTGTCACCGTCCGCCACGAACGACGGCTCGAAACCTTCACCACGCAGCACAATGCCGAGCATCTCGGCCAGTGCGGTGTCGTCATCGACGACAAGGACGCGTCCCTTCATATCGACATCATCCCATTAGCTCATCGTTACCTGGGCGTGACCTGGCACACAACTCCGCGATTCCGTCCCTGGTCACCGGGGACAGCACGCCAAATTCGGTGACGATCGCCGTCACCAGTTCCGGGGGTGTGACGTCGAAGGCCGGGTTGTACGCCTGCGTTCCCAGCGGCGCCACCGGCACCCCGCCTCCCGCCTCCGCTCCCGCCGCGGCGGCCCCCGGCGCCACGAGTTCGGTCACCTCCTGCCCCGGCCGCTGCTCCACCTCGATCGAAGCCCCGTCCGGGGTGTTCAGGTCGACCGTCGTCGTGGGGGCGACCACGACGAAGGGCACATGGTGGTACTTGGCCAGTACGGCGAGCGGATAACTCCCCACCTTGTTCGCCACCGAGCCGTCAGCGGCGATCCGGTCGGCCCCGATCAGAACGGCGTCCACCTCCCCCGCCGCGAAGAGCGAACCAGCCGCGTTGTCCGTGAGCAATGTGTACGCCATCCCGTTACGAGCCGCCTCATACGCTGTCAGCCGGGCGCCCTGAAGGAGCGGACGCGTTTCGTCCACCCACAGACGCCGTAGCCGGCCGGCCCGGTGAGCCGACAGCGCCACGGCGAACGCGGTGCCCTCCCCGCCCGAGACAAGCGCCCCGGTATTGCAGTGAGTCAGGATCCGGTGGCTGCCACCCGGCAGCAGTTCATCGAGGAGCGTAAGCCCAAACTCAGCCATCTGCGTGCTGGCCTCGGCGTCTTCCCGGTGCAGCCGCCTCGCTTCGGCGAGCGCCACAGCCGCCGCCTGCTCGGGACCTGCCCCACTCTTTACAGCCGCCCGGTACGCGTCACGGGCCCGCAGCACCCCGTATCCCAGGTTCACCGCGGTGGGCCGCGCCCGGGCCAACTGCTCCGCCGCGTCCTCCACGTCGTAGCCCCGCGCCGCGGCGAGCGCCACCCCGTAGGCGCCGGCGACACCCAGCAGCGGAGCCCCCCGAACCGCCAGCGTCCGGATCGCGAGCACCAGAGCGGGAACATCGGTGCAGACCCGCTCGGCCTCCTCGGCCGGAAGCCGCGTCTGGTCGAGAAGTACCAGTACGGGCCCTTCCGGTGGTTCGTCCCAGCGGATCGAAGGAAGCATGGACGGCTCCACGCCGAACGGCGTTTGTGCGTGCTCATCAGCCATCCGCTCAGTCTGCCCGTTGCGGCACGGACAATGAAGGCGAGGACGGAGACGAGAAGGAGATACGGCCCCCGGTCCACCAGGACGCGGCGCGTGGCACGATGGCTGCCAGCCTGCCGCTCCGCTCCGCGGACAGGCGCCGCTGAAGCGCCGGCTCGCCGAGCAGGCCGCCTAACCAATCCACGAGGTGGACGACCGTGAACGACACTCCGGGCTGGGCCTCGCCCGGATCTGCCCCGTCCGACGGCCAGGACGCCACCGTGCCCAGGCCCGCCGAGCCCGCCGACGACACCGGTTCCTCCTCGAAGTGGTCCAGCGCCCAGCCCCCGGCAGGGCAGTGGTCCCCGCCGAGCGCCCCCGGCGCCGGGCCCTCCGCGCCCCGGACCGCACCGGGCTGGGGCGGCCCCGCCCAAGGCGGCGGACCGGGCCACGGCTGGGGGCGGCCGCCCGCAGCCAAGCCGGGTGTGATCCCGCTCCGCCCGTTGGGTGTCGGCGAGATCCTCGATGGCTCCGTGTCCACTCTGCGCGCGCACTGGCGCACGGTGCTGGGCATCAGCCTCGTCGTCGCCGTGATCTCCCAGATCGGCGACATACTCGTCCAGCGCTACCTCCTCCCCCAGCCGGTCGAGGTCGATCCCAACGCCGACCCCTCGGAAGCGCTCCGTCAGGCTCTCGACTCTGCACAGTCGAGCCTGATCGCCCTGGCCCCGTCGCTCGTCATCACGATCATCGGCACGCTCTTCACCACAGCGGTACTCACCATGGTGATCAGCCGGTCTGTGCTGGGACGCTCCGTCACACTCCCGGAGGCGTGGAACGAGGCCCGTCCCCGGCTTCCCCAACTGCTGGGCCTGACCCTGCTGCTGCCGCTGATGAGCCTGGTCATCATGACCGCCGGTATTCTCCCCGGCGTGCTGGTGGGGTCCGACGCAGGCGTCGCGCTCTCTCTTCTCGGCGGGCTGGCCGCCTTCGCCGTCATCCTCTGGCTGATGATCCGCTTCAGCCTCGCCTCTCCCGCGCTCATGCTCGAACGGCAGGGCGTACTGGCCTCCATGCGCCGCTCCGCCAAGCTCGTGCGAGACGCCTGGTGGCGGACCTTCGGCGTCCTGGCCCTCACCCTGCTGCTGACCTTCCTGGTCTCGCTGGTCATCGGTGTACCGTTCGGCCTGATCGCCGCAGCGGTGGACAGTGACGGCCTCGGCGGACTGCTCACCGGCAGCGTCCCGGACTTCGGCTGGCCCTACCTGATCATCACCGGCATCGGCACGGTGATCGCCTCCGCGATCACCTACCCGATCTCCGCCGGCGTGACCGTCCTCCTCTACGTGGACCAGCGCATCCGCCGCGAGGCTCTCGACCTCGAACTGGCGCGAGCCGCGGGCGTACCGGGCTACGGCTCCGACCAGCCGGGCTACGACACGTCCGGGAACTGATGCCGTGACCATCACGGGGGGAGCGACGACACGGCTGCTGATCCGGGCAGCCGACGACATACCCGTGGACACGCCCCGCGTCCCCGCCCGTGAAGCGGCGGAGCGGGAACTGTCCGAGCCCATGTACCACGAGCACGATCCGAACCTCCTCCAGCGCGCACTCGACAGCTTCTGGGAGTGGATCGGCAAGCTCTTCGACTCCGTCTCCGGCGCGGCCCCCGGCGGTCCACTCGGCCTCGCCGTCATCGCTCTGATCGTCGTGGTCCTCATCGCCGCCCTGTGGTGGCGGCTGGGCACACCCCAGCGCATACCCCGCACGGCGGAAACGCTCTTCGCCGACGGCCCCCGCAGCGCAGCTGAGCACCGCGCCACCGCCGAGGACCACGCCACCGCCGGCCACTGGAACCAGGCCGTCCAGGAACGGATGCGTGCCATCGTCCGCTCCCTGGAGGAACGCGCCCTGCTCGACCCGCGCCCCGGCCGTACCGCCGACGAAGCCGCCGACGAAGCCGGGCGCCCGCTCCCCGGCCACGCGGACCGACTGCGCACGGCCGCCAGGGAGTTCGACGACGTCACATACGGAGGCCGCACCGCGGAGCAGCGGACATACCTGCTCCTGTGCGAGCTCGACATCGACCTCGAGCATGCGAAACCGCACCTGAGCACCACATCCGGGGGAACCGCCGAGTGACCTCCACGATCAGCCCCACTTCGGTCTCCCCCACCGCCCACCAGGTGTGGACACGGGGCCGCGGACTGCTCCTCGCGCTCCTGATCCTCGTGGCGGCCGGCATCACCCTGGCCACTGTTCGCTCCGGGGACCAGCACGGCCGCCTGGACCCGCGGTCCGCCGACCGGTACGGCAGCCGCGCCACCGCCGAGCTGCTCAGGAACAGCGGAGTCTCCGTCGACGTCGTCACCACACTGGACGAAGCCACAGCGACAACCGGCTCCGACACCACTCTCCTGGTCACCAACCCCAACCTGTTGACGCCGGATCAGCAGCGCTCCTTGCGCGCCGCGACGGCCCCCTCGGGTGGCCGCACCGTCCTGCTCGCCCCCGGCCCGCCTTCCATGGACGTACTGGCCCCCGGCGTGCGTACGAGCACCCCCGCACCGGTCTCGGCACGAGCCCCTCGCTGTTCCCTGCCCGCCGCCGACCGCGCGGGCACTGTCGACATCGGTGGCGAACGGTACGTCACCAACGCACCCAGCACCGACGCCTGCTACACGAGCGACGGCATGCCGACCCTGCTCAGAATCACGAACACCGACTCGGACACCGACTCGGGTACGAGCACGGCCACAGACGCCGGTGACACTGTCCTGCTCGGCTCGCCCGACCTTCTGTACAACGACCGCCTCGACAAGCAGGGCAACGCGTCGCTGGCCCTGCAACTCCTCGGCTCCCGGGCTCATCTCGTCTGGTACCTCCCTTCACTCAGTGATCCCTCCGCTTCCAAGGGCAGCGGTGACGACGGTGGTGGTGACAGCGGCTTCCTCGCTCTGATCCCTTCCGGCTGGCTCTGGGGCACCTTCCAGCTCTTCCTCGCCACGGTGCTCGCCGCTGTCTGGCGTGCCCGCAGGCTGGGGCCTCTCGTGCCCGAACGGCTCCCCGTCGCCGTCCGGGCCTCGGAATCCGCCGAAGGCCGCGCCCGCCTCTACCGCAAGGTGAACGCCCGGGACCGTGCCGCGTCCGTCCTCCGCTCGGCGACCCGCGACCGGCTCGCGTCTCTTCTCGGCGTCCCTCCCACCAAGATCCACAGTCCCGAAACGCTGATCCCCGCCGTCTCCGCCCAACTCCCGGACACCACGCAGGACCTACACACCCTGCTCTTCGGCCCGACCCCGGACGACGACGCCGCTCTCATCCGCCTGGCGGATCAACTCGACGTCCTCGAAAGAGAGGTACGCACCTCATGAGTGCCCCGACCACAGAGACCGCTGAGAACTCGGACAACGCCCGCGCTTCCCTGGAAGCCCTGCGTGCCGAGATCGCGAAGGCGGTGGTCGGCCAGGACCCCGCCGTCACCGGGCTGGTGGTCGCCCTCCTCTGCCGCGGCCATGTGCTCCTCGAAGGGGTACCCGGCGTCGCCAAGACCCTCCTCGTACGAGCGCTGGCCGCATCACTCGAACTCGGCACCAAGCGCGTCCAGTTCACCCCTGACCTGATGCCGAGTGACATCACCGGCTCTCTGGTCTATGACGCCAGAACCGCAGAGTTCTCCTTCCAGCCCGGTCCCGTGTTCACCAATCTGCTGCTGGCCGACGAGATCAACCGCACGCCACCCAAGACCCAGTCGTCGCTTCTGGAAGCGATGGAGGAACGCCAGGTCACGGTCGACGGCACTCCGCGCCCGCTGCCCGATCCGTTCCTGGTGGCGGCCACTCAGAATCCGGTCGAGTACGAAGGCACTTATCCCCTTCCCGAAGCCCAGCTCGACCGCTTCCTCCTCAAACTGACCGTGCCGCTGCCGTCCCGCGAGGACGAGGTCAACGTCCTGACCCGCCACGCGGAAGGCTTCGACCCGCGCGACCTCCAGGCCGCGGGGGTACGGCCCGTAGCCGGGCCGGCCGACCTGGAAGCAGCACGAAATGCCGTCGCCAAGACATCCGTCTCGCCCGAGATCGCGGGCTATGTCGTCGATATCTGCCGTGCCACTCGTGAATCCCCCTCACTCGCGCTCGGCGTCTCCCCTCGAGGAGCCACCGCCCTGCTTTCCACCGCCCGTGCCTGGGCCTGGCTCACCGGCCGGGACTATGTCATCCCGGACGATGTGAAAGCCCTGGCCCTCCCCACACTCCGTCATCGCGTCCAACTCAGGCCCGAGGCCGAGATGGAGGGAGTCACAGCCGACTCCATCATCACCACGACCCTCGCCCACGTCCCCGTACCCCGATGAGACGGTGAACCGTGGCCCTCACCGGACGAACCGCACTCCTCGCCGCCCTCGGCTCTCTCCCCGTCGGATTCTTCGCCCCCAGTTGGGCGGGAATCCTTGCTGTCAACGCGCCACTCTCACTAGCAATTCTGTGCGACTACGCCCTGGCTGCACCAGTGCGAACGCTCCAATTCACCCGAAGTGGTGATACTTCAGTTCGACTTGGTGAGAGCGCCGAAGTCCACCTCACCGTCACCAACCCGTCGGGACGCCGTCTCCACGCCCAACTCCGCGACGCCTGGCCGCCCAGCAGTTGGCTCGCCGGCACCGAACAGGCCGCATCCCGGCACAAGGTGAGCATCCCCGCAGGGGAGCGCCGCAGGCTCACCACGCTCCTCCGCCCCACCCGCCGCGGCGACCGGCACGCGGAACGTGTCACGGTGCGCTCGTTCGGGCCGATGGGTCTGGCCGCCCGCCAGGGCAATCACGAGGTGCCCTGGACTCTGCGCGTCCTGCCGCCTTTCACGAGCCGCAAGCACCTGCCGTCCCGGCTTGCCCGGCTACGGGAGCTCGACGGCCGTACCAGCGTGCTGACTCGTGGCGAAGGAACCGAGTTCGACAGCCTCCGCGCGTACGTGCCCGGCGACGACACCCGGTCCATCGACTGGCGGGCCACCGCGCGCCAGTCGACCGTCGCCGTACGGACTTGGCGCCCCGAACGCGACCGGCACATTCTTGTCGTACTCGATACCGGCCGTACATCGGCCGGGCGGGTCGGCGACGTCCCCCGTCTCGACGCGGCCATGGACGCCACGCTCCTGCTCACCGCGCTCGCCGCACGCGCCGGTGACCGAGTGAGCCTCCTTGCCTACGACCGCCGCATTCGCGTCCAGGTCCAGGGCCGTACGGCAGGTGATGTCCTGCCCGCCATGGTCAACGCCCTCGCCCCACTCGAACCGGAGCTTGTGGAGACGGACGCGCGAGGCCTCGGCGCGGCCGCGCTCAAGAACGCACCGCGCCGGTCCCTCATCGTCCTGATCACCAGTCTCGACGCGGCTCCTGTGGAGGAAGGGCTCCTTCCCGTCCTCCCGCGACTCACTCAACGCCACACAGTCCTCGTGGCTTCGGTCGCTGATCCTCATGCCGAGGCAATGAGCACAGGCCGTGGCACAGTGGACGCGGTCTACGAGGCAGCTGCAGGCTCCCAGGCACAGACTCAGCGGCGCCGCACGGCAGAAAAGCTGCAACGTCATGGCGTCACGGTCGTGGATGCCACCCCGGAAAAACTGGCTCCGGCCCTCGCCGACGCCTATCTCGCGTTGAAAGCCGCAGGACGCCTCTAAGGACGGGGTGGTCGCCGAACCGAGCCGGCTACCACCCCCGATCAACGCTGAAACGGGGGTTGTTCGTGGCCGGATGAACAGGAAACGGGAAATGGGTTGTGAACGCAGAAATGCCCCGCACCATGACTGGTGCGGGGCATTCCCACAATAATTGTTCGGCGGCGTCCTACTCTCCCACAGGGTCCCCCCTGCAGTACCATCGGC